>CP017039.1:1963662-2290939 GCA_001717545.1 Anaerolineaceae bacterium oral taxon 439 | reverse complement strand
GAAGTCCGCCGCTCGATTCGCGGATTTTTTTTGCGATTTCTTTCGCATGGTCGACCCGGTTCGAAACGAGAAAAACGTTGTACGCGATCAGGATCGGGCGCGCGCCGACGGCGGTCGCCCCGGCGGAGGCCAGCCGTTTCGGGCCGAAATCCGGTTCGAAATATGGATCGTTCCCGATCGCCGTTTTCAGTCGCTCATAATTTCCCCGGCGCAGCTCAGACAGTTTCGTTCGATCCGGGCGGATCGACGCCAGCGCGTAAAGATACGTCGGGATCGGATAGCGTTCGGAAATTTGGCGCGCTGCCTCGCGCGCTAAGCGGACGCAGTCGTCCATCGACGCGTTCCGCAGCGGAACGAACGGGACGACGTCGGTTGCGCCGATTCGCGGATGAACGCCGCGCTGGGTTTCGAGATCGATCCGTTCGGCGGCGACGCCGACGAGGTTCAGCGCGCATTCGCGCAGCGGTTCGCCTTCCCCGATCAGCGTGAACACGGAGCGGTTGTGGTCGGCGTCCTGATGAACGTTGACGAGACGGACGGACGGGGTCAGGCGGACGGCGTTCCGGAGCGCTTCGATCGTTTCGGGATTACGCCCATCGGAGAAATTGGGAACGGCTTCGATCAGGGTTGGCTGGCAGTTTTTCTTCATACCTGTAATTTTAATACAATTGGCTTCGGAATTGCGTGGGGATGGAAGATGGGTCAAATAATACGCTCTATCGTTTTCTCTTATAGAGTCGAATATAATCCATTAAAAAAATGAGTCTCCAAAAATTGATGTCAGATAATTATTGATAAATACTTTCTGGTTACAAGGGGAGATATTGTACGAATTGGTGTGCTTATCATGAATTATTCAGTTCGTCTTTGGATAGGAAAGAGGATCTTATGATAATTTCGAAAACAAAAATGCAGCGGATAGCGGACGAGATTGGCGATGTAATCAACAAACATATAAATATTATGGATGAATTGGGTGTAATTATTGCGAGCACAGATATCAGTCGGATTGGAACGCTCCATGGCGGGGCGAGAAGAATCATTGAAGAGAAACTTACACAATTGACGGTCGATTCTTCGGATAATTTTATCGGTGCAAAAAACGGAATTAATTTGCCTCTATTTATTAATGAACAATGCGTAGGCGTTGTCGGGATTACCGGTTCTGTCGAAGAAGTGGGCGCATTAGGGTCGGTAATCAAAAAAATGACAGAAATCCTCATATCGGAGGCGATTCGCGAAAATCAAAAGCAAGTTATGATTGACGCCAGGAATAATTTTGCTTTAGAATGGTTATATAATCAGGATAGCGGCACTCTATCAAAAAACGCGAATATTTTGGGTATTCAATTAGACTTGCCTCGAATTATTTCTGTAACCCAAGTCGATTTTGATGAGGTGGAAAATCCGGATGAAACCGAAATCCGGAAAAAATTCCGGCAGATTTCCGACATTTTCAGGAATTCCATTGAGAGGAATTCACAACAACTTCTTTTCGTTATGGGAATGAAGTTAGTCTGCTTCTTTGTTTCTAAGGATCAGAATAGTGTCTTTTCTTTTCTTGAAAGACTTTCAACTGAGGTTGAAGAAGCATTCAACTGCCGTTTGGTTACCGGTATTGGCACTTTGGCAAATGAGGTCATTGATGATGTAAGGCGTTCATTCAGAGAAGCTGAAATGGCATGTCAAATATCTCGCACATTAGCTAATCATGAAAAAATATTGATGTATAACAGCAAGAATATCTACATGATTTTAAATGATATACAGGCTGATACTCGTAAGAAATTTATCAGGAGTATATTTTCAGGGTGCTCAGACGAAGATATTTCACGAATGATGGAATGTTTGCATTATTATGTTACATACGATGGGTCTTTATCAAAAGCTTCTGCGAAACTCTATATTCACAAAAATACGTTACAGTACAGGTTAGAAAAAATCAGGCTTGTTACAGGATATAACCCGCGTAAAATCAGTGAGATTGGGCCATTGCTATTAGCACTGTATTTCTCTGAAATTAATGGGTTTAACAATTCGTGAATTATTCCTCGAACCAAATTTGACGGTATCAAAATTATTTCTCATAACATTGCCAAAAAAGGGTAGCCAACTTATCATCGTTCTTACAGTGAACGAAAAATTCACGGCTCAATTAATAACAGACTTTTGATAAAAATACAAGGGTTCTATTGTATGAATATTCTTATTGCGCCTGATTCATTTAAAGGAAGTCTTTCCAGTCTTGAGGCTTCGGCAAGAATTGAATCTGGCATTCGTAGGGTTTTTCTTGAATCGAATATTGTCTGCGCTCCGATAGGAGATGGCGGGGAAGGAACGATGGACTCGTTGGTACAGTCTTTAGGGGGCAAATATCACGAGGTTCAAGTTCGTAACCCTAACGGTGATCTTATCTTTGCAAGGTTTGGCGAATTAAAAAATGGGAGCGCTATTATCGAAATGGCTGAATCTTCAGGGTTGACATTGATCGATATGGATAAACTGGATATTATGAACGCGACTTCCTTTGGCTTTGGCGAGCTAATAAAGAGCGCATTAGATTTAGGTTGCCGAGAGATTTTTCTATGTATAGGCGGATCTGCTACAAATGACGGTGGCGTAGGTATGCTTCAAGCTTTGGGTGTTTCGTTCAAAGATAATTCTGGCAATGAAATTTCCTTTGGGGGCGGATCATTAGGCTTGGTATCTATAATTGATACTGAAGGTCTTGATAGAAGATTACGCGAATCAAAATTAAAAGTTTTATGCGATGTTAATAATCCGTTGATCGGTAAAAATGGAGCTTCATTTATTTATGGACCGCAAAAAGGCGCAAATGAAGACCAGGTCTTGATCCTCGATGAAAATTTAAGTCACTACGCAGATATTGTTGAGAAATCAATTCATAAAAAAATCAGGCAAATCCCTGGCGTCGGGGCTGCTGGTGGGGTCGGATTTGCTTTATTAGGTTTTTTAGACGCGGAACTTCTAAGCGGCGTTGAATTCGTCATGGATATGTTGGAAATTGACAAATTAATCGAATGGGCGGATTTAGTTGTGACCGGCGAGGGGAAAATTGATGAACAATCAGTTTTTGGGAAAGTGATTGCGGGAATCAGGTCGAGATCAACAAAATATAACAAGCCCGTTATTGCGCTTGGCGGTTCAATTTCTGATGGGGTTGAGCCATTATATAAATCGGGAATTTCGACGCTTGAACCATCTGTCTGTAAACCTATGACAATTGAGGAGGCTTGTGTTCATGCCGGAAAATATTTGGAGAATGCATCAGAACGCGTAATGAGAGCGATTAACGTTGGAATTCAACTTAAGGAAAAAGAATGTTAGGTATTGGCGAACTTAATTTACTAAATAAGAAAGCTCTTGTTGTCGGCGGCACAAGGGGTATAGGCCTGAGTATTGCGAAAGCTTACCATCAATTGAACGCCGAAGTTGTCATTTGGGGCAGAAGTGAATCGGGTAAAGAAGTTGCTAAAAGTTTGTCTACAGAAGATGCAAAAGTAAATTTTGTTCCTGTTGATCTGATGAAAACTGATAATTTCGATAAGTGTATAGAAATTACCAGAGATTATTTGGGCGGAAAAATTGATATTTTAGTGAATTCCGCAGGGGCTCAATTTCGAAGTTCGGCATTGGATTATCCCGAAGAAAAATGGCGTGAAATATTGGAAATAAACTTAAATGCTGTCTTTTTTGTTTCACAGAAAGTGGCTAAATTAATGTGCCAACAAGGAAAAGGCACCATCATCAATATTGCGTCGATGTGCTCTTTTTTCGGTAGTGTTTTCATCCCTGCATATTCGGCCAGTAAAGGAGGTGTCGCACAATTAACAAAAGCATTGTCAAATGAATGGGCTCAGAAAGGAATTAGGGTTAACGCGATTGCTCCCGGATATATCGAAACCGAGTTAACAGAAGATATAAGGAGCAACAGCCCCTCTTTTTATCAAGAAATTACATCGAGGATTCCAATGGGACGTTGGGGAAAGGTTGAAGATATTCAGGGTTTAGCTGCATTTCTTGCTTCGGATCTTTCAGAATACATCTCCGGAGCGGTTATCCCGGTTGATGGCGGTTACCTTGGCAAGTAAAAGGAGGAAAAGATATGAATTTAAATACACTGTTCCAAGCTTTGCTCAATGGGATCATGATTGGAGGGATTTATTCTCTGATTGGGATGAGCTTAACGATTATTTTCGGCGTTATGAAAGTGATTAACTTTTGTCAGGGCGAATTACTGATGTTAGGAATGTACTGTTCCTATGTCTTATATGAGATGATCGGTCTGGGCCCGTTCGAATCAATTCCGATCGTTGTGATTGCAATGTTCATTTTCGGCGTTCTTCTGCAAGCGACATTAATTACGAGATCAATTCGGATCGACGATGATGATACAAATGTGTTATTTCTTACCGCGGGTTTTGGTATTTTATTTAGCAGCAGCATGCAACTAATCTTTGGTACGAATTACAAAACGGTGCCGAGCCATCTTGGTAATACAACAATTTCGATCGGCGGCGCACTGATCAGCGCAAATAAATTAATCAGCTTCGGAATATTGATAATTATCACTGTGTTATTATTCTTGTTCCTTAAAAAAACAACTATCGGAAAACAAATCCGCGCAACTTCACAAAATAGACTTGGCGCCGATGTCTGCGGGATAAATTCAAAAATTGTTTATGCGTGTACTTATGGGTTGGGCGCCGCGATTGCGGGCATAGCCGGGGCTTGTCTGATGTCTTATTACTATGTTTTTCCCACAGTGGGAGTTACGTATGGAACCAGATCTTTTATTGTGGTGACAATTGGAACGTTGGGGAATATTGTAGGTGGGTTCTTTGGAGGCCTGGTTCTTGGTTGTCTTGAGACGGTTGGCGCCGTTGTTGTCGGCTCTGCTTATAAAGAAACCTTAGTTTATTTGTGCTTTGTAGTGATCCTGATTATAAAACATCGAATCCAGGCAAAAAGAAGGGCTTAACAAATGGAAGCAAGGGAATTCTTTTCTAAAAATAAGTCAATCATAGTTATTGTTTGCTGTTTTCTTGTTTCGGCTACACTTCCTATTGTATTTCAGAAGCCATACATACTGGCCATTCTTATCATGACGGTCTATATCGCAGGTTGTTCTCTTGCGTGGAGTATTTTAGGTGGGATGATCGGACAAATTTCGCTTGGCCATGGTGCGTTTGCCGCTTTGGGAGCCTACATTGGCGCAGTATTATATAGTTTTTTGGATATTTCCCCATGGATTTCGATGATAATTGCTTTCTTTGTTGTAGGAATTGTAATGACCTTATTGCTGAGTCCGTGTTTCGGATTGAAAGGGGCATACTTTTCACTTGCAACAATTGCCTTTGGCGAGGCGTTTCGGAATATTTTTATAAATTGGGAATTTGTCGGTTCCGGACAAGGCATGATCCTTAAAATTGTGAGAGAAGAATCGTTTTGGATGCTGGCTTTCAGGAACAAAACCCACTACTTCTATGTTGGATTATTTCTACTCTTTATTCTTTATCTTATCGTAAGGTATATTAGTGAATCTAAACTTGGATACGCATTTAAAACAATTCGTGAAGATGAAGGAACGGCGAGCGCGATAGGTATTGAGCCACAAAAATATAAAATGATCGCAGCTTTTATAAGCTGTGGTCTGACCGGGATAATGGGTGTGTTCTATGCCTGCTATGTCCGGTATATTAGTCCAGAATTGATGATGCAGAATAAATCATTGGAATTCGTATTGCCTGCTGTTATCGGCGGAATCAGCACGGTGGAAGGACCGCTTTTAGGATCGTTGATTATTGTCCCTCTATCACAATATCTGAATTCAACGCTTGGAAGCCAGCTCCCTGGTTCAAACTTAGTCGTCTATTCTATTATTTTGATAGCGGTCGTTTTATTCCAACCATCTGGGTTATTTGGCTGGTGGAATTCAATGCAGCAAAAAAAGAAACTCACGCTTGAACGAGGTCCGCTTCTTGATGCGGAAGGAGTTGAACAATGAGCGATATCTCTGAAATGCTTAAAATTGAGCGCTTGACTAAGAATTTTCGCGGTTTACGGGCAGTTTCAGACGTTAGTTTTACGGTTGAAGAAGGTTCGATTACCGGCATTATCGGTTCAAATGGCGCAGGAAAAACGACGGTTTTTAATATGATTAGCGGTGTTTTCGTTCCTACTTCCGGCAAAATTTTTTACAAAGGGAAAGATATCACCGGAATGCCCTCTCATAGTTATTCAGATATGGGAATTGCGCGGACTTTTCAAATTATGAAACCGCTGCGGCATATGTCGGTATTGGATAACGTTATTTCTGGCGCCTTATTTGGTCGGAAAAAATTCAGGTCTGCGAGCGCTGCTAAAAGTTTTGCTGAGGAGATTCTTCAATTTACCGGTCTTTTTGAACGTCGTAGTTGGCTGCCTGGAGAAATGGGAACGCCTTATAGAAAAAGGCTTGAAGTCGCAAGAGCTTTAGCAACCGATCCTGATCTCCTGCTATTGGATGAGGTAATGGCCGGATTAAACACGACTGAAATTGGTGAAGCTATTGACCTTTTTCGCAAGATTAATGAAAACGGGACGACGATCTTATTGATCGAACATGTTATGCATGCGGTTACGAATCTTTGCGAGGAGGTGATCGTAATGCATCACGGAGAAAAGGTAGCTGAGGGTTCACCCGAACAGGTTATGAATAACCCATTAGTAATTGAAATTTATTTGGGGAAAGGAGACCATTAAATATGTCGGGCGATAGACTTTTTGAAGTAGAAAACCTTGAAGTTAAATATGGCGATATACAAGTGATTTGGAAAGAGTCGATATATATTAATGAAGGAGAAATTGTTGCGATTGTCGGGAGTAATGGCGCGGGTAAAAGTACGACAGTTAATGCTTGCAGCGGGATGATAAATCCTTGCGGTGGATCGATTCGTTATAAGGATATCGATTTGGCTGGGCGAACGGCGCGTGAATATATTGATCACGGTATCATCCTTATTCCTGAAGGACGGCAGCTATTCCCGGAAATGTCGGTTTATGAAAATCTTGAATTAGGATGCAGCAGCTCTGAATCGAGACGCAGGAAGAAGGAATCGCTGGAGAAGGTATTTTCCTGGTTCCCTAAGTTAAAAGAACGTGCGAATCAATTAGCCAGTTCTTTATCAGGAGGAGAACAACAGATGGTCGCTTTTTCCAGGGGTGTGATGGGGTTGCCGAAGCTGCTGCTTATTGACGAGCCATCATTGGGACTTGCTCCGAATATTGTGGATAATATTTTTGATATATCCCGGCAAATAGCGAGCGAATCAGGCATTGCGATCATACTTGTTGAGCAGGACGTAAGAAAAGCTCTGAAATTAGCCGACAGGGGGTATGTAATTGAGAACGGCCGAATTTCGATTGAAGGAAAAGCTGAAGAATTGCTGCTAAATCCTGATATCAAAAAAGCATATCTTGGTTTCTAACGAAAACAACATATGTTTTCGTAAATTTATAAAAGGAGAAAAAAATGAAAAATAGAAAAACGTTTTATGCTGTTGTTTTATGTCTGCTGGTTATAACGATGGCTTTTTCAGGATGCGATAAAAAGTCTTCCGGATCGCAGACAGATGAGGATAAAACCATTTTGATCGGTGGTCTTTATCCTTTAAGTGGTTCAATGGCGGATTCCGGAAAGACAATGCAGTTCGGAATTAATTTCGCGATTGATAGAATTAATGCAAGCGGAGGAATCAACGGATATCAGCTTAAAGTTGTTTGGGGCGATTCGCAAGGGGACAGTGCTGTCGGAATGGTTGAAGCTGAACGATTGATTAATGAGGAAAAAGTTGACATTATTATGGGCGCTTATCAATCCAGCGTAACTTTGACCGCATCGCAGATAGGCGAACAATACGGCGTTCCTTTTATTACTGCAAATGCGACATCTGATGCTTTGACTGCGAATGGGTATCAGTACTTTTTCCGGCTTGCACCGACAAATATGATGTTTATGCGGGACATGGTCGCATTCGGTCGATCTTATAGCGACGCGAACAGCCTCGATCTGAAGACAATGGCGATTTGTGCCGACAACTCAGAGGTCGGACAACAGACGATTGAATGGGCTAAGCATTTTGCGGACGAAAACGATTTTACTGTTGTAAGTATCGTGACTTATTCTTCTGGCGCTGCTGACTTGACATCTGAAGTTTTGCAATTAAAGGATGCCAATGCTGATGTCCTGATTGCGGATCAGTACGTGTCCGACGCGATTCTGCTGACAAACACCATGGCTGAACAAGGGTACAAACCTGCGATAATGATTTGTAAAGGTAATGGTTATACTGAGGCCTCTTATGCTAAAGCGATTGGGAATGGCGCCAACGGTATATCCGTTGCAACAGAATTTATCGAAGGAGCGAAGGGTGTTAAGATTTCTGATGCTTTCAAGGAATTTTCGAAAGAAGCTATGAATGGTCATTCTGCCGAAGCGTTCACAGTTGTTTACGTAATTGCTGAAGCAGCAAAGAATATTCTAGATGCCGGCGGTGAATTGACCCATGACAATATCAGAGATGAACTAATTAAGATTTCGATCAAGGATAAATTCTATGACGGCACTGAAATAATTATGCCTTACAACGTAATCGAGTTTTGTGACGGTACGACGATTGGCAGTTACGAATATCTGCATACGAATTTAGCTGGGAAATTAACCATTGGGCAGTTCCAAGGCGGTAATCTTGTCGCTGTATATCCTGAAGATGCTGCCCAAGCTGAAGTTATTTATCCCGCGGCATATGAATAAATCAATAATGATTTCGAAGGAAAATTCTTTCTCTTGCAGATGAAGTAATCAAAAGAGGGTGTTTATTAGAGTCGTAAAACTAATAAGCACCCTCTGGAATTTTGTGTTTTTTTGAATGCTAATCTTTTGCAAAGTACATACTGATTCCCTGCCCGCCGCCAATACACATGCTTACCATAGCGTCTTTTTTATCGGATCTTTGAAGCTCGTATAAAACTTTCGTTACAAGAATACAACCGGTCGCACCGATCGGGTGCCCGATTGAGATCCCGCCGCCATAGATATTGACTCTATCCATATCTAAACCTAAATCCCGCCTAACGGCGAACGCTTGACTTGCGAAAGCTTCATTAATTTCAAACATATCAATTTTTTTCAAATCAATACCAAGCTTTTGGGCAAGCTTCTCGCTGGAAAATTTCGGGGCATAACCCATTAGATCGGGACTATTCCCCGCGACAGAAAATCCGCGTATCGTCATTAGGGGCTTTATCTTGAGTTTTTGAGCCATTTCTCGTGACATAATCACGATAGCTGCCGCTCCATCATTCAGACTCGAAGAATTTCCGGCTGTGACCGTTCCTTTCCCATCATTTACAAAACATGGTTTTAATTTCGCGAGCTGTTCAATTGTCTGATTTTCTCGCGGACCTTCGTCTTTGTCGAAAATAGTGACTCGTCCTTTTCTGTCTACTAATTCAACCGGCAGTATCTCGTCTTTAAACTTTCCATCCTTGATTGCAGCGACAGCTTTGCGATGGCTTTCTAATGCAAAATTGTCTTGTTCCTCCCGAGATACGTTGTATTGTCTTGCAACATTTTCTGCGGAAATTCCATTATGGCTGTTTGAAAGGGGCCAAGTAAGAATATCAATGACGCCATCTTCGAAAACTTTATGCCCCATTCTGGCGCCCCAGCGGGCATCGCGAACATAATATGGAAGCTGAGAAAGGTTTTCGGTTCCGGCCGCAACGACGATATTTGCAAATCCTGTTTGAATTTCCATGACTGCGTTCGCAATTGCTTGAAGTCCGGATCCACATTGACGGTTCACGGAAAACGCGGTCGTTGTTTCTGGAAAATTGGCTTTTAAACTAATTGCTCTTGCAATAAAACCGCACTCAGCGATTTGTCCGACTTGACCGACGATGACTTCGTCGATAAGGTTTGTTGGTATGCCTGCGCGGCGAACAGCTTCCTTAACGACCATCGCACCTAATTCTATTGCACTGATATCTTTTAAGCTTCCACCAAAATTTCCTACGGGAGTTCTGGCGGCGCTGACGATTACACATTCCTTTAGATTCATATTTTTTTCCTTTATACAATCATTCCCCCGCCGACATTAATAACTTCGGCAGTGATATATGAAGCCTCGTCCGATGCAAGAAATGCAACCAGGTTAGCTACATCAGTTGGTTTCCCTGCATATCCCATTGGAATTCTCGACATCATGCTATCCCACGCTGCCCCATCATTAACATCTTTAAGGCGAAGCGTCATATCTGTTTCAATGAAACCGGGACAGATGACATTACATGTAATACCTTTTTTAGCATTTTCTCTTGCAGCTGTTTTTGTCAATCCGACAACCCCAGCTTTTGAAGCTGCATAATTGGCTTGTCCTATATTCCCCAACCAGCTGCCGGAAGAAATATTGATAACACGCCCATAATTTTTAGAACGCATATATTTCAACGCTTCTCTGGTGCAGAGAAAAGTACCGGTCAGGTTGACGTTGATAACATCATTCCAATTATTTTTCGTCATCTTATGGAGAATTCCATCTCGATTGATGCCGGCATTGTTCACCAAGATATCTAATGTTCCGCACTTCTCGATTGTGAATTCAATCATTTTTTCGACCTCGCCTTCATCTGTGATGTCCATTGTGTAAATAAAGGCAGTTCCATCCTTAGCTTTGATTTCTTCGAAGGTATCTGTTGCAGCCGTTATGTCTACCAAAATAACTTTCGAACCTTCTTCGGCTAACTTGATCGCGATGCCTTTTCCTAAGCCGCGACTTGCGCCTGTGACAATTGAAACTTTATCTTTTAATCTCATATCTTCTCCTTTTACGATTTGCTAAGTAAATATTCGCAGAGACCATAGGGCCTGTTTCCATAAAATATCGCTTTTGGCATTAATTTAATGTCGTTGGCAATTACGGGGCTAAATTCCATCAGGTCTAAAATCTGCGTTTTTAAATCTATCCCAGGTGCGATTTCGATAAGAACCAGGCCTTCAGGACGGAGTTCAAAAACTGCACGTTCAGTTACATAATGCATTTTTTGTCCTTTATTTCTCGAAATATCACCGTTATATGAAATCTGCTGAACGGATTTAACGAACTTGATAATTTTCCCTTCTTGTGTAATATTGAGCTGATCGTTTTCAAAGTTGCATTCCAACCCTTTCCCTGTAAACGTTGAACAGAATACTACATGCTTGGCGTTTGTTGTAATATCAATAAATCCGCCTGCTCCGGTTGGTTTGGATCCTAATTTTGTTGCATTAACGTTTCCAAACTGATCCATTTCGCCGGCGCCCATAAACGTAACGTCGACACCTGCACCGTTATAAAAATCAAACTGATCATCATGCCGAACTAAAGCGAAGTTGTTTTTTGCAATACCAAAATCAATCCCTCCCATGGGGGTTCCTCCGTAAATTCCGGATTCAACCGTTACAGTACAGAGATTTTCAATTCCTTCTTCCGCCATAATTGGCCCGATTACATCACTTGGAATACCGGTCCCGACATTTAAGATATCATCCGCTTTCAGTTCCATCAGAGCGCGTCTTCCGATAACTTTTCGGACTGACATGGGCAAAATATCGGTCTTTTCATCCGGAGTTTTTATATCACCGCAATAAGCGGGATTCATAACGAAACTATGTGTTTGACGGTGGTCCTCGTCAATATTCGGGCAAATTACGGCGGCATCGATAAAGACGCCTGGGATTGTGACACGCTTGCAATGTAAACTCCCGCTTTTTACCTTATATTTGGCCTGTGCGATGACTTTTCCACCAAATTTTTTGCATGCTAAAACAGCAGGAAAAACTTCAAGCATCATTGCTTCTTCGTCTGTGCTTAGATTTCCGTTTTCGTCAATATATGTGCCACGAATGATACAAATATCGATTGGAACCGGCAAATATCGCATAAATTCGTCATTGTCAATGTTGATCACTTCAACGATATCGGGCATCGATTGAGTTTTCTCATTCATTTTTCCGCCGCCGAGACGAGGATCAATGTATGTTCCGAGACCAACCTTTGTTATTTTGCCCGGTTCTCCGCCTGCCATTGAACGAAATAGCTGAGCTAATTGCCCTTGAGGTAAATTGTATGCAAGTATCTTATTGTCCGAAATGAGCTGCATCATTTTGGGTTGCAGACCCCAATGACCGCCAATAATCCGCGATAATAATCCTTCGTGTGCAAAGTGTTGAATTCCCCGATCCTTGTTACTTTGTCCGCAGGAATGCAATAATGTTAGATGATTTGGATGTCCCGTTGTTAGAAACCGCTCTTCGATCGCTTTAAGAACTGTCTCTGCTGCCGATACGAGTGTCATTCCAATAGTGCAGACGGTCGAGCCGTCTTGGATCAATTCTGCGGCGTCTTTTCCCGACATGAAAACCGGTTTTCTCATTCTTCTTTCTCCCTTGATAAGAATAAATTGACAATCTTTTTTTTGTCTTGTTTTAAATTTGCAGTTTGTGGAATTTCTCGTAAAAATAAAATACGTTCAGGAATTTGAAAATTCGCCAATCTGGTTTTTAAGTGATTGATAATTTCAGATTTCGTCCGCTTATTTTCATGGTTTTGGACGACAGCAGCGGCAGGGATTTCACCATATTTCTCGTCGGGAATTGCCACTACTGCTGCGTCAATAATTCCCGGAATATTACAAAGCTCATTTTCGATGTCATAACTCCAGATCTTTTCTCCGCCACGGTTTATCATATTTTTCTTGCGATCAACGATAAATAAATAGTTGAGAGAGTTTATATAACCGATATCTCCGGTTGGGAACCATCCATTAATAAGCGGGCTGTCGTCAATTCCATAGTAATGATTGAATACGTTTGTACCTTTGACTAAGATTTCGCCGTGTTGATTTTGCCCTAATGTATTTCCTGTATTATCGACGATCTTAACTGAAAATCCCGGAATTGGTTTCCCGGAAGATCCTATTGCGGAACTTGTTGCTGTGTTATGCGGCATGATTGTGCCGGGAGAGGATGTTTCTGTCAATCCATATACGGTACGGATATCAACTTCCGGCAGCCATCTATAAATATCCGAAATTCGATCTTTCGGAAGATTGCTGCTGCCGCAAATTATTTTTTTTAGCGAAGGTAAAACGGGAAAACTTCCCTGCTCATTTAAAAGCAAATAGAATACCGTAGGAGACCCGTGAAGAAAAGTAATTTTGTGACGACGAACCGTCTCAAGAACTCGAACTGCGTTGAATTTTGAATGAATATAAATTGTTCCGCCTAAAAACAACAACAGCCCAAAAATCGCAATTAATCCCGTAACATAGTACATAGGTGTACAAAGGACAGAACTGTCGTCTCCAGAAAAACCTAATATTCGCGCATAAGAAACAATGGCATGAATAACGTTATAGTTTTTTAAGATAACTCCTTTTGCTTGCGATGTGGTCCCCGATGTAAAAATAATGATCGCAGGGTCTTCAAGATTTGTTTCCAGGCAGGAAAGATTTTCCTTATAAGCTTCTTCCGTTAGATCAAGCGCGCCTTTTGAGATTTTGAATAATTTTAAATTCGGGACCTCGAAATCTGGTAATAAGCTGAACTTATCCCCATATATTATTAATTTCGGCGTGGTTTTTTCGACAAGCAATGCAATTTCATTTATTTTGTATTTTGTTGGGAGCATGACAGAAATTGCCCCCAGCGCATTTATAGCTAAGATCATGGCAAGGCTTGTATAACTTGTATCCAGCAGTAATCCAATCCGATCGCCTTTCCGAATCCCATATGTTTTCTTCAAAAAGTATGCGTAACGGGTAGCATCGGAGAATGTTTGCAGAAACGTATAGCTGGCGTCAGTTTCGTCGATAAGAAATATCTTGTCGGGGTTATTTTCAGCGCTTTCATGGGCGCAATCATATAAGGATTTTGGAGAACCAATAAAAAAGTCAACTTTTTGACCATCAAGAAAACTTTTTTCCAAATTTTCTACGACATGACTATCCCAAGAAGCAGAACCGTTTATAATCAAAATTCCTCCTTGTGAAAACACTGTCGTTATTTTCTAATACTATCACCATGCTTTTACAAAAGATATAGTCTCTATACTAATTTAAAAGCCTTCCAGATTGTGATATCAGCCTAAAAGATTCAGGAACCGGCTCTGGGTCTGGCTGCATTTACTTTGACAACACGTATTCCGATTCATCCTGCCGCGCCGCGCTGAACGACGAAAGATCGGAAAGGTTCTATAACTTTGGTATAATCTAAAGCGGAATTAAATCGTTTCGTTTTCGAAACGTTTTTTGTGATATCTTATCTTTCATTGGAGAGACCGATTGGCATTTAATCCGCTTAACTGGTTCATGGGGTTGTTCTCGTTAGATATTGGGATCGACCTTGGAACCGCCAACACGCTTGTTTACGTCCGCGGCAAGGGGATCGTTATTAACGAGCCGTCTTGGGTTGCGGTCGAAAAGCGCACCCGGCAGCCGGTCGCGATCGGCGCGCAGGCGAAAGAAATGGTGGGGCGGACGCCGGCGAACCTGAGCGTGATTCGACCGATGCGCGACGGGGTCATATCCGAGTTTGAAATTACGCAGGCGATGCTGAGTTATTTTATCGGCAGGGCGCATCAGCAAACGATCGCGCCGTTCCCGCGGCCCCGGATCGTGATCGGGATCCCCTGCGGTTCGACCGACGTCGAGCGGCGCGCGGTTTACGACGCCGGGATGGCGGCAGGCGCGCGCGAAATATACCTGATCGAGGAGCCGGTCGCGACGGCGATCGGGATTGGGCTCCCGATTAATGAAATTCGCGGGACGATGGTCGTCGATATTGGCGGCGGAACGACCGAGGTCGCGATTCTCTCGATGAACGAAATCGTGGTCTCCCGTTCGCTTCGCGTAGCCGGAGATGAACTGGATCAGGATATTTTAAATTACGTCCGCAACCGCTACAACCTGTATATCGGCGAGCGTATGGCGGAGCAGATCAAGATTTCGATCGCCTCGGCGCATCCGCTTCCGATGGAGAGGACGATGGTCACGCGCGGACGGAACCTGGTAACCGGACTTCCGGAGGCGATCGAAGTTTCTTCGGTCGAGATTCGCGACGCGATTTCCGGTTCGATTCAGGTGATCGTCGATACGGTCAAGGACGCGATCGACGAAGCGCCGCCGGAAATTGTCGCCGACCTGATTGAGACTGGAATCTGCTTATCCGGGGGCGGGTCGCAGATTTTAGGCTTGGCGGATCGGCTCAACGAAGAGCTGAATATCCGGGTCTGGGTGGCGGAGGATCCGTTGACCTGCGTCGCGCGCGGGGCGGGGTACGTTCTTGAAAACAGCGCGACGATCGATCAGTTCGCGGTCAGCCTCGATCGTTTCGCACGGCGCTGATTAAATCGGAGTTAAGTTTTTTGCGGCGGGAAGCTGCGCGTAAAATGACCTTATAATTTTAACAGCATGAATCGATTTAGAAAAAATTGGCGTCAGGTTGTCGGCGTATTGTTGACGCTCGGGTTTATTCTTTTGGCGTTCAGCGGTTATTTAACGACGCTGCTTCGCGGCGTCATGGATCCGTTCGTTCAGGTTCAGTCGATGGTTTCGGAACGATTTTCGAACGCAATGCAGTTTTTTACCATCCCGCGCGAGGTTACCGAGCTTCAGGCGGAAAATCAGTCGCTTAAAGCCGAAGTCGCGCTCCTCAGGACGGAGATTATTCAGCTGGAACAGGATCTTCGCGAGGCGGCGATCCTGTATTCGCTTCTGGGCTTTGCCCGCGGCAGGCCGCAGGAAACGTATATCGCGGCGAAAGTTATCGGTAAAGATCCGTCGCCGTTTTTACAGTATGTCCTGATCGACAAGGGCTCGGACGACGGGATTACCTTCGACATGCCGGTCGTGACGGAGAAGGGGCTCGTCGGCCGGGTCGACGCGGTTACGGCGTCGGCCGCCCGGGTCCAGCTGATTACCGATCCGGCGTCGCTGGTTAACGCGTATATTGTCGAAGCTGACAGCGACGGCGTCGTTCGCGGGTCGGTAACGTCCGACCTGACGATCGAACTCGTTTCGCAGGATATCACGCTCGAATTCGGTCAGACGATTCAAACGTCAGGTCTGGGCGGAAAATTCCCGTCGGAGATCATGATCGGGGAAATCCTGAACGTCAACCGGCTCGAAAACGAGCTTTTCCAGTCGGCGTCGATTCAGCCGGCGGAAGACTTTTCCTCGCTTCAGGCGGTCCTCGTCGTCGCGAACTTCCGTCCGTCGAATATCAGCCCGCTTGAAAAAAAAGCGGAGTAAGCCAGCCTGATGGTCGAAGTTGTTTCGATTCTTGTGATCCTGTTTCTCGCCGGAACGCTCGAAGTCGGCGTTTTCAGCCGGCTTCAGATTCTTTACGGAACGGCCGATCTGGTCATGGTCGCGCTGATCGTCTGGACGCTGAATTCGGAGACACGGTTCACGATTGTGATGGCGTTGCTGGCGGGGTTCATGATGTCCTTTTATTCCGCGCTGCCGATGTACGGGTATTTTATAATTTATCTGGCGGTCTGGCTGATGATCCAGATCCTGAAGCGCTGGGTCTGGCAGATGCCGTTGATTTTATTGGTTTTCGTAACGATCGCGGCGACGCTGATTTCGGTCGCGGTTTCGTTTGGCCTTCTTTTTCTCGAAGATGTCCGCTACGAGCTGTCGTTCGTTATTACGCAGATCTTCCTGCCGTCGATGACGTTAAACTTATTACTGGCCTTTCCGACGTATAGTTTCCTGAACGATTACGCGAATTGGATTTATCGAGTGGATGCAGCAAAATGATGCAGGATAACTTTAAAAATGAAAAACTGGATTTAAAAAATCGACGCCTTTTG
This sequence comes from Anaerolineaceae bacterium oral taxon 439, assembly GCA_001717545.1. NCBI lineage: Bacteria > Bacillati > Chloroflexota > Anaerolineae > Anaerolineales > Anaerolineaceae > Anaerolineaceae bacterium oral taxon 439. The sequence goes on along the minus strand of CP017039.1, from coordinate 2,274,020 downwards.
ATTGCGTACGTCGTCATGGCGGTCATTATTATTTTTTACGTGACGCGCTTATTTGAAATTCAGATCCTTGACGGAGAAGCTTATTTAGCGAGCGCGGACGAAAATCGGATTACCGTCGTCCGCGACCAGACGAAACGCGGCGTTATTTACGATCGGAACGGGGTCGTTCTGGCGAAGAATATCCCGACGTACGATATCGTTATCGTTCCAGCGGAGCTTCCCGAAGACGAAGGCGACCGGCAGCGGATTTTCCGGACGCTTTCCGGCCTTGTCGATATTCCCGTCAATAACGGCGAGTTAAACGACGATACGGTCCGGCTGTATGGCGAATGCACGTCCGATTTCGGACTGACGCAAATCGTCTACATCGCTTCGTCGCTGTCGCCGTATTCAGAAACGGGGATTCTCTGCGACGTGCCGGAGGAGCTGGCCCGGCGGATCAAGGAGCTTTCGGCGACGATGCCCGGGGTGGGGGTCCGCGTGAATTCGATTCGCGAATATCCGACGGGTTATAGTACGTCGGAGATCGTCGGCTTTCTGGGGCCGATCCCGGAATATGTTGCGGACGAGATGGAAGAACGCGGTTTCCTATTAAATAAAGATCGGTTCGGATACGGCGGCGTTGAGTCCTCGCTTCAGGACCTGCTTTCCGGGAAGAACGGCCGCAGGGTGGTCGAGGTCGACGTCGCGGGATTGGAGATGCGCGATTTAGAGCCGCCCAAGGCGGCGGTCCCGGGATATAACGTGAAGCTGACGATCGACGTCCGGCTTCAAAACGTCATGCGCGCGGCGCTTCTGGATACAATGGACTTCTATAATCGGGTTTCGCTGTCCGGTACGTTGACGCATGACGGGGCGGCGGTAGCGATGGATCCGTATACGGGCGAAATTCTGGGCCTGGTTTCCGAGCCGACGTTTGAGAACAACCGCATGACGCGCTATATTCCGGCTTACTACTATGAGCAGCTCAGCCTCAGCCAGTCGAAACCGCTCCTGAACCATATTACGCAGGTGGCGCAGCCGCCGGGGTCCGTGTTTAAGATTGTGACCGGGATCGGCGTCATGAACGAGCATGTTCTCGATCCGGAAGACCAGATTTTCGATCCGGGTTCGATTCGAATGCAGAATTCGTATTCGCCGAACGATCCTGGTTCAGTTCAGGAGTACGTCTGCCATCTTAAAACGGGACATGGATACGTCGATTACCGTTCGGCGCTGGCATGGAGCTGCAACATTTATTTTAACAAGGTGGGCGGCGGGTATGAGGACGAGGTCCCGGTCGGGTTGGGGATTGACCGGCTCGGGCAATACGCGCACGCGTTAGGGTACGGCGAGCGGACGGGGATCGAGCTGACCGGTGAAGAAACCGGGATGATCCCGACGCGGACCTGGAAACGAGTTAACATGGGCGAATCCTGGGCGACCGGCGACACGTACCTGGCGTCAATGGGGCAGGGGTATATTACCGCATCCCCGCTTCAGGTCATGATGTCGTTTGCGACGGTTGCGGCTTACGGGGTGATGCCGCGTCCGACGCTGATCCGCGAGGTCCTGGACGAGCGCGGGAATACCGTGCTGCCGTTTACGCCGCGGATGCTTTGGGATATTACGAAGGACCCGAAGATTATGGAGTATGACAAGGACGGGGTCGAACTGGGGACATATAAGGCGGTTGAGCCCTGGGTCGTCGAGGTCACGCGCGAAGGGCTCCGTCGCGTTCCGCAGCCGGGCGGAACAGGGGAAGCTCCGTTCGAGGGCGATATTTACGAATCGTCGGCGAAAACCGGAACGGCGGAATACTGCGACGATATTGCGCGTGAGAAAGGGCTTTGCGACTTCGGAAAATGGCCGGCGCATGGCTGGACCGCCGGTTACGCTCCTTACGAAAAGCCGGAAATCGTCGTCGTCGTCTTTATTTATAACGGAAAGGAAGGTTCGTCGACGGCGGGATATACCGTCCGGCGGATTATCGATAATTTCTTCCTGATGAAAGAGATGGACGCGGAGAAGAACGGCGAGATTGTCCGGTTCGCGGCGCCGCCCGACGCGCTGGAGGAAACGACGTATGACGAGTCGGAGTAAGGGAATCCATGAAACGGGAAATCTGGCGCAGTTTTGATTATTGGCTGTTCGCGGTTGTGCTGGTGCTTTGCGTTTTCGGAATCGTCATGATTACGTCGGCGCTGGCGGGAAATCTTGAAGTCAGCGTCAACAGTCAGGTTCAGTACGTGGTGATCGGCTTGTTCATGATTATCGGGCTGACGATCTTCGATTATCATTATCTGGACGCGATGTCCGGGCTTTTATATTTCGGGATCATCGTGCTGCTCTTTGCGCTCAATATCTTCGGCCAGGCGCAGTTCGGCGCGGCGCGCTGGCTTCGGATCGGTCCGTTCCAGCTTCAGCCGTCGGAATTCGCGAAGGCGGTCCTGATTATCCGGCTGGCGAAGTATTTTTCCGATCGCTGGTACGATCCGCATGATATGCGCTGGATCCTGACCAGCTTCGGGCTTACGTTTGGAATCGTTTTATTTATTCTGCTTCAGCCGAACATGAGTACGTCGATCGTTATGATGGTGATCTGGTTTTCAATGCTTTGGGTGAGTAAGGTGCCGACGAAATATCTGGTTATTCTGGGGCTTTTTGGCTTTTTCTTTATTACCGGGATGCTGATCTGGATCCTGCTTTCGCCGGATACGGTTCCCTTCGTTCAGGAATACCAGCTGAACCGGGTTCGGACGTTTATCGCTCCGGATCCGAACGCGCGATATGGCGATAACTATAACGTTGACCAGGCGGTTATTTCGCTTGGTTCGGGTCAGCTGACCGGACAGGGGTACGGCAATGGAACGCAGGTTCAGCTCCGGTTCCTGAAAGTCCGGCATACCGACTTTATTTTTTCGGCGCTGGGGCAGGAGTTTGGCTTTGTTGGAACGATGTCGATTATTATCCTGATTATGTTCATGATCTGGCGCTGTTTCCGAAACGCGATGCAGGCGCCCGACCTGTTCGGCGCGTTGATCTGCTATGGGGTTGGGGCGCTTCTTTTTTTCCAGACATCGGTTAATATCGGCGTTAATCTGCAGGTCCTGCCGGTGACTGGGCTGACGCTTCCGTTCGTAAGTTACGGTGGATCGTCGACATTGGCGCTGGCGGTCATGATCGGGCTGGTCGAGAGCGTCGCCGCGCGGCAGGTCAAACAGGAAGAGCTCCGATAGCGCCGGAGAATCTCAGCTTTGCTGCGAACTGCGCTTTTCCGAAGAGAAAAGCGTTAGAATCTAAACGTATCATAAACGAAGAAGAGGCGGGTAAAAATAAAATGACAGATCAAAAGCCGGTACGCGTTCGATTCGCGCCCTCTCCGACCGGGCGGCTTCATCTCGGCGGCGGGCGAACGGCGCTTTACAATTATCTTTTAGCGAAAAAAACGGGCGGTACTTTTATCCTGAGGATCGAGGATACCGATAAGAAGCGTTACGTCGAAGGCGCGGAAAGAGAGATTATCGACGGGCTGCGTTGGCTCGGAATCGACTGGCAGGAGGGACCTGACGTCGGCGGCGAGTACGGACCGTATCGGCAGGCGGATAAGAAAGCGCTCTACCGTCAATACGCCGAGCGGCTCGTCGAGCAGGGCGATGCGTATTATTGCTTCTGCTCTTCGGAGCGGCTGTCGCGCATGAAGCAGGAGCAGCAGCAGCGCAAAGAATTTCCGCATTACGACGGCTGCTGCCGTGAGATTCCGTTGGATGAAGCGCGGAAGCGCGTCGCGGCCGGCGAGCCGCACGTGATCCGCTTTAAGACGCCGAAGGAAGGCGTAACGACGGTTCGGGACCTGATCCGCGGGGAGATTACGGTCGAGAACCGGACGATCGACGATTATATTATCGTCAAGTCGGACGGTTGGGCGCTGTATCACCTGGCGGCGATGGTCGACGATCATCTCATGAAAATTTCGCACGTGATCCGCGGGTCGGAATGGATCCCGACGCTCCCGCTGCATCACCTGATTATCCGTGCGTTTGGGTGGGACGAGCCGGAATGGATTCATCTTTCGCTTTTCCTGAAGCCGGATGGGAAGGGAAAGGTTTCGAAACGGGACTCCGCCGATTTTATAAAGGACGGATATTCGCTCTTCCTGACCGACCTGATCGATTTGGGGTACCTTCCGGAGGCGGTCGTGAACTGGATCGCGTTGATGGGCTGGAGCTTCGACGATCATACCGAGATTTTCACGATGGACGCGCTTGTTCGCGATTTTTCGCTGGAGCACCTGACTCCGTCCCCGGCGGCGATCAATTTTACCAAGCTGGACCATTTTAATGGAACCCATATCCGTATGTTGACGATCGAGGATTTAGCGGCCCGGATCAAGCCTTTCTTCCTTAAAGAAGGGATCGATGCCGACGACGCGACGCTGCTGAAAATTGCGCCGATTATCCGGGAGCGCATGGTCACGCTCGACGAATCGGTCGCGTTAGCCGGTTTTTTCTTCCGCGCCGAGGTTGTGCCGGCGACGGCGGACCTGATCCAGAAAGGACTGACCGCCGCGCAGTGCGCCGAGATCGCGGAGAGAAGCTACGACGTCTTAACGGCGCTCCCGGAGATCAGTCCGAGGATCGGCGAGCCGGAGATGCGCGAGCTGGTCGCGGAGATGGGGCTCAAGCCGGCGCAGGTTTTCGGCGTCCTTCGTGTCGCCGTTACGGGTCAGCGGGTCAGTCCGCCGCTTTTCGAATCGATGGAAATTCTGGGAAAAGAGCTGACGCTGCGTCGGATTCAACGCGCCGCGCGGGAGCTCCGGGCGCAGGGATAGACTGAAGATTGGGCTTTGCCCTATGTTTTGACGATGACGACAAAGGAGGATGTCATGCAGACTTATCGATTTTCAATTCCGACGGAATTATTTTATGGGATCGGCGCGCTGGAGAAGCTGAAGACCGAACCGCTTCCGGGCGAAAAAGCGCTCGTCGTTACCGGCGGGAATTCGATCCGGAAGCATGGGATCCTCGACCGCGTGCTGACGATTTTAGCCGGCCGATCGATCCGGACGGTTCTTTTCGATCGCGTGACCCCGAACCCGGTCAGGGAAACGGTCATGTCGGGGGCGGAAATCGCCAAAGCGGAGCGCTGCGATTTCGTGATCGGGCTGGGCGGCGGTTCGGCGATCGACGCCGCGAAAGCGATTGCGATGATGACGACGAATCCCGGCGATATCTGGGACTACGTTCAGGTCGGCAGCGGCGGAAGGAAGGCTTTCCCGGTCAGGGGGCTTCCGCTCGTTGCGATTCCGACGACGGCGGGGACCGGGACGGAGGGTAATCCGGTCGGGGTCCTGACAAAGACGGAGAGCGGCGAAAAGGTTGGCATGGTTTGCGAATTCCCGGTCAAGTCGATCGTCGATCCGGAACTGACGCTCGGGATCGTTCCGTCGTATACCGCGTTTCAGGGTTTCGACGCGTTATTCCATAGTTTAGAAGGATATCTTTCGGTCCGGTCGACGCCGGTGTCCGACGTCTGGGCGATCGAAGGGATCCGCAATATCTTTTCGTACCTTCCCGCGGCGGTTCAGGACGGACGGAACTTAGAAGCGCGGACCGCCGTTTCTTTCGCGTCGATGCTGGCCGGGATGGTCATCTGTATTTCGAGCTGCACCGGGGCGCATACGATCGAGCACAGTCTTTCCGGTAAAGTTCCTTCCCTTCCGCATGGCGAAGGGCTGATCCTGATTTCGCGGGCGTTTCATGCGTTCGGGGCGCGTCGGATTCCGGAGCGTTACGCGCTGATCGCGGACGCGATCGGCGTCGCGGTCCCGGGCGAGAGCGATGAACGGAACGCGGCCCGGTTCCTTGACGCGTTGGAGGAGTTGAAGATTGCCTGCGGCGTGGATCGGCTGCGCCTGTCGGATCATGGCTTCAACGAGGCGGATATTCCGGGGCTGATTGAAAGTACGCTGATAATCGGCGGCGGCGCGCTGGTCCGCGATCGATATCCGATCGGCCGCGACGATCTGGCGGCGATGCTGCGGGCGTCGTTATAGACCGGGCTGAGGCAGCGCGAAGCGGAGTTATCGTCCTATCAACGAACATGCGGCGAATGAAAACCTGTTGATAACCGGCGCGGGATCGCGGATCGGCGCCGCGCTTGCGCTCGGTCTGGCGCGTCCGGGATTGCGAATCTGGGTTCATTATTATTCGAACGCGGAGGGCGCGGAACGGACCTGCGACGAGATTCGCCGGCGGGGCGGCGCGGCTGAAGCCGTTTGCGCCGATTTACGCGACGGGGCCGGGATCGAGCGCATGTTCACGCGGATCCGCGCTTCAGGCCGTCTGATTGGATTGATCCATTGCGCCGCGGTTTTCTTCCCGTCCAGGCTGGATACGCTGACGACGGCGGATTGGGACGAGCTGTTTTCGGTTAATTTGCGCGGCGCGTGGCTGACGGCCCGAACGGCGGGCGCCGTGATTTCCGAGGACGCGCACGGCGGGTGGATCATCCTGTTTTCCGATTCCGGGGCGCGTCAGGACTGGACATCGTTCGGCGGGTATGTCCTGACGAAGCAGGCGATTTTGGGATTGACGCGCTTGATGGCGAAGACGTTCGCGCCGCGTGTTCGCGTCAACGCGATTTCTCCGGGCCTGATCCTGAAGGATAGCGCTGACGGCGACCGTTGGAGCGCGCTGTCGCGGCGGACGCTTCTCGAACGTCCGGGAGAGATCGACGACCTTCTTCAGGCGGTCCGGTACCTGATCGGCGCGGCATACGTGACCGGGACGGAGCTGATCGTCGACGGCGGCTACCGGTTCCGGCGTGGAGCGGACGAACCGGCGGCAGGAAAGGCGAATGGGGAATGAAATTGCGCGAATTTAATCCTGCGGCGGCGGTAGCGCTGGTTCCGTTTTGGGAAATCCTGCTGATCCTGCTGGGACTGGCGGCGACGCTCGGCGTTCTTTTCTTCTGGGGCGCGACGTTTGGTTGGATCGAACTGATTGGGATTGCGCTGGCATCGGTCGGTTTCTCGGGCGCAGCGCTGATTTTCAGGACGGCGGCGCTGATCCGAGGCGGAAATTTCGCTTCGCGCCGGACGGTCCGGCGGCTGACGACGGCGGTCGGGGCGGTCCGGGAGGATACGGCTGAGACGTTGCTGACGAACGCGTCGGTTCTGGCGCTGGTTTTCTGCTGCGCGGGGCTATCGGGTTTTTTCCCGCTCTTTATCGCCGCGGTTGACCGCGGGCCGCTCCTGCTTTGGCTTGGGCTGACGGTTCTTTTTGCGGTTGTCGATTTGAACCGGATCGCGAGCGTGTCACGGGATTGGACGGCGGAGCTTTTCGAAGGATTGGAAATTTTCGCGCTGCCGGCGCTGCTGACCGTCGCGCTTCAGGACGTGGCTCAGGCCCGGCTTTCGATTTTAGCTTTCCTGGTGCCGAATCTTTTTTTCTATTTCGGTTATCGCTTTTTAAAAGCGATGGCGGATGCTGATCTCGGGACGACGTTTCAGCCGGGGTTGTTTCCGACGATGATTCGGCGCGGGTTCTTTCGCGGATACGCGCTGACGGCGGCGTTGGGATACGTGTCGATCGTTGCGTTGAATTTATCCGGCGTTCCCTGGCGGCTGGTTTCTCCGATGATTTTCGGGTTGCCGCTGTTTACGGCGGGGATTCTCCTGGTCGAGCGGGTCAGGCGCGGCGAACGCTACCATCGTAAACTGATCGGCGGGCTTGGGATGGGCGCGCTGTTGTTTATCCTGTACGTTGAAACGATTACGGGATGGATTTTCGCGTAGACGTTTTATCGTGGCGCGCTGCGAAGCGGTCATGATAAAATAGGATTATTTGGAGGCATATGAGGAAATTCATCGAGCGTATCTTTGCCGGTCTGGCGGTCCTGCTCCTTGCGGCATGCAATATTCCGGATCAGAACACGCCGAAAGGTTTTTTATATACCGTTGAGGCCGAGACGTTTACCGCGGAACAGAATCGCCTGGCGTCGCTGACGCCCCCGACGCCGACGTTTACCGAGACCCCGACTCCGACCGTCACGCCGACGCCTACAGCGACGGGAACGGCGACGTTGGTTCCAACGCCGACGTGGATCATGTATCCCGCCGGAGAGGCGGACGTCTTCGTCCTTTATTATCATGATATCGCCAATAACGCGGACGAGGATCCGTATTATCAATGGGAAAGTCCGTATAACGTGACGACGCTTGAATTTGAACAGCAGGTCCGGACGCTTTACGAACTGGGGTATACGAGTATCACGCTTTCGCAGCTGATCCGGATATTATATGAAGGCGGGGAACTTCCGCCGCGTCCGGTGATGTTCACGTTCGATTCTTCGAAGCGCGGCCAATACGTTAACGCTTATCCGATTTTGCAGAAGTACGGCATGGTTGGGAATCTTTTCCTCTATTCGCAGCAGGTCGACCAGAAGAACAGTATCTCGGCGGACGAGGTGCGCGAGATGATGGCGGCGGGATGGGAAATCGGTTCCTGCGGCTACGACGGTTCTCCGGATCCGGCGCATTACGGCCGTGAAATCGGGATGTCCAAGGTGGATTTGGAAGAGATGTTCGGGCTGCCGATCGAGGCGTTCGCTTATTCCGGCGGGATTATGGACGCGAACGGGGAGATGGTTTCCCGCGTGAGCAGCGCGTTGTATAAAATCGCGTTCACGAAGCAGCAGACGATTCACCAGACGAAGAATATCCTGTTCATGCTGGGGCGGTACGAGATTAATAAGGGCGTTTCTTACGGCGACTTTTTCCAGCTTCTCCCCTGGCAGGAGGGGAGCGTTTCCGAAGACACGATGACCTGGTCGCTCCCGTCGCCGACGCGCGATCCGATCGAGTATACGCAGACAAAAGAAGCGTTCGACGCACAGCAGGCAGCGACGCCGCCCGCGCCGTAGAAACTAAACAAATCAGGTGTTGAATCCGCTTTGTTTAGTTCGGACAGGGCGGAAGGCCGCGATTCATTCCGGAACCGACGCGGATTCTTCTTCAGCGGTTTCAGGATGTAAAGACGGCGCTTTCAGAATTGAACGTACAAAAAAGATCCGGTTTGCAAAATTCGCCGGATCTTTTTTCTGGAAAAAAACCTGAAATTCGCTTCAAAAGAACGAATTTACTTTTCGGAACCTTCAGGATTATTGATCAGTTCGGCTAACGTATAATCTTTCATGATTTCGTTCATTCGCGAACCGACTTCCTTCCAGACGCCCAGCGCGATTTCGTTTTCGGCAATCGTTGAATCGCCTTCGACGACGGGGACGGAGAACCGACCCTCGAGGGCATGGATAATATCGAACAGGGAAGTTTCCAATCCCTTATTTCCGAGGCGCAACCCGCCTTTGGGTCCTGGCGTCGCCTTGATCAGGCCGTTCAACTGCAAAGCGTGCGCGATCTGATGCAGGAACGGGAGCGGAATTTCGAGCTGTTCCGCGTACTTCGACGTGGCAATCGATTGATTGTCCTTATTGAACGCCAGCGCAACCATTAACTGCAAACCATAATTCAACTTTCTGCTTACCTTTAACATAGACAATTTCTCCGATTCTTTCTGATTGAGCCCGGGGGATTTGGTGGTTGGCCCAATCTCCAATATGTTACTTTCCAATTTTACAGTAAAATAAAAAAAATAGCAATATAAAACCGTTGTGTTGAATTAAGGTTTGATTAAGACGGACGAATTGTACGGAGTAATTTTGAAACGGAATTTGAAAGATTCAGCGATCTCCTTGGAATTTGTCCGACAATTTCAGAACTAAACAATGCTGAACAAAGCGATTCGTTTAGTTTGAAACCGCGAAAAAATCGTCCGGCTTACTGAATTCGCAGGAGCGTTTTCGCTTCCTTCCAAAGCGATTCGAGATCGTAGAACTCGCGCCGTTCCGGCGAAAAGATATGCACGACGATATCGCCCAGATCGATCAGCGTCCATCCGCCGCCGCTGACGCCCTGAAGCTTGCTGTGAAGCTTGAATTCGTCGCGGATTTTATCCTGAACGGCGTCGGCGAGCGCCTGGATCATGCGGTCGGAGGTGGCGCTGACGATGATGAAATAGTCGGTAAAGTCGACCTGTTCGGAGACGTCGAGGAAAAGGATATCTTCGCCTTTATGTTCTTCGAGAATTTCGACGATGCGTCGGGCAATGGCTGCGGTGGGGGTGTCTTGATTCATCCTGTATCCTTCACATAAAAAATATATTTGAAATTATAACCGGTGTTAACGCTCAAACGCAGCCGAAAAGCGTTTTTTATAAACGGGAACGTGCCCGCTCAGGTCAGAGCTGAAACAGCAGATTTCGCGGACCGGGACAGGGTCGAAGCAAACCTCGCGCAGCGTCGTCACGATCGCGGCGGTTTCGCGTTCGCTGAGCGTTCCGGCGTTGACGCGGGCGAGAGTCATGTGCGGCCGGAAGGGCTTCCGGTCGCCGTCGATCCCGGCCCGGGCGAGTTGACCGGCGACCGATTTCGCGACATCGCGGAGCCGCGCCGCGCCTCGCGGATCGAAGCCGAGCCAGAAGACGCGCGCCGCCGCCGGGTTCGGGAAGACGCCGCAGCTCTGGATTTCCGCGCGGAAGGGGCGGAGACCGGCCGCGGCGGTCTCGATCGCTTCGCGGATCGCGGGCAGCTCCGATTCGGCGGTGTCCCCGAGGAAGCGCAGCGTAAGATGCAGGTTGTTCGCGGGGACGGGCCGGATTCCGGGCCGGTTCAGCGCCGCGCTTGAAAGCGGCCCGGCGCAAATCTGCGCTTTGACGCTGTCGGGGAGCGGGACGGCGATAAAGAGGCGGAGGGTTTTTTCCATGCAGTTAAGTATAGCTGGGAATATCGCGTGGAGATGACGATGAACCGGCGTTTTTTTAACCCCTGACACCTGGAAAGAATCGTGGTTCCAGCGCGTATTTTTTGTCATATCTGGCGGGGAGCAAGGGCGTCTTTCGCATATATAAAAATTGGACAGGAAAAAGCTCAGGCTTTTTTTATGACTTTAATCCTTGACACTCAAAAAGAATTTGAACTAATATAAGTTGAGTGATGGCATAATAGATGGCATGGAGGTTCATCAGAAGAGAAGCGCTATCGAAGGAGAGTAAAATGAGAAAGTTAATGATTGCCGTATTGTTGATCAGGACTTGTCGCTGAGCTCGTTTTATGCGGTTGCTGCGGATGAAAGGGGGTATAAAGACGGATATGCGGATATCCCATCTGTTCATAAGCAAATACATGGGATCCTTTCTACCAGTAATACCACCCAATCTGGGTCAGCTTCCTCAACAACGCGTATCGAGGACGGTGGCTGTTGCGGTATTATTTTGACTGCTAAGTTGGATGTTAAGGATCGGAAAACGGGTCAAGGCCTTCTCGGGGGAGAAAAAAAGCTGAATCAGCGCCTGGAGGTAGTTCTGCCTCTATTTCGGCTGCATTTATTGCTGAATCAGCAATGGTTTATACAACACACGATGCAAGTGCTGCCACGATACCGATTACACTTCAGTTAAATTTGATTTGTCCGAATTAACAATATGATGGACTTGCCCTCACAGCTTCGTGAAGGCGAGTCCATCGCACTTTGTATGGATGAATATGGCGATGAAAAATGAACAATTAATGCGTGGGCTAACAGTATTTACAATAGTGATCGCAGCATTGCTGGGAACGTTTGGGATCTGTTTCGCGGAAACGGATCCGTTTGCCGAGAACGACGCGCAGGCCGAGGACATTCTGGCGCAGACGATTCCGCAAATCTGGATGTATCCGAAAACGAAGACCTGGGACGACGACGATCCGCTGGATACGCGGATCCGGTACGTCGGCGAACCGGTGGAATTGGCTTATGAGCTGGTTGCGCCGGACGGCGACGCGAACGCGGCGTATATCCTGTTCGCGGACGGAATCGTTCAGCCGTACCGGTTGGCCGATCCGGCGGACGAAGCGGAAGGGATCGACGCGCCGGTCCATTTTTTCCGGCTTAAAAAGAACGAGACGCGCGAGATTACGATCCTGTTCGATCCGGTTGTGGGGAAAAAGGGGGATACCGTCGGGCTGTATTTCGCGGTCGTTATTGGACCGTTGTACGTCCCACCCGATAAGGAGCATCCCGGCTACGGTCATTTCAGCGAACTTGCCACCTCCAATCCGACCCGGCTGATTATGGAAGCGGATTCCAGGGGCGAGAGCGCGGAAGACGCGCTGGCGGCCGCATACCGGATTCCGGCGGTTACGCAGCCGATTCCGGAAAATCAATGGCGGCCGGGCGGGACGTTCGAGGAGCGGGCTGAAGAAAGCCTGCGGATGTGGACGAATTACCTGCGCCCGATCGGAGAGCCGCAGGTCCCGATCGCGTATATCGAAGCCGAAAACGGGACGGTTCAATTTCAGCTGCTGCGGACGGGCGGGACGAGCTTTTCCTACCGGACGACGGTTTTTGTGAACCATGAGCCGATCGCGGTCGACGGTCATCCGGATTTCGTCTTCGACGCGGAATATGGAATGGAAACGTCGGTTCCGATTACGCTGGACGTCTCCTCATACCCGCGGCGAAATACGCTGTACGCGGTAACGGTTCCGGTCGGCGATCTGACCCGGATTCGAATGGGCGAAGCGTCTTTTATGCAATCGGAACGGTTGCTGCTGATCAACGATCTGGCTGAGGAGTAGAAGATCGGAGGCGGATTGGAGCTGCGGGCGGTTGGACTGACGAAGCGGTATGGAGCGGAAACGGCGCTGGACGATTTCAGCTGCGTTTTCCGCGAGGGAATTTACGGGATTTTGGGCCCGAACGGAGCGGGGAAGACGACGCTGATCCGGCTGATTCTGGCGCTGATCCCCGCGACGGCGGGGAACGCGCTCTGGAACGGGGTTCCGACGGGGGAAAAGGGAAGCGGTTTCCGGACCGCGGTCGGCTACCTTCCGCAGGATAACCAGTTTTACCGCGACTTCAGCGCGCGGGCGTTTCTGGAATATATCTGCGAATTGAAGGACGTTCCCCGGGACGAGCGGGAACGTCAGGTTGCCGAGACGCTGGAGCTGGTCAACCTGACGAACGCGGCGGATAAAAAGATCGGGGCGTATTCGGGCGGGATGCGCCAGCGGTTGGGCGTTGCGCAGGCGCTGATCGGGTATCCGCCGGTCCTGATTCTCGACGAGCCGACGGCCGGACTGGACCCGATCGAGCGGGCGCGCTTTCGGAACGTGATTTCGAGCTTGTCGGCCGGGCGGATCGTGATTCTCGCGACGCATATTGTTTCCGATATCGAGCTGATTGCGAATGAGGTGATCCTGCTTCGAGACGGGCGGATCGCGCGCGACGGTTCGACGAAATCGCTCCTGACCGAGGTTGAGGGGAAGGTCTGGGAATGGACGGTTCCGGAAACGATGATCGATTCGGTCTTAAAGACGTATCGCGTCGGGAATATGTACCGGGAGGGGGACCGGGTGACCGCGCGGATCGTCGGCGATACGGCGCCGGATCCGGGCTGCGTTTCGGTCCCGGCGACGCTCGAAGACGCGTTTCTGTATTTCTGCGGAGCGGACGGCGATGGGACTGATCAGCGCTGAATTTAAGAAGATTCTGAGCCGGAAATCGGTCTGGATCGCTTTGCTGCTGCTGACCCTGATCGAAGTTGGATTCGTCTGGCAGCTGGACCGGAATTATGGGAATTTCCCGCAGTCCGACAGATTCATGCGTCCGGCGTATCGGGCGCTCTATCGCGAGATCGGCGAAGGCGAGATTACGCCGGATAAGTCGGATTTCGTGATTTCGGAGTTCAACCGTCTGGCGAAGATTGCCTTGGCCGGATCGTATTCGATTGTGTACGATCCGGCGATGTATACCGGGTACGAACGCGCGGACTACTACTTATTTAAGGAAGGTTTTTATAATCCAATGCGCTGGGCGTTCGCGTATAAACGGAAGAATGACCCGATTGTCGAGCGGGCGGCGGAGAATATCGCTTTTTTCGAGGCGATCGGCGACGTTTATCAATCGCGCCGGAACCGCCTGATCGCCGGCGCGTACGGCGGTCGGGAGCTGACGGCGTTTTACGATACGGCCGGGTTCCGCGAGCTGCTCCTGGATCGGAGCTGCGCGCTGCTGATGATGCTGTTCGTCGTTTTTTCGTTAGCGCCGCTTTTTTCAATTGAAACGACGACGGGGATGGCGCTGATCTTAAAGACGGTTGAGCGGGGGCGGGCGGCGACGGTCCGAAGCAAGCTGCTTCTGGCTGTGGGCTGGATTCTCGCGACGGAGATCGTTTTTTCGCTGGTCCGGCTCGGCGCGACCGCGCTCTTTTTCGGGCTGCATGGCGCGGCTTATCCGCTGTACGGCGTGGTGGATCTGTCGTATTTCCGTGCGGATTTCGCGCTGTCGTTTTTCTCGGGGACGATCGGAGAAGCGGTCGGGATCAAGACGCTCCTGGAGCTTCTCTGGCTTCTCTTTGTCGGCGGTATCGTTTTGCTGGTGTCGCGGCGGGTCGGGAAGCCGTTCCTGTCGTTCCTGATCAGCTTCGCTTTGGGGGTGGGGATTTATGCGCTGGGGGACCTGTCCGTTCCGACGCCGTTTGCTTTCGCGCGTTGGCTGATCCCGACGACGCTTCTCGATTTTTCCGCGTTGTTTTCGAGGTTTGACGTCGCGAACGTCTTCGGGTTTCCCGTTTATTCTGTTGTGCTGCTGGTTTCGTTAACCTTTTTGCTGACAGGCGTTTTCTTCTTTTTTACGGCGGTTTCCCGCTCAGGAATGGAGGGAGGATGAATCGTTCGCTGACCGAAATCCGGAAGGGGATCCCGGTTTTCGCGTACCTTCTGATCGTCTGCGGATGGGTCGCGTTGAAAATTATCATCCTCAATGTTTCACATTACCGTGTCGACAGCTACACGGCCGCGAACGCCGGCGCGTACCGGGCGCTTCTTGAACCGTTTCGCGGAAGGGTTACCGATGCGACGGCGGAGACGCTCGACGCGCTCGCGGAACGGTACACGCGGACGTACAGCCAGGCTGAAGAATGGCTCGTCCGGTATCGGAGCGGTGAAATCGACCGTGCGGAGGTCCTCGCGGCGTTCGACGCGGAGACGGGGTTCCGGGACGAGGAGACGTTGTTCCTGCGCATGTACGATCAATACCTGTACGCGCGCGAGAAGCCGGATGAACGGTACCTGCTCGACGGGAACGGGTGGACTGCGCTGCTGACGGAAGAGCGGATGGACTGGTTGATGATTTTTGTGATGCTGGCGTTCCTGCTCCCGCTTTTCAGCGTCGAATTTGACTGCGGGATGTTCCCGTTGCTGCTGACGTTTCCGGGCGGCGGCGACCGCCTGACGCGTGTCAAGCTGTCGCTGTCGGTCTGGATCGCGGTGGGGCTGACCCTGATTTCGATTCTGGTGGAAACGTTTCTGATTCATTTCAAATTCGGCCTGCTGAACGGAAATTACCCGCTTCAAAGTTTGCGTTATTTTCAGGCTTCGCCGCTTCACGTGTCTTTCTGGGCGGCCTGGGGGATCGTTTCCGGTTACCGGCTGATCGGCGCGGTTCTGTTCAGCGCGTGCGTGCAGTTCTTCGTCTCTCTGACCCGTTCGTCGCTGAACGGCGCGTTCATGAGCGTCTGCCTGCTGGCCGTGCCTTATTATCTCCCGGGAAACGCGGTTTATAAGTATTTCTTCCCTTCGCCGTTGGGGTTCATGATCGGGCAGGGGTATATCCGCCCCGGCGATTTCGTCCTCGGGTTGGCCGACGGCGGCGGGGTCCAGGCCATTCCGGAGTTTTCGACGATCTCGCCCATGGCGCAGGCGGTTTCGCTGCTGATCGCGGGGCTGCTGCTCGCGGGGATGATCCGGGCGATTTACCGGCTGAACGGCGATTTCATGCGGAAGGTTCAGCGCGCGGGGTTGGATAAAGTCTTTATCGCGACGATCGCCGCCGCGGCCGCGATCCTGGCTTCCGCGAACCGGATTGCCGCGTCGGAGCTTCCGGAAATTTTCAACAGTTCGCCGGGAAATTCCATGGCGATCGTCGACGGGGCTTTTTACTCGGCGGAATACGGTATCCGGACGATTCCGGATCCTTCGGCGCTCGAATTTCGCGACGCGGTCCGCGATCCGTTTTTTACGCAGCTCAGCGGCGATTTCCATTCGGCTGCAATTTATGTTGATCCGGATTGGCTGTATTACGCGTTTCAGGAGGATACGCAGCACGGGATCGCGAACGTTTTTCGCAGGCAGGGACTCAGGGACTACGTCGACATGGAGATTTGCCGGGTGGAACTCGACTATTCAGATATTGTCAGCGAGTTGATGTATTTTATTCATGACCGTAAGATTTACCTGCTGAAGGCGCATACGATTGATGTGATTGACCCGATGAGCTGCGATCCGACGGTTTTTCTGACGAACGTTGACCCCTACCGGGTTTCGTATGACGGCGAATCGATTTATTATAGCGACGCCGCATACCGGCTTTATCGGTTCGATTTTTCGACGGGACGGAGCGAGGCGATCTATTCCGAGGTTCGGGCGACGAGGTTTTTCCTGACGCGCGATAAGCTTTACTATACGTCCGTTTTGGATGATGAAAACCTGTATGAGCTGGACCGGGCCAGCGGCGAATCGCGGCTGATAGCGGAGCGGGTTTACAATTCCCGGTTCCAGAGCGACGGCGAGGCGCTGTATTTTTATGCCGGCGTTCGGACCTTGCAGGGGCAGTCGCTGCATCGATATGATCTGGAAACGGGGGAGGTCGTGGACAGCGAGATCTTCGGGCTGATGAATTTCGGCGTTTTTGGACCCGACGATCCGATTTACGCGTTTCAGTATGTCGCCGGCATCGACAATATGAAGCCGATTCGGATCGATAAGCCGACGTTCGCGATCGAGGAACTCGCCGGCAAGTAGCAGGTTTTACCGGTTTTTCTTTCCTCTTCACGTGTCCCCGCCGCGTGGGTTTTTCCATCGTATTCGTTTGTTTCAGGCCCGGCCCGTTCTTAATTATTCGCGGCGAAGGGTCAGTTTTCGCGCCGGTCAAGTATAATTTATCGGATAGTTCATCTTTATGAAGAGGCGATACAACACATGAAGCATCCGATTCTTTCCGGCAACGATATTCGAAAACAATTCATTGATTTTTTCGTCGAACGGGGCCATACCGCCGTTCGCTCCTCCTCCCTCGTTCCGGTCGGCGACCAGACGATCCTGTTTACCAACGCCGGCATGGTTCAGTTCAAGGACGTTTTTCTGGGAACGGATAAGCGGGAGTATAAACGCGCCGCTGACAGCCAGAAATGCATGCGTGTAGCGGGAAAGCATAATGATCTCGACGAGGTCGGCCGGGACGATACGCACCATACGTTTTTCGAGATGCTGGGGAACTGGTCCTTCGGCGATTATTACAAGAAGGAAGCGATCGAATGGGCCTGGACGCTGCTGACCGAGGTCTGGGGGCTGGACAGGAGCAAGCTTTGGGCGACCTGTTTCAAGGACGAGCGCGGGGAGATCGAGGCCGACGCGGAGGCGTTCGAAATCTGGAAGCGTCAGCCGGGGATGAATCCGGATCATGTCCGCTATTTCGGGCGCAAGGAAAATTTCTGGGAGATGGCGGATACGGGGCCCTGCGGTCCCTGTTCCGAGATTCATATCGACCTGGGGCCGGATCACTGCGATAAGCGGGACATCCCCGGGCACGTCTGTTCCGTGAATGGCGATTGTTCGCGGTTTCTGGAGCTCTGGAACCTGGTTTTCATTCAGTATAACCGCGTCGGTCCGAACGAGCTTCTCCCATTGACGCAGAAGTTCGTCGACACGGGGATGGGGTTCGAGCGGATCGTCTCGATCCTTCAGGGCGTCGATTCCAATTATCGGACCGACCTGTTCAGAGCTGCGCTGGAAACGATTCAGCGGCTGACCGGGACGGACGACGCGGAGATGGCGGCGAATTTCACTCCTTACCGCGTGATCTGCGACCATGCGCGGGCGGCGTCGTTCCTGATCGCCGACGGGGTCGTTCCGGGGAATATCGGGCGAAATTATATCTGCCGCATGATTATCCGGCGCGCGGTCCGCTTCGGTCATCAGCTGGGCCTGACCGAACCGTTCATGCACAAGGTCGCGGAAGCGATGATCGAAACGTATCAGGACGCTTATCCGGAGCTGCGGCGGTCGCGTGACGCGATTCTTTCAGGGCTGATCGCGGAAGAGGAGCGGTTTAATAAGACGCTCGACGCCGGGATTCATCAGCTGAACGAGATCCTGGCGGGGATGCGCGCCGTGGGGAAGACGGTTATCGACGGGGCGGTCTGCTTTGACCTGTACTCGACGCATGGGCTTCCGATTGAGATTACCTACGATCTCGTCCGCGATCAGGGGTTCGACGTCGATCGCGAGGGTTATCGGGCCGCCGCCGAGGCGCATCGGATCGCTTCCGGCGCGGGAAAGGCGATTGGGAAGATGACCGGCGAGGAGGCCGAGCGGTACGGCGTATACCTGAATGAGCTGATTTCCGGCGGGAAGCTTCCGGCGGAGGGGGTCCGCTATGATCCGTATCAGCGCGAGCCGGTGGAAACGACGCTGCTGTTGGCGCTGTCCGACGGGGCGCCGTATGCGGCGATTGGCGAGGGCGAGGATGCGGAGCTGATCGTCGGCGCGACGAATCTGTATCTGGAGATGGGCGGGCAGGTCAGCGATACCGGGACGATCCGGGCGGCGGACGGGTCGTTCGTCTTTGAGGTGAAGGATGTCCGAAGGCCGCTGAACGGGCTGATACTGCATTCCGGGACGGTCGTTTCCGGGACGGTCGAGGCTGGGAAGGCGGCCGTCGTCGAAATCGACCTGGAGCGGCGGCGCGATATTCAGGCGAATCATACCGCGACGCATCTTCTTCACGCGGCGCTTCATCGGGTTATCGGCGATCAGGCGCGTCAGGCGGGTTCGCTCGTTGCGCCCGACCGGCTCCGCTTTGACTTTAATTCGAATCGCGCGCTGACGGCGGAGGAGCTTTCGGAGATCGAACGGATCGTTAATCAGGATATCCTCGCCGGATATCCGGTCATGACGACGATCGAGAATCTGGACGACGCGATGAACGAAGGGGTCATGGCGATTTTCAACGAAAAATATGGCGATCGGGTCCGCGTGCTGCGGATTCTCGACGGGGAGACGCCGGTTTCGGCGGAGCTCTGCGGCGGGACGCACGTTTCCAATACGGCGGAGATCGGGCCGTTTATTCTTCTCAGCGAGGGCAGCGTCGCGACCGGGATCCGTCGGATCGAGGCGATTACGCGCCGTGCCGCGATCGAGTTTATCCGGGTCCAGAACCTGTTGGTCCACGAGATGACGCGCGTGTTTAACGTCAGCCGCGAGGATCTTCTCAAACACGCAGTCGAGACGCGTCAGAACCTGAAGGAGCTGGCGAAGGAGCTGGACGCAGTGAAGCGGAGCGCGCTGATTCAGAAGCTGGGGGACCTGAAGGGGCGTTCGGAGGAGATTCATGGGATCCCGACGCTGATGATGCTGGTTCCGGGGATGGAGATGGATGCCCTGCGGCAGCTTTCGGACCGCTTCAAGTCGGAGCATGAGAACGCGGTGACGGTATTGGGAACGGTACTCGGTGGGCAGGTGCAATTTATCGCGTCGGTTTCCGAGGCGCTGGCGAAGCGCGGGCTGAGCGCGAACGAGCTGATCCGGAGGATGACGGCGCTGGTCGGCGGGAAGGGCGGCGGCCGGCCGACGATGGCTCAGGGCGGCGGGAAGGACGTGTCGAAGGCGGACGCTGCGATGGCCGCTGCGCGGGAGATGATACGCGAGCGTGCGGAGGGGTAGGGGGGAGCCCGGCGTCTTCAGCGGAAGGCGCCGGTGTTTTTTTAAATAAATAACTTGAAATTGTCGATAAGAGAATTCAGAGGAATAGCCTATCAGATAATTCTTTGTTGATAAAAGAGACACCGAATTTTTTCATGTTTTTCCATTCATCTCTAAGTTTGTCAACAGGAACGACTTCATATACAAATAGCCAACTTTTATCCATTTCCTGATCTAAGAGACTTAATAAATAACATTAGCCAGTCTTTCTATATCTTTTATTTCGGTGTTAAAAGGAAGAAACACGAATTTTTCCATTAGTGGAAGTAAATAGGGGTAAATCACAGCAAATCGAAGTCTGGCCCCACTCGGGACCAGACTCCATCTTAATCTTTACCGGCCTTTCGCAAAGAAGAAAACGGCGAGCGTCCCGGGGCCTGAATGCGACCCGATAACAGGCCCGAGGTCGTTCACGAAGAATTTCGTCGTTCCAGCTTCTTTTCGGATCATCTCTTTCGTCTCCTCAACATCGTCGATGCAGTCTCCGTGAGCGATGTAGATTGTCTGATCTTCCGGGTTGACGGCGGTTTCACGGACGATTTCGGCGATCCGCGCCAGCGATTTCTTCCGCCCGATCTTCTTCTCCATGGGGATGAGCTTGCCGTTGTTGTCGACATGCAGGACGGGCTTGATTTTCAGCGCGCTCCCGAACCAGGCGGCGCTGGCGGAAATCCGTCCGCCGCGTTTCAGGAAGTTCAGATCGTCGACAGTGAACCAATGCGCGGTTTTCAGCTTATTCTCTTCGACCCATTGCGCGACTTCGTCGATTGTCTTCCCCTGATCGCGGACCTCGACCGCCTTATCGACGATCAGCCCTTCGCCGAGCGCGGCGGCGAGCGTGTCGACGGTCAGGATCCGGACGTTCGGATTCTCCTTCATGATATTCTGCGCCGCGACGGTACTGGAATGATACGTTCCGCTGAGTCCGGAGCTGAACGCGAGGTAGAGGATTTCGTGATATCCCTGCGCGATGATTCTCCGGAAGACATCTTCGAATTCAGGCGGGTTGATCTGGCTCGTCCGTGACATCGAACCTGCGCGCAACTTATTATAAAAGTCTGCGCTGCGGATCGTCGGGTCTCCCGGCGCGTTATCGAGAAAGAAGCTCAAATTCAGGATTTGAAAATCTTTACAGGTCGTGTTTCGCGATGCGGGTAAATCGCTGCAGTTGTCAGCGAGGATATAGAAAGACATGTCGGTTTCCTTTCCTACTATGGTTCATTTGGCGGGGTTCTTCGTTTTCCTGATAAAATCGCCAAACGTTTAATATTGTCAATAATTGTACTTTATAATTCTTGCCTGCATGTCCGCCGGGCAGGATTCCTTACCGTTCCGTGCCTGAAAATATGACCGCGAGCGTCCCGGGACCAACGTGAGACCCGATAACGGGCCCCATTTCCGTCAGGATGACGTTTTTTGTGCCGGTTTGAGCTTCGATCGCCGTTTTGACGCTGTTCGCTTCTTCGGGGATATCGGCATGCAGGACGTAAACGATCCCCTTTTCCCGGTTGAGAGCGGTCTCGCTGTAGTGATCGATGAGGCGCTGGATGGCTTTGGCGCGGCCGATTTTCTTTTCGACAGGGACGAGTTTCCCGCTTGAGTCGATATGCAGGACGGGTTTGATGTTGAGCGCCATTCCGAACCATGCCGCGCCCGCGGAAAGGCGCCCGCTGCGTTTCAGGTAAGTCAGGTCTCCGACGGTAAACCAGTGGCAGATGCGGTGTTTCCGGGCTTCGATCAGGTCGCGGGTTTCGCTGAGCGATTTTCCCTGATCGCGCGCCTCGACGGCTGATTTGACGAGATGCCCCATGCCGATCGACGCGGAGATTGTATCTGTGACGAGAATCGTTGTGTCAGGATGCTTTTTCATGACGGTATTCGCGGCGTTCACTGCGGATTCGTAGAGTCCGGACAGCTTCGAGGACAGCGTTATACTGAGGAACTCGCGTTTCCCTTCCGCGATCAGTTCCTCATAGAGCGCGATGAAGGTCGGCGGGTTGATTTGCGCGGTGCGGGTGTTCGCGCCGTTGCGCATGGCTTCGAAAAATTCATGCCCCGTGATTCCTGGGTCGCCTTCGACGTCGTTGATAAAATAAGGGACGTGAAGATAGCTGAAATCCGAAAAACTTTCCCGGTCCGCGGCGGATAAATCCGCGTTGCTGTCGGTTACGATATGAAATCCCATGGCGTTCTCCCGGTTTCTTTGGTTCTGGTTTGCTGATGCTATTATAGTGTAAGGAATTTGAAACCATTCTGTAAAATCGGCGATTCGTGATAGCCGGTTCCGTCCGAGGCAGTCCGTTTCGGCGCATTCTGCGGAACTTAAGGTTAAGATTGGGTCCGAATCGCGAAAGTTGACCTATAATAATGCTTGAGAAAGTTCAACTTGCGGGGCGGAACCGTCCTGCGTTTCTGATCGTACATGAAGAAAGCTGAGGGATTTGGAATGACGGCGATGAAAATCGGGTATATCGGGTTGGGGCTGATGGGGAAGGCGATGGCGCGGAATCTCCTGAAAGCCGGCTTCCCGGTTATCGTCCATAATCGCAGCCGCGAGGCGGTTCGTGAGTTGGTCCGGGAGGGGGCCGGGGAGGCGTTCAGTCCCGCGGAAGTTGCGCGCCGCGTTGATATCGTTTTTACCAACGTCCCGAATTCGGATACGGTTGAAGAGGTCGTCCTCGGCGCGGATGGGATCCTTGCAGGGGCGCATCCGGGGTTGATTTTTATCGATAACTCGACGATCAAGCCGGGCTCCGCGCGAAAGGTCGCCGCGGAACTGGCTGAAGTTGGGGTCATGGCGTTGGACGCGCCGGTCAGCGGCGGGCAGCTCGGCGCGATTAACAGGACGTTAACCGTCATGGTTGGCGGCGATCCGGACGCTTTGGAAACGGCGTTTCCGGCGCTGAACGCGTTCGCGAAGAAAGTAACCTATATTGGAGGGAGCGGCTGCGGTCAGATTGCCAAATGCGCGAATCAGATCATGGTCGCTGCGCAGATGGTCGCGATGGGCGAGCTGCTCCTGTTCGCGAAGAAGGCCGGCGCTGATCCCGAGAAAGTTACACAGGCAATTTGCGCCGGCGCTGCGCAGTGCTGGACGCTGGATACGAAGCCGGAGCGGATTTTTAACGGCGAATTGGCTCCCGGGTTCAAGTCCGAGATGATGTCGAAGGATTTGACAATTGTTGTCGAGACAGCGCGGGAATATGGAATCCCGATTCCTTCGGCGGCGCTGGATGCGCAGCTGTACGAATCGATGATTCAGTGCGGCGACGGAGCTTTGGACAATTCGGCGGTTTTTCGCGTAATCGAGAAGCTGGCTGGGATTCATTTGTTGGAGGAAAATAAATAATATGACGAATAAAGAAAATAGATACGGATGGGCTTTGATAGGCGTTCTCTGCGCTTTAATACTGACGACGGCGGTCATGGCGCAGGGCGCGGCGGCCGGCAATCCGGCGTTGATGGAAAATATGGCGAAGATGCCGGCCGGGAAGTATTCGATCGGCGCGCCGGACGCTGATTATTACGCGAGAGAGGAATCGAAGCCGCTTCACCTGGTTGAATTAAGTGCATATTCGATTGATAAGTATGAGGTTACGATCCGCGCGTATAAAAAATGCGTCGAGGCAGGGGTATGCGCGGAGCCGACGTCGTTGAGTTCGCAGACGCGGAAGAATTATTATTCCGATGCGTATGGCGCCTATCCTGTCGTGAACGTGACCTGGGAGGATGCGAAGAATTATTGTGAATTCGTCGGCAAGCGGCTTCCGACCGAAGCGGAATGGGAACGCGCCGGAATGGGGATCGACGGATACCGGAAATTCCCGTGGGGCGATTTTCTTCCGCGCCCGTATCAGGCGAATACCAGCGGTGTTCCCGGCGATACGGAGATTGGGAGCGGGTATCCTTCGGGCGCGAGCAGTTCCGGCGTGGTTGACATGATGGGCAACGTTGCGGAATGGGTATCGGATTGGTATGATCCCGGGTATTATGCCGTCAGCGAGAAGAAGGATCCGGTTGGACCGGCGGATGGGACCGAGAAAGTCGTCCGCGGCGCGTCGTTCGCTTCGAACTATGCGCAGGAGCATCTTACCAACCGGGGACATCTTTCGCCGACGGAGAGCAGTCCGATGATCGGATTCCGCTGCGCGATGGACACTCAGGCGGCGACGCCGTATGACGGACTTTTCGTCCCGACCGAGTCCCCGGATCAGTCTTATGGCTTCGTTCAGTCCGGTCAGCGGGAAGGCATCTTCATTTTGAAAAATCCCGGCGTGGATCAGACGCTTGAATGCATCGCGGCGAATGGTTCGATCCTGACGGTTTACGAAGGACCGATTGAGCGGGATTACACGTTCTGGATCCGCGTTTCGACGAAGACCGGCTGTCAGGGATGGACGTTGGCGTCGAGCGTATTAAACCTGCAATGGTAAATAATTGATGCTGCTGCCGCTGCGGACGGTAAAAGAAAGGTTATCGGCGCTCGATACGCGGCTGGCGGCGTGGTTTCGCCGTTTCGCCTCGGCGCCGATGAGCTTCCGTTTCGCCGCGCTCCTGGCGCAGAGCGGCGATTCGTGGACGGTTTGCGGGCTGTTGCTGATCGGCTGGATCTTTTCCCGGGGCGCGGCGCAGCGCAATTTCGCTTATCTGGGGTTGTCGACCGCGATCACGGCGTTTCTCGTCCTGGGGCTGAAAGCGCTGATCGGGCGTTCCCGGCCGAAGGGGGACTGGGGCGCGGTCTACCGTCGTTTCGATCCCTACGCTTTCCCTTCGGGGCATGCGGTTCGCGGCGGTTTGATCGCGGCGCTGGCGAGCGGGTTCTTACCCGGGTGGGCGGCGGTTCTGGTCTGGATTTGGGCGCTGCTGATGACCCTGTCGCGGGTCGTCACGGGGGTGCATTATGTTTCTGACGTGTTGGCGGGCTTTGCGCTTGGGCTGGCCCTCGGTTTCGGGATGGCGTCGGTTTCAGCGTCCGTCTTCGCCGCCTGTCCGATCGTTTTCGATCGCGCCCGCTGGCTTCCGGCGCTGACCGGAGCGGGACTTTGAGTTTTCAGGATGGAAAAAGAGGACGGAGGGGTATCCGTCCTCGATGATGATTTTATCTGGCTCCCCGGTTATTTTTCCCGGAAGAGGCTGATCAGATCCTGGATCAGGCCGTCGGCGGTTTCCAGCCGGCCCGCCCCCGGACCGATCAACGTGACCTGTCCGAGGAAGTCGGTTTCAAATTGAATTGCGTTCATCGCGCCGTTGATTTGCGCCAGCGGATCGTTAAACGGAAGCAAGACCGGTTTAACCGAAAGTTCCGGACGGTCGTTCGTTGTTTGGATCGTTCCGATCAGCTTCCGAACGCATTTCTGGTCGGCGGCTTCGCGGATATCTTCGGTCGTCAGGTCGGAAATTCCGGTAACGGGGATCTCCGTTGGGACGATCCGTTCGCCGAAAAGAACTTCGGATAGGATCGCGATTTTCATCGCGGTATCCATGCCGCTGATATCGAGCGTCGGGTCGGCCTCTGCAAAACCGAGCTTCTGCGCCAGGGATAAGGCTTCTTCGAAGGAGCGTCCGCTCTTCATTTCGCTGAGAATATAGTTGCAGGTTCCGTTAAAGATACCGCGCACGGCGGTTATCCCGGCCGAATAGAGGAGCTCTTTCCCGACGCGGATCGCCGGCGTCCCGCTCATGACGGTTCCTTCGATCCCCAGCCCGACGCCGTTTTTCTGCGCAAGACCGTTCAGCGATCGATAGCTTAAGGCAATCGGTCCTTTGTTGCTGGTGATGACGGATTTCCCGGCGTTGAGCGCCTGCGTCATGTATGAGAGCGCCGGTTCGCCCGTTTCATAATTCGCGATCGATAGTTCGAGAATGACGTCCGATCGCGATTCGGCGATCATCTCGGGCGCATCCCAGCCGACGATTTCGTTCGTTTCGAAATCCGCGAAGCTGACCGGAACCTTTTGGAGGAGGCCGAGATCGAGGCCGTCGTCGTTCCGGAGCGATCCTTTGACTTTATCCGAAATCGCGGTAATCAGGGGATTAATCCCATACTCGCCGCGCAACAGTTCGCGTTTCTGCGCAATGACCTGAACGAAGCCCTGGCCGACGTTCCCGAAACCGATCATACCGATTCTTACATTTTTCATTCGTTTCTTCCTTTACATTCCAAATTTTGTCCGGGCTAACAGTTCGGCGTTGACGATCGACCCGCCAGCCGCCCCTTTGATTGTGTTATGAGATAAGGTTACCATGCGATAGTCGAAAATGGAACAGGGGCGCAGCCGTCCGGCATGCGACGCCATCCCGCCGTAGAGCCCGCGGTCGAGGCGCGGCTGCGGCCGGTTGGGTTCGCGATGATAGACGATCGCCTTCTCAGGCAGCGAGGGGAGTCCCTGAAGAAGCGGGCTGTATTCGAAGCTTTCGAGCGCCTCGATCAGCGCCGGTACCGACGCTTTTTCGCGCAGTTCGAACGAAATGCAGATTGTATGCGCGTCGACGACGGCGACCCGGTTGGTATGCGCCGAGACTTTAAAGGGATGCTGATGAATCTGCGCTCCGTCGAACGTGCCCATAATCTTCGCCGGTTCATATTCGAGTTTTTCTTCCTCGCCGCCGATATACGGAATGACGTTGCCGAGGATATCCATGGATGGGATGCCGGGATAGCCCGCGCCTGAAATCGCCTGCATCGAAAAAACGATCGCGCGTTCCAGTCCGAATTTTCGATCGATCGCTGTCAGCGGGACGACGAACCCGGTCGTCGTGCAGTTTGGATTCGTCAGGATCCCGCCGCTCCAGCCGTATTCTTTCTGCTGAACGTTGAGAATACCGATATGATCCGGGTTCGCTTCCGGAACGAGGATCGGAACGAGCGGATCCTTCCGGTACGCGGACGCATTGGAGCAGACGTACAGGCCGGCTTTCGCGGCGTCGGATTCGACCGTTTTCGCGACGTCGGCGGGAAGCGCGGAAAACGCGATTTTTGACCGCGTCAGCGCGGAAGCTTCCGTTGGGAGCAGGACCATCTTTCCGACCCTCTCGGGCATCGGTTCAGGCAGCAGCCAATGGCAGGCGTCTTCGTAGCGTTGGCCGACGGAACGGTCCGAAGCCGTAATTTCCGCGACTTCGAACCAGGGATGATTCGCTAACAGGCTGATAAAACGCTGACCGACGGAACCGGTTGCGGCCAGGACAGCGACAGGGATTTTGTGGATAGACTGAGACTGCATGTGTGATGTTTCCTTTCAACGATAGAGTATTCGGGATTCGAACCGCTCAAAGAAAAACTGCCCCGAGAGGCAGTTTCAACTTTTTCCGATCCAGGATTAAGTTTGCGAACGCCTCAGGAGGTTAAAACGCAAGTGCGGCGAGTCATGCCGTTCGCCGTTTTCGTAATGTTGATCGCTGAGGCTTCGCGTTGGTCCATGTGTTAACTTTACTGTAGGACGGCGGCGATTTCGCGCTCTGCCGCAGGATTTTATGACAAGGGTATGTGACCCTTGACAACTCACATTGAAATTTGAAACGCAGATCCTTTACAGTTTTCCTGTTGCAGGATGAAAAAAGGATGTGCTATAATGCAAAAGTAAATCTCGTGTACAACTTTATATTGATGGAGGTTCTGATGAAGAAGATTATTGCATTGTCGCTGTTGCTTGCTGTTTCTTTATTGGCTGCTGTCGGGTTTGCGTATGCGCAGGTAGACGGCGAAATTACAATCGGCGTTTTCGAACCGGTTACGGGCGAAAACGGCGGCGGCGGTTTCCAGGAGGTTCTCGGCGTCCGATACGCGAATCAGGTTTATCCGGAGATTACGGTCGGCGGTAAAACTTATAAAATCAACCTGTTTGAAGTTGATAATAAGAGCGATAAGACCGAGGCGGTAACCGCTGCGCAGAACCTGGTCAGTAAGAACGTTACCGCGGTCGTCGGTTCTTACGGTTCGGGCGTTTCGATCGCGGCGGGCGAGATTTTCGCTGATGCGATGATCCCGGCGATGGGCGCTTCCTGTACGAATCCGCAGGTTACGTTCGGAAACGATTTTTATTTCCGCGTCGCTTTCCTCGATCCGTTCCAAGGTACGGTCATGGCAAACTACGCGTTCCAGAACGGCGCGAAGAAAGCCGCGGTTATTACGCAGCTGGGCGACGACTATTCGTCCGGGCTGGGGAGCTTCTTCACGAACGCGTTCGTCGCGCTCGCCGGCGAAGACGGAATCGTCGCGCAGGAGCAGTTCCAGACGAATCAGACCGACTTCAAGGCCATCCTTGGCAATATTAAAGCCGCCGATCCGGACGTTATTTTCGCGCCGTCGTCGATCGTGACCGCGTCGTTGATTATTAAACAGGCGCGAGAATTGGGGATTACGGCGCAGATCATGGGCGGCGATACCTGGGAGAACGCGACGATTATCGATAACGCCGGGGCTGACGCGGAAGGCGTCGTCGTCTCGACGTTCTTCGACGACGCGGCTCCGGAAACCGAGGAGGCGAGGAAATTCGTCGAGGGATTCAAGCCGTTTCTTGTTGAAAACGGACAGCCCGAAATTATTCCGGCGGTTGCCGCGCTTAGCTACGACGCCTATCTGGCGCTGTACCGCGCGATGGAGCAGGCGGATTCGGTCGATCCGGTCGCGATTCGCGACGCGCTGACGGAACTTGAATTCGAGGCTGTAACCGGTAAAATCGCTTTCGACGAAAATGGCGATGCGATCAAGGATATGGCGTTTATTAAGGTTATCGAGGACGGAAAATTCAAGTTCCTGCAGACCGTTACTGTTGCGGAATAAGCTTTGTCTGAGTCTGGTTCTCCAGCTTCAGGCACGTACCAGATCAGACGGATTGTGCTTCTGAAGCGCCGGAAGGATTCAGGAAATTGTAAGGCGCCGAAGACGTAAAACCGGCGCCTTATTTGTCTTATCGTTCCGCGCCGTTCGAGAAGGATAACGGTCTTGGACGCTTCTGCGGCGGGCGGCGCGCCCGAGCTTAATTGAGCGGGAGTTATATTTTATGAGTTTAGAAACCGTACTTCAACATACTTTAGCGGGGATATCGTTGGGCGGCGCCTACGCGCTGATCGCGATCGGATACACGATGGTTTATGGGGTGCTGCGCCTGATTAATTTTGCGCATGGCGAGATTTTCATGATGGCCGGGTATTTCATGATTTTTTCGATCGCGGCGATGCCCTGGCAATTAGCGTTGCCGGTGGTATTAGTCGGGACGGCCGTTTTGGGCGTCGTTATTGAACGGTTTGCGTATAGTCCGCTGCGATCTGCGCCGCGGATGTCGATTATGATTTCGGCGATCGGCGTATCGTACCTGCTTCAAAATCTGGCGACTTACCTGTTTACTGCGCTGCCGCGTGGATATCCGGAGATTCCAATACTGAAGCGGGTTTTTCAGATCGGAACGCTGTCGTCGTCGCTCGTGACGTTTATTACGCCGGTAATCACGGTGATCCTGGTTTGGGCGTTGGTTCAGCTGATCAATCATACGAAGATCGGGATGGCAATGCGCGCTGTCGCGACCGATTTCGAGACCGCGAAACTGATGGGGGTGCAGCTGAACAGTGTGATCAGCGCGACGTTCGCGATCGGTTCCCTCCTGGCAGGGGTCGGCTCGATCCTGTACTTTACCGACCGGATGTCCGTGAATCCGTTCAGCGGTTCGCTTCCGGGGTTGAAATGCTTCGTGGCGGCGGTTCTGGGCGGAATCGGGAGTATTCCGGGCGCGATGATCGGGGGATTTATTTTAGGTCTGGGCGAAACGTTCATGGTCGCGGCGGGGTTCTCAACCTTCAGCGACGCGTTCACCTTTGTCATTCTGGTTTTGATGCTGCTTTTCAAGCCGACGGGTCTTTTCGGCGAAGCAATTACGGAGAAGGTATGATCCGACTGAACAACCTTTCAAAAATAATTCTCACGGTTCTTGTCATGGCGCTGCTGGCGGTCTGGTTTTACACGCTGGAGCAGGACCCACGCGGAAACGGTTATGTGATTACGATTCTCGAACGGTCGGCGATTTACGCGATTGTCGCCGTGGCGATGAACCTGATGAACGGGTTCACCGGTCTCTTTTCGTTAGGGCAGGCCGGGTTCATGGCGATTGGCGCTTATATCGTTGGCGTGCTGACGATTCCGGTTGCGGCCCGTCCGAATGTCTACTATATCAGTGGAATTGCCCCGTGGCTCGCGAACGTTGAAGTGCATTATCTGATCGCGCTGCTGATCGGCGGGCTGCTCGCCGCGGCGATTGCGGCGCTGATCGGGGTACTGATCTTAAAGCTGCGTTCGGATTATCTGGCGATTGCGACGCTGGGGTTCGCCGAGATTATCCGCGCGGTTATCGCCAGTCCGCAGATGGACACGATTACGAACGGGTCCTATGGATTGAAGAAAATCCTTCGCTTCGATACGATTTTTACGCCGTTTATTCTGGCGGGAATCTGTATTTTCCTGATGGTCCTGATTTTACGCAGCTCATACGGCAGAGCGTTCCTGGCGATTCGCGAGGACGAGATCGCCGCTGAAGCGATGGGGATCAATCTTTTCAGGCATAAAGAATTATCCTTCGTGATCAGTTCGTTTTTTACCGGCGTGGCGGGCGGATTGCTGGCGATGTTTATGGGGTCGATCGATTCCGGAACGTTCCGCGTGACGCTGACGTACGATATTCTGCTGATCGTCGTGCTGGGGGGGATGGGGTCGGTCAGCGGCTCGGTCCTGGCGTCGTTCCTGGTTACCGGCGGACGTGAATTCCTGCGCTTTTTTGACGAGCCGCTGGCGATCGCGGGCGTGAGCGTTCCGCTTTTCCGGCCGGGATTCCGGATGGTTATTTTTTCGGTTCTTTTGATGATCGTTGTTCTCTTTTACCGGAAGGGGATCATGGGCGACCGGGAGTTCAGTTGGGACGCAGCCGCGGGGCTCCTGAACCGCCTGCTTCCGAAACGGACTGAGGCGCGGGGGCAGGGAGGTTCGCATGACAAATAACGCCGCGCCAATTTTGCGTGTAGAAAATTGTACGATGCAATTCGGCGGGGTCGTCGCCGTCGATAACTTCTCGATGGAGGTTTTTCCGAACGAGATCGTGGCGCTGATCGGGCCGAACGGCGCGGGGAAGACGACCGCGTTCAACTTTATTACCGGCGTTTACGAGCCGACGAACGGCCGCGTTTTCTTCGACGGGGAGCTGATGGTCGCGAATCGTCCGCAGGGAAAAATGCGCAGGCTGTACCAGGGCGATCCCAACCAGATTTGCAGCGACGTCGTTCGGAAAACGCCGGATCAGATTACCAGATTGGGTATGGCTCGGACGTTCCAGAATATCCGCCTGTTTAAGCATCTGACTGTTTTTGATAACGTTCTGGCGGCAATGCATTTGCACCTGGCGAGTAACTTCTTTATGGCGGCGCTGCGGTTGAATTTTGCCGAGGAAAAGCGGATGCGCGAGGAGGCGGCCGCGCTGCTGGAGATGCAGGGGCTGTACCATGTTAAAGATAAAATTGCGTCGTCGCTTCCCTACGGTCAGCAGCGGCGAATCGAGATCGCGCGGGCGTTGGCGACGAAACCGCGCTTCCTGCTGCTGGACGAGCCGGCGGCGGGAATGAATCCGCAGGAAACGGACGAACTTTCGGCGTTTATTAAAAAGACGAAGGAAGATTTCAACCTGACCGTTTTCCTGATTGAACATCATATGACTCTTGTCATGGATATTTCCGACCGGATTTACGTTCTCGATTTCGGACGCAAGATCGCGGAAGGAATTCCGTCTGAAATTCAGGAAAATGAACATGTTATCGCGGCTTATCTGGGGGTGGAGGATGCTTAAAGTTGAAAATCTCGAAGTCGCGTATGGCGGGATCCAGGCGCTCCGCGGAATTTCGTTCGAGGTCCCCGAAGGCAGGATCGTAACGCTGATCGGGGCGAACGGCGCGGGAAAGAGTACGACGCTCCGTTCTTCGGTCGGACTGGTCCGGGTCAGGAGCGGAAAAATTATCTTTGACGGGAACGATATTACGAACCAGCCGACGCATAAAACGATCGCCGCCGGAATTGCGACGGTTCCCGAAGGACGGCGGATTTTCGCGAGTATGTCGGTCTTGGAGAACCTGAAAATCGGGGCGTACTTAAGGACCGACGCCGCGGAAATCAGGAGGGATCTGGATTGGGTCTACGATCTTTTTCCGCGATTGAAGGAGCGCAGCTGGCAATCGGCCGGGACGCTTTCCGGCGGAGAACAGCAGATGCTGGCTGTCGGGCGCGCGTTGATGAGCCGGCCGAAGATGGTCATGATGGACGAGCCGTCGTTAGGACTGGCGCCGAAGGTCGTTCAGGGGATTTTCGCGATTATTAAGCGGATTAACGAAATGGGCGTGACGATCCTTTTGGTTGAGCAGAACGCGAATATGGCGCTGCGCACGGCGGATTACGCGTACGTCCTGGAGACCGGGAAGATTACGATGCATGGCCCCGGGCGCGAGCTGGCGCAGAACGCGGAGATTCGCGAGGCGTATCTCGGTAAACAGCCGTCCAGACGCGGCGTTGTCCAATAAGCCGGGCGAAATCCTCCCGCTCCGCCTTGTCCTTCCGAATCGGGACCGAATCGCGGATGACAGCGGATTAACCGATAAAAAACCTTCCCGATTTTTGCAGGGGAAGGTTTTTGCGTTCTGGCCGGCGCGCGTTTCCGTTTCAGCGCGGCCGATTTCCGTTTCTCAGGTCAGGATGCCGACGAGGATCAGGATCAGGATCAACGCGGCAACGCCGATAATGATTTTATCCATCATGGCGACGGTTACCGGAAGTTTATCGTATAGCCGGCTGCGCAGCGGTCTTTTTCGATCTTCCGTTTCCGGCGTTCGCGGTTCTTTTTGCTGATCCATGCGGTTTGGCTCCCTTTCCTTTGTTGTCCCGAGTCTCTTTTCGGTTTATTTCTTCTTCAGGTATTTCCGAACGTCGATCGAGACGGCCAGAATGATAATCAGGCCCTTGATGATGTATTGGAGATAGGCGTTAACGCCGAGATAGTAGAGCGCGTAGTTGATGACCTGAAGAATAATAACGCCGATGACAACG
Organism: Anaerolineaceae bacterium oral taxon 439; assembly: GCA_001717545.1. Classification (NCBI taxonomy): domain Bacteria; kingdom Bacillati; phylum Chloroflexota; class Anaerolineae; order Anaerolineales; family Anaerolineaceae; species Anaerolineaceae bacterium oral taxon 439. The sequence goes on along the minus strand of CP017039.1, from coordinate 2,241,115 downwards.
CCGGGAATCGTCCCGACGCCTCCGGTAAAGGATACGCCGCCGATCACGCAGCCGGAAATCGCGTCCAGTTCATAGTTCAAACCGGTCTGGGTCGTGACCGAACCGACGCGCGCCGCTTCGAGGTACGAGGCGATTCCGTAAAGGACCCCGGAAATCAGGTAGACATATAGAATTGAGCGGGAGATATTGACGCCGGAAACTTCCGCCGCTTCCGTATTGCCGCCGATCGCGAACATGTTCTTTCCGATCGTGGTGCGGGTCCAGATGATATGCAGCACGAAGGCGGCGATCGCGAAGTAGATCACGAGATAGGGGATATAAAGCGTATTCCCGAGCTGGATTTTTCCGGTGACGATTCTGGAGTACTGACTGTCGAGCGAGGAGAGCGGCTGCGCGCCGCCTTTCTGACTGTCGATATAAATACAGGTCGTGCCGTAGGCGATCAGCTGGGTCCCCAGCGTGATAATAAACGCGTGCAGGTGAAGCTTGGCGACGCCGAAGCCGTTGATCAGGCCGAAGACGGTACCGATCATGATCGAGAAGATCAGCGGGAGCCAGACCGGGACGATCTGCCGCTGCGTCAGGTAGTATATCCCCAGCACGGTTACGGCGATGATCGGGAGGAGGAATCCGAGCGGCGATTTGAGAAGATACTGGATCAGGATCGCGGCGGCGATTCCGACTAAAAAGGCGATCAGGAAAGGAACCCAGAGCGTCTGGATCGATTCGAACTGCGGGTACATGCGCGAGCCATAGGTGACGGATTGCAGCATGGACGCGGAGATCGCGGCGCAGGTCCCGAGGATACGCCCCGCGGAGAGGTCGGTCCCGGCGAGAACGATCAGCCCGGCGACGCCCAGGGCGAGAATCCCGCGGGTGGACGCCTGTTCCAGGATTTTCAGGAAGTTCCGCGCGTTCAGGAATGATGGCTCAATGATAATAACGATGACGATGAGGACGCCCAGGATGATATACAAGGCGTAATTAAGTATAAAAGCTTTGGTTTTTTCCATGGAGAGCTCCCCTTTTGGTTAAATGTATTTTGCCGCGAGCGCGAGGATTTTTTCCTGCGTCGCTTCTTCCCGATCGAGAATCCCGGCGAGGATCCCATTCGACAGCACGGCGATCCGGTCGCAGATCCCGAGCAGCTCGGGCATCTCTGACGAAACCATGATAATTCCTTTCCCGTCGTTCGCGAGATTGAGGATTAGCTGGTAGATTTCGTACTTCGCGCCGACGTCGATTCCGCGCGTCGGTTCGTCGAGCAGCAGGATTTCCGGATTGGTCAGCAGCCAGCGGCCGATAATGACCTTCTGCTGATTGCCGCCGGAGAGGTCGCGGATATGGGTGTACTGCGACGGGGTCTTGACGTTCATTGCGTCGATGACCCATTGGGTGTCCTTCCCGATTGATTTATTCGAAAGGAGGAATCCTTTCGCGTAGTTTTTGATGTTCGCGATGATGGAGTTGAAGGAAACGCTGAGCCCGCCGAAAATACCGGTCGCGCGCCGTTCTTCGGTAATGAGCGCGAAGCCGTTGCGGATTGCCTGATTTGAGTCTTTATTCCAGACTTTTTTCCCGAGCCCGTTCGTATCGTAAAGGGTTATTTCGCCGGATTCGCGCGTCCGGATACCGAAAATCGTTTCGAGGAGTTCGGTCCGACGGGAGCCGACGAGACCGGCGATCCCGAGGACTTCGCCTTTGCGGAGGTCGAACGTAACGTCCGTGCAGGTCGGTTGGTATTTGCCGGTCAGGCTGACGACGTTGAGGATCGTTTCGCCGGGGGCGTTGGTTTTCTGCGGATAGCGGTTGGTCAATTCGCGTCCGACCATCAGCTGGATAATCTCGTCGGTGCTGAGCGATTTGGCGTCGCGGGTCGCGACCCACTGTCCGTCGCGCATGATCGTGACTTCGTCTGAGATCCGGAGGATTTCCTCCATTTTATGCGAAATATAGATAATTCCGATCCCCTGCGTGCGGAGTTTGGCAATAATTCGGAAGAGGTGGTCGACTTCCTGTTCCGTCAGGGACGAGGTCGGTTCGTCGAGAACGAGGATCCGGGCGTTATAGGATACGGCTTTGGCGATCTCGACCATCTGTCGCTGAGCGACGGATAGCTTTCCGATCGTCATCGCCGGATTCACACGGATATCGAGGTCTTCGAAGACGCGCTTCGTTTCGGAAAGCATTTTGTCATGATCCACGAGGCCGAACTTCAGCGGGAAGCGGCCTAACCAGATATTTTCCATGACGGATCGCTGCAGGACCTGATTGAGCTCCTGATGAACCATGGCGACGCCGTTGTCGAGCGCCTGCTTGGGGTTGGTGAAGCGGACCGACTTCCCGTCGATTCGAATTTCTCCGCTGTCTTCGATATAAACGCCGAAGAGGCACTTCATTAAGGTGGATTTACCGGCGCCGTTTTCCCCCATCAACGCATGGACGGTTCCGGGACGGACGTTGAGCTGCGCATGATTTAAGGCTTTGACCCCGGGAAAGGTTTTATCGATATCGGTCATTTCCAGGATATATTCAGACATCAATGGGGCTCCTTTCTCTGTTAAACATACACCGGAGCAGAGCACCCCGGTGTATGTTCTTGATGATGATTCGATCGAATAGCAGGAAAAATTATTTCCCCACGCTTTCGATATCGAACGGCACGTAGGGGATACGGACGGCGACGCCGCTGTCGTCGAATTTATAATCGGTCCCGTCGAGCGGATCTTTTCCGGCGGCGACGTTGAGGGTGATTTCAACGATCGCTTTCCCCATCGCGTCTCCGTCCTGCTTGACGGTCGCGGCCATCTTACCCTTGGTGATCAGTTCGATCGCCGCGTCGGTCGCGTCGACGCCGACGACCGGGATGACCGGGTCCCCTTCTTCGCCGGTGTTTTTGCCGTCAGCGACGAGGGCGTTGATAACGCCTTCGGCCATACCGTCGTTGTTGGCGATAATGAACTCAACGTTGGTTCCCTTGTTGATAATCGGTTCCATCGACGACTGCGCGCAGGCGGTATCCCAGTTGCAGACGATAATTTCGTTCGCAGGCTCCATCTTGAGCCCGAGCTCTTCCGCTGTCTTGACGGAATAGTCGGTCCGGGCGATTGCTTCCGGATTGTCCGGTTCCCCCTGGAACATCAGGTACTGAATTACGCCGTCTTTATTCAGGTCATAGGCTGATCCGTCGCCCCAGATCTTGGCGATCAGTTCGCCCTGCATGATGCCGGCGTCGGCCGCGTTGGTGCCGATAAAGATGGCTTTATCGTAGGACTTGAGAACGTCGGCGGCGGGTTCGCGGTTGAAGAAAACGACCGGGATCCCGGCGTCTTTCGCTTTATCAACGACGCCCTGCGCGGCGGCGGCGTCAACCATGTTGACGACGAGCGCGTCGACGCCCTTGGCGATAAATACGTCGACCTGGTCGTTCTGAGTCGCCTGATCGCCTTTACCGTCCTGCATCGTAATATCGAGGACGTCGGCGCCGTACTTCTCGATTGCGTTGCGGACGGTTGAGATGTACGTGTCGTCGTATTTGTAGATCAGGACACCGATCACGGGTTTGTCAGCGGCGAAAACGGCTCCGGAAAGCGACAGGACTATGATAAGTGCTATGAATGCTGATAAGAATTTCTTCACGTTTTTTCCTCCTGTTTTATGAGTGGGCTGATAAGATGTTCAGTTAACTCTGAACATCTTAATCCTACCGTTTTTCAGACGAGTTGTCAAAAAGCTTGAAACGCCTCTGAAATTGTTTCAGTACAAAACATCGCTATGTATAGGCGGAAAACGAGAAAAAAACGGCGTCTGTTACCCCTATTCTTGAAAAAATGACATTCATCACTTTTTCTTCGCGTATAAAGTTACGAACGTCATACCGCAGGAATCCTGAATTCTTTGAGACAGGCTGAAAAAGACGCATATTTTATGGAACTGGATAAAATCAGGTATATCGCAGCATGAAGGAGTCGGTACGCATGGCAGAAAAAGAGTTTGATTACGCAAAGGTAAAAGACGGTTCGCTTTATTCGGAAAATACGCTCCCGCCGCGTTCGGCGCACCGGTTCTACGCGTCCGAGGCGGAGTTCCGGAACCGGACGACGGGGCTCAGCGAGTCGCTGAACGGATATTGGAAATTTTCTTACGCGGAAAATTATGAATCGGCGGTCCGCGGTTTCGAATCGCCGGCGTACGACTGCCGGAAGTGGGACGAGATACGCGTTCCCGCCTCGATCCAGCTGGAAGGGTACGATCGTCCGATGTACACGAATATTCAGTATCCCTGGGACGGGCGCGAGGCGATTCTTCCGGGCGAGATTCCGACGATTTATAATCCGGTCGCGAGCTATGTAAAATATTTTGAGCTTCCGGCGCGGATGAGCGGCGGGCCGGTTTTTCTTTCGTTCGGCGGCGTCGAGAGCGCGTACGCGGTCTGGCTCAACGGAACGTACGTCGGATACAAGACGGATTCGTTTACCGGCGCGGCGTTCGACGTCAGCGATTCGGTTCGCGAGGGCGAAAATAAATTAGCGGTTCAGGTTTTTAAATGGTCGGCGGGAAGCTGGCTCGAGGATCAGGATTTCTTCCGGCTGAGCGGGATTTTCCGCGACGTGACGCTGTATACTGTCCCGAAGCTGCATGTCGACGATATCGAGATCCGGACTTCGTTAGCGGACGATTACCGTTCCGGCCTGGTTCGCGTCCGGCTGGAAATCCGCGGTGCGGCGGAGGTTTCAGGAACCGCGGAGGTCGTTTTCAGCCGCAAGAGGTTCCCGGTTCTTTCGGAGATCCGTCCGGCCGAAGCGGTGACCGAGTTCCGAATTCCGATCGAGAAGCCGCGGCTCTGGTCGGCGGAAAAACCGAACCTTTACGAGCTGACGGTCGTTCTTCGAGACGAAACGGGCGAGATTATCGAGATCGTCCCGGAGCGGGTCGGTTTTCGCCGTTTCGAACTCAGCGGCGGGATCATGAAGCTCAACGGCAAGCGGATCGTTTTTAACGGCGTCAACCGGCACGAGCTTTCGGCAACCAACGGACGGAGCGTTACCGAAGCGGAGATGATCGAGGATATCGTGCTGATGAAGCGGCTGAACGTCAACGCCGTCCGTACCTGCCATTATCCCAATCAGGCGCGGTTTTACGAGCTCTGCGACGAATACGGGTTGTATGTCATTGACGAAGCGAATATCGAGTCGCATGGCCTCTGGTTTGCGTACGCGACCGGGCAGATCCCGGAGGGAACGGTCCTGCCCGGCGATCGTCCCGAAGCGCTCGGCGTCGTTTTGAATCGGGCGAAGGCGATGTACGAGCGGGACAAGAATCGCCCGTCGATCCTGATCTGGTCGCTGGGGAACGAATCGTTCGGCGGGGTTAATTTTTACGAGATGTCGAAGTATTTTCATGAAGTCGATCCGGCCCGCCTGGTGCATTATGAAGGGGTGGCCTGGGACCCGCGTTATCCGGATACGACGGACATGATCAGCCGGATGTACGTTCCGGCGGCGGAGATCGAGGCTTATTTAAAGGAAAACCGCGGAAAGCCTTATCTATCCTGCGAGTATGCGCATGCGATGGGGAATTCGAGCGGCGCGCTGGGAAAGTATATTGAGCTGACGGAGCGGGAACCGCTTTATCAGGGCGGTTTTATCTGGGACTTCGCGGACCAGGCGCTCTGGAAAAAGGACCGCTATGGGAACGCGACGCTCGGCTGGGGCGGGGATTTCGACGATTTCCCGACCGATTTTAACTTCTGTGCGAACGGGCTGATCGCGGCTGACCGGAAGCTGACCCCGAAAACGCAGGAGGTCAAATTCCAGTATCAACCGTTTAAAATTCGCGTAGATAAAAAAGCTATCGTAATTGAGAATAAGAGCTTATTCAGCGACAGCGGAGATTTCGATTGCGTTCTGACGCTGGAAAAAGAGGGGCGGATCCTGCTGTCGAGTAAACTGAAAACCGCCGTTGGCCCGGGCGCGTCGGAGTCGTACCCGACCGGGCTTCCCGAGGGATTGGCGGCGGGCGAGTACGTGGTCACGGTTTCGCTCCGGCTGCGAAAGGCGACACGCTGGGCGGAGAAGGGATATGAAGTCGCGTTTGGCCAGGCGGCGTTCCGCGTCGGGGATCCGTCCGTTCCGTTTACGATTGACGCGGAAACGCTTCGCCGCTTTGCGCCGGTCCTGGCGCGGGCGGTCCCGGGTTTCCGAAAGGCGACGGTTCCGGCGGAAAAGCGGGCGTTCGAGGTCATCGACGGGACGATGAATATCGGTGTGCGCGGGCTGTCGTTTGATGCGTTGTTTTCGAAGAATCATGGCGGGCTGGTTTCGTACCGGTACGGCGGGAAGGAGCTGCTGAAGGGGATCGTCCGTCCGAATTTCTGGCGTGCGCCGACGGATAACGACCGGGGGAACCGGATGCCCGAGCGGTACGCGCAGTGGAAGATTGCGTCGCTTTACGTGTCACATCGCGACGCGGAAGATCCGGCGGGAGACCTTGAGCCGCGGCTGACGATCGAGGCCGACGCGGCGGTCATCCGGTATCTTTACCGCCTTCCGACGCGCCCGGCGGCCTGCGTCGAGGTCGAATACCGCGTTTTCGGGGAAGGGACGATCGAGACGACGCTGACCTACGAGCCGGTCCCGGAGCTGGGCGACATGCCCGAGTTCGGCATGATTTTCAAGCTGGACGCTGATTTGGACCGGGTCAGCTGGTACGGGAATGGCCCGGCCGAGACATACCGCGATCGAAAAGCGGGAGCGAAGCTCGGGCTGTATTCGAATCGGGTCGTGGAGAACCTCGCGGCATACACAATCCCGGGCGAGACGGGAAATAAAACGGACGTCCGGTACGCCGCGGTAATGCGCCCGAACGGGGAGGGGCTGATCTTTTCGAGCGAGACGTTTGACGGAATGGAGTTTTCGGCGCTCCCATATTCGCCGCACGAGCTGGAGAACGCGGGGCACGATTTCGAGTTGCCGCCGGTTCATTATACGTACGTGCGGGCGGCGCTGGGCCAGATGGGGATCGGCGGGGATGACAGCTGGGGCGCGCGCACGCATCCGGAGTACCTGCTGGACGCCGGCGCGTCGATGCGCTTCCGTTTCCGCTTCCGCGGGATCGAGCGGGCGTCCGCTCTTTGGACGTAAGGTAACTGTCAGGAGGCGATGGCGCTGCCTGAACCGGCTGGAAATCTGATGGAAGCCAGCTGGTTCAGGCAGCCCGTCAGCAACACGTTCTTTTCATCAGGCTGGACTTTCCGCAGCGGCGAATCCCGGTCATGACCTTAATCATCCCGGTATCCTGAAACGCGATCATGCGGTTCAGGTACAGGTCGCGGTTTTTTAATTTCGCGGTCAGCATCGCGCCGTCTCCTTTCTCTTCATACGCTACTATACCGCAAATGGACGGGGGAATCAAGTTTGTTAACTCAAATCTACAAACTCCGGAAAATCTGAATTTTGTGAAGCGTTGATTCCCTCTGATCACCGAGGCGGTCGGCGGCGGAGATATGGGGGCGGACGATACGCTTCTGGTTTTATTCTTATGTTTCCCACTTAAAAGCGTACCGGCTCAGCGTCCAGAAGACTGCGCCGAAAACGAGTAATAGAAGAAGCGCATTGATATTTTCGGATATCGTTCCGCCGTTCCAGACCGATTTCATCGCTGATACGGTATAGGTCAAGGGAAAGAACTTTGAAACCTGGCGCGCGGCCGGAGGCAGTATTTCGTAAGGAATCGTCGCTCCGGATAAAAAGAGCATGGGGAAAAAAATAAGATACGCGATTGAATTTGCAGCTTTCATGCCTGGGGCAAGGCCGCCGATGAAAAAGCCTATGGCGAATATACAGAATATGGATATCAAAAAAAGCAGCAGACACTGGACGATGTTGGCTGGTAATTTAACCTGATATACAAGTTTTCCGATGATGATCAGAAAAGCCATTCCGATCATGGTCATTACTGAATTTATTATGAGCTGCGCCAAAATGACGGATGATGGATCCGAAGGCGTGGCCCTGTATCTTTTAAAAACACCTTTTTCCCGGTATTCGCAGAGCGTCAGCGGAATATTCATCAAACCCGTTACGGATATCACGATGCCTGAATAAGCTGGAATGAACATATCGATAGCGCCAAAACCTCCGTACAGCGCGTTTGGTTTATTTCCGTAAATACTCCCGAAAATGATCAGCATCATTGCAGGAAAAATCAGGAGGAAAAAGGCGGTAATGAAATTCCGGCAGAACATCATAAATTCAAATCTGAGACACGCTTTTATTGCTTTATTCTTCATTCCTGATCCTCCTGCTTTTTATTCAGAGACAGATATTTTCAGAAACACTTCATCGAGATTTTTCGCCTGAAAGTTTTCGATAACTTCTTTGGGCGTCCCAATGTAAATCATTTTCCCGGCTTTCATCAAAGCGACCCGATCGCATAGGTTTTCGATTTCGTCCATGAAATGCGTAATCAGAACGATCGTTAATCCGTCTTTTTTGTATTCCCGGATCATGTCCCAGACTTCATGTCTCGCGAGCGGGTCTAATCCGGTCGTCAGCTCGTCCCAAAAAACGATTTTGGGCGAACCCAGTAAGGATAATAAAATCGACAGCTTCTGCTTTTCGCCGCCGGATAGTTTATTGATATAAGTCTTTCTTCGCCTGTCCAGCCTCATATCGGATAATAGCCTGTCGTACGGGGCCGGGTTATCGTAAAAGGAGGAAAACAGTTTGCAGATATCCTCAACTTTTGCCTGATCCGGATAAGACGTCTGCTGTAATTGAACGCCAATCTGGTTATAAAGTTTTATTCTGTCAGCTTTGGGGTTCATCTCCAATATGGAGATTTCGCCCGAAGAGGTGTCTCGAAGACCTTCGATCGCCTCGACGAGCGAGGTTTTTCCTGCGCCGTTGGGCCCGATCATGCCGAAGATTTCGTTCTCCCTTACCTCGAAGGATACGTCGTCGACGGCGACGATGTCCCGATATTTCACGGATAGATGGTTTACCTGAATGATGTTTTTATTTGGCATGCTTCTCCATATCCTCAGACGCGCTTGCTTAAGATTGATTTAATGGAAAACGTAAAAAAACAACTTACAATTATTTTAACTTAATAGCAGAAGATAAAGAGATCCTTTTTATGCGATTGTTGATCGGAGGGGATATGATCAAAAAAATGGTAATCATGCTCTGGGCGCTGGCGCTGATCGTCGGGCTTGTCGGCTGCGCGGCGAACGTTCCGGAGGGACGATTGACGGCGCCTTCGTCGCTGCCGCCGGATCCGTTTGCCGACGCCGACGTCGAAGCCCGGGAGGTCCGCAGCGTAGCTTTAGGCGGCTATATCGTAAAACCGATCGGCTATGATGGCCCTTTGAGCAAAGAACCGCTCGTATACGACGGGACGCCGATCGAGCTGACGTTTCAGATCGAAGGCGATATCGGCGAGACGAACGTCGGGATGGCCTTCTTTATCGACGGCGCGGTCCAGCCGCATCAGGTTATCCGCTCGACGCAGACGCTGGACGGGCTGCGTCCCGCCGACGAGCTTCAGGCGGTCAGCGTCCACCACATCGCGCCGGAGGAAACGATCGAGCTGACGGTCCGGCGCTATACGTTGCGGATTGTTTCGGACGAGCGGCCGGATGAGCGCGCTGAATCCGTTCCGCCGCGATTAGAGGAGGCGTATATTTACCTGACCGGAGGGAACCGCGATGACGCTCCTGAAGGCTGAAATCCTGAAAGCGATCCGGAAGCCGTACGTGCCGATCGCTTTTATCGTCCTGACGGCGGTGAACTTGATCGGGATCTTCCTCTCCAACCGCGTCTATCAGGCCTGGTTCCCGGAATCGGATTATAACCGGCTCTGCGTCGAGTGCGCCTGCGGGCCGATCGACAGCGAACTGCTCGATTACGTGATCGGCGAAACGAACCGGCTGTCCCTGGCGACCGCGATGGAATCGTATAGCCGCGACTATGAAATGATAATACCGAAATTGATACAATTTAATGATTATAAAAAGGTTGCCGCATAGGGGTGTTCAAAAGTTTTCAGGGGTGTGCAGTATTGTAAGTCAAGGCATCCCTAGGTTTTAATCTTGCGATAGGTTTATAGTTGCTACTAATAAAACGAGTGGAGCATAAGGATCACAAAAAATGAATCAAAAAAGAATCAAAAAAGAATGGAGATTTTGGTATGGGTGGTAAGGAAATAATACTGTCAAGGATAGCTGATATATTAAGTAGCCGTGGTTTTCTCCTAAAGAGCAATTCCGAGTTTAAGTCAAGACTTAAATGCGTTGGATTAGGAGAATACTTTGACAAATACTCTATGTACCTAATCCCTTATTCTTATAATAATAGGAACAAATATATCTTTGAAAATCGAAACGTAACTTATGATGCTTTCTTAGGGTTAGATAGTATTTTCACCGATTTATACAATGAAGGAAAAAACGAAGAAATTATAGCCCTGTTGAAGGAGTTAACAAAGTCATTCGCTATCGGATATATAGAAGAGCATTCGAGTAATGATTTTAAAAAATTAGGTCATCTTTATGGATTGCTTGGGTTATCGATAAATATTGAAGCTGATAAGGTTTTAGTTACAACATGCATGGCTAGTAATGGACAAAGAGTCGTCGAACTCTTTTCAGTAGAAAATTGGTTAAAACAAAATCACAGTGAAGTATACGATTCTTATGAAGCAGCTATTGATGCGTATACTCAGGGACATGCTGGAGCATGTATTGAATCATGTAGAACTTGTTTGGTAAGTATATTCTCAAAATATAAGGGAACAGAGGATTTCGCTAAATGGATGCGAGGTGTATATAACACTAGTGGCGAGAATAAAATTTCTTCAGTACAGGATTTGTCACAGGCGTTAAATACGGATCTTCGAAAAGACGATTTAGCAGATTTCTTTTATGAAAATCGTGCCGGAAAACTAACGAAAACAAAAACAATCTATATGATCTATTCTATGATGTCGGATTATGGTACGCATAGGAATGAAGCTACTCAAGAAAATCCAACAATAGAAGATGCATTGTTTTCATTACGTTTAATGGATAGTATTTTGTTCTGGGTCTATTCTAAAAGGGGATTGAACACAGCCGAATCTATATAATGTTTTATGTTTTTTTAATAAGCAATCCTAAATTTCCATCCCTTGAAACCTTGGCATAATCAAGGAGACTTTGCCAGAGAAGCGGGCTGAAGGTTGTCGTTTCATCTTCAGCCAGCAAGGTTTTTATAAAACGCCCGGCCTGAATATGCCGGGTTTTCTTGTCTTCAATTTTCTCGTTGATGGCATCAAATTTTTCTTTCACACTGTTGAACCGTTCAGCCATCTCATCAAACTCCTGATTGTATTTTTCCTGATCCAAGGCCACTCTGGCGTTATTTTGAATCGCCTGCTCCATGAGCTGCGATATGGATTCCATCTCCGCATAGAGCTTGTCTCGTTCAATCTCCAGTTCTTTTGTGCTGTAGGCGATGCTTTCAATAGCCTGAAAATTCGCTTGTATCTGCTCACGGTCTTTAATAAGGATACTTACAGCCTTCATAAAAGCATCTTTTATTTCATCCTCCGCAAAGTGCGGAGTTTGGCATTTCTCTTTGAACTTGCTGTTGCACTGCCAGATAGTCCGTTTGTACTTGCTGTTGGAATGCCAGACCTTGGAGCCGTACCAGTCTCCGCAGTCTTCACATTTCAGCTTCCCTGAAAAGATGGTGACGCTGTTCTTTGACTTCCTATAATCATGCTCAAGGAGTGTTTGCACAAAATCCCAAGTCTCAGGCTCGATGATGGCTTCGTGATTATTTTTCACATAGTATTGAGGAATTTCACCTTCGTTTTTCTTTTTCTTTTTGGTCAGAAAGTCGACGGTGAAAGACTTCTGCAAAAGGGCATCGCCTTTGTATTTTTCGTTTGTCAGGATGGATTTTACACTCCGAGTACTCCATTTGTCTTTGCCGCCAGGCGTTTTAATCCCTCGATCCGTCAGTTCTTTGGCGACACCGTAGCAGGAGCGTCCTTCAAGGAAAAGACCGTATAGAAGCTTCACACTTTTTGCTTCCTCGGAATTAACGACCAGATTGCCGTCCTCTCCTCTGTCATAGCCCAAGAAACGGCTAAAGGGCACGGTGACTTTCCCGTCAGCGAACCGCTTTCTTTGTCCCCAGGTGCAGTTTTCAGAAATGGAGCGGGATTCTTCCTGGGCAAGAGAGGACATGATGGTTATCAGAAGCTCGCCTTTGGAATCCAGAGTTTGAATGTTTTCTTTTTCGAACCATACCTCGATATTTTTCTCTTTCAACTTCCTGCCCGTCGTCAAAGTATCAACTGTATTTCTCGCAAAACGGCTGACAGATTTTGTGATGATGAGGTCGATTTTGCCGTCAAGGGCATCATTTATCATTGCCTTAAATTCAACACGATCCTTGGTGTTTGTTCCAGTGATGCCCTCATCGGCATAGACTCTGACAAACTCCCAGTCATTTCGGCTCTTGATGTAATTGGTGTAATAGTCGACCTGTGCTTCATAGCTTGTTGCCTGTTCTTCGCTGTCGGTAGAAACACGGGCATAAGCAGCGACTCGTCTTTTTCGGGGAGAGTCAATGGGCGTAGCAGTCTTTTTATTGATTCTGGCAGGTATTGTTGTTACTGACTTGACCATTTTTTCTCCCTCCTGATTTTCTTCATGCGTTCACTTGTTTGTTTACGGTGCTCGGGGTCACTCCAGTATTCCTTCATTCCTTTTAAGGCTTTCTGGCGTCGTTCCTCAGTCCAAGGCGTGCCTCGTTTCTTTTCCTCGTAGCTTCTCTTTTCAAAATGTCCGTCACGGAAATGGAAGGAGACGATATTGTCAGTTATCTCGCAGTAATCCATCGCCCTGTCCATAACTGCTTCGTCATATTCCTCAAGCCCCAAGACATCACAGACCAGAGCGTTCAGCGTTGACTCCTGAATGGTGTTTGAAGGGCATTCACTAAGTTTTGTCCGGCATCTCAGATAGCATACTTTTGTGCCATCCTTCAAGGTTAATTTTTGCCCATAGAAACTGTTGCCGCATCTGCCGCACCTGATGAATCCCGTATAAGGGCTGGCAGCATTCTTTATCCTACGGGCATCCTTGCTTCGTCTTTGGCGACTGACCTTTTTCCGGACTTCCGGAGTCCAAGCGTCCTTTCTTGCTGTGGACACATAGGTGCGAGTGACCAAGCTGCCGTCGCTCATGAAAAACTCCAGCAGATCCTTTCCTGTGACTTCAATATGGTCGACTTTCTCAAGAAAGAGGTCGTCATCAAATTCGTCCACTCCAAGAACCTCGCTGATGAGCTTCTTTAGCTGTTCTTCGTGCAAGTCCCCTGTTCCGCAGGGGTTGCCTTGACCTGCCTTCCTTGTTGCGCATATCCAGTAGCGGCTGCGGCCGTTGACGAGTTTTCTGCTGGTTCTTTGAAAACTTCTGTTGCAGTGCTTGCATTTGATTTTAGAAGTCAAAGCAGTCGTCTTGATATGCGGATTGGCAAAGGCACCCAGCTTCCGTTTCTTTTGCCTTATTTCTTGCACCTTGTTAAATGTCTCCTCGCTTATGATGGCGGGGTGGGTGTTTCTCGCATAGTATTGCGGCAGCTCGCCATTGTTGTATTTTGTCTTTCCTGAACCGAAAGTATCGATATAGGTTTTCTGAAACAGGGCGTTTCCTGTATAACGCTCCTGCTGTAGAATCTGCCGGATGCTGCTGTTGCTGAAGTGTCCTCCTGTATAAGATTTCACTCCCATTTCTTCAAGTTGTTTTTCGGTCTTTTCCGCCGAGATACCGTTTAGGTAATTGTCATAAATGAGCCTTACGATTTCTGCTTCTTCCTCGACGATGACAAACTCTTTCCCTGTCCAGCGGTAGCCATAGATGTGAAAGGAGTTCCCGATGCCTTTTTGAAAGTTCTTGCGGATGCCCCATTTCACGTTCTCGGAAATGGAGCGGCTTTCTTCCTGGGCAAAGGAAGCAAGAAGCGTCAGCATGAGTTCTCCGTCTTCGGAGAGGGAGTTGATTTTCTCCTTCTCAAACCTAACTTCAATCCCCAAAGCTTTCAGTTCCCTAATTGTCTCCAAGAGATCAACGGTGTTTCTGGCAAAGCGTGAGATGGACTTTGTCAGGATAATATCTATTTTCCCGTCTCGTGCATCCTGCAGCATTCTTTGAAACTCCGAACGGTCAGTCGTTGTTCCGGAGACCGCCTTGTCGGTATAGACTCTTGCATATTCCCAGTCGGCATTTTCCTGAATGAGTTTGCTGTAATAACTGATCTGAGCGGAGAGCGAATGCGGCGTTCTGCCTGTTCAGTATTGCGGTACAGGTCTTTTTCCCGTACCTGATTATTTATTTTTCGCTTTTTCTGGGGATGAAAGACTATGCGGTCGTTTTGACGATCGTCCTGATCGCCGGCTCGGTTTTCAGCGTCCTGATGGGCCCGGTTATCGACCGGAGAGGGAAGCTGCCGATGACGACGGTGGGAATCGCGGTGATGTTCGTCGGGCTGGTCGGGCTGTACCTGACGCGGTCGAACGCGGCGGTGACCGTCGCGGCGGAGAGCGTCGTTCCGGCGCTGATCGCGGGACTGGGACTGGTTACGCTCCCGTACGCGCTGCCGCTGGACGCGTCGCTGAAGGCGGTGCTTCCGACGCCGTTCAGCCTGATTCTCGGGATGCCGTTTCTGGCTCCGACCGGCGTTCAGGGAACGGGAGCGGAAGCCCTTTCGGGCGACGTTATCCTGACGAACGGGATCGTTATCGGTATCGCGGTTTTCTGGACGGCGATTTCGGCAGGCGCGCTGACGCTGATCCGGCGTCAATTCTGTCATGTAGAGGCGCGTTCTGGAAAAAGGGCTCATTCGATCCCGGCCTCGATCCTGATTCTGGCGCTGACGTTCGTGATGCTCGCGATGGCCGGATGTTCAGCGGCCGGAACGACGGATGAAGCGGAGACGCCGCTGACCTTTAATTTTGGGAATGATTCTTATTATTCCTATGCTGATCCGTATATTGTTTCGCTGTTCCCGGATTTCATGATCGAGGATTTGAATTCCGGCGCGCTGGACCGCGTTGTCCGGGACCCGTTTCTGGACGATGAGTATATTTATAAATATGTCGCGGGGATTTTTCTTCATGAAGGCCAATTATATTATTCGGTGACGACCGATGATCATGACGAAATTATCGGGGTCGATCTGAAGGGCTGGGACCAGCGCAGGATTTATTATCATAGCCAGCCGGGAGAGGTTAAGCTGCTGAACGATGATCTCGAAGAGCATCTGTGGTCGCTGGGGAAGCGCGACCTGCCGTTCATGATTTACGGGGATTCGCTTTTTCTCTATTCGGATCATGGCGTGAAGATGGTTAGCTTGACGACTGGGAAGGAGACCCTCCTGATCCGGCATGTCCTGTACCCGAGCGCGCTGGCTTTTCGGAATGGGAAGTTCTATTATACGAACGCAGTGAATGAAGTGCGCGTTTTTTCGCTGGACGATCGGAGCGATCTCCCGCTTTCGGGCGTTCGGGCCGAATTCACGCTCTTTATTCGCGGCGATCTTTTATATTTCTTCGATATTGATCGGGAAGACGCGCTGTATTCCGTCGATCTGACGACGAAAGCGCTGAAAAAAGTCGCGGCGGGCGGGATCGGGATGTATACCGTGGACGACGACTTTCTGTACTATGCGGATGATTCGAGCGACGGTTTTGTCTACCGGATCGATCTGGCGACGGGGGAGAAGTCTCTTCTCCTCGACGAGCCTCATGCGTCGAATCTTCAGGTGATCGACGGGACGCCTTACCTGTACGTTCGGATCGCGAGCTGGACGCCGGAGAACGTGACGATCGATACGTATCGGATCGATCGTACGGACTGGCGCGTCGAGCGGCTCGACGCTTACGACGAATTCAACCCGGACGCCTGATTTCTCGCTGGGCGGTTCGGGTTATAATAAGCGGACGGACGGCGTTCGCTTTTTATCCTTTCCATATCCGTCGGGGAGGCGGCTCTTTCTTGTGAAAATTTCTCTGAAGCTTTGGGTTACGTTGATTGTGGTTGGGCTGGCGGGGCAGCTGGCCTGGACGGTCGAGAATATGTACCTGAATGTATATCTGTATCATGTCGCGATTCCCGATCCGCGCTTTATCGCGGCGATGGTCTCAGCGAGCGCGATTGTCGCGACGCTGACGACGCTGATCATGGGGAATATTTCCGATCGTTTCGGACGGCGGAAGATTTTTATTGCCGGCGGGTATATCCTTTGGGGAATTTCGATCCTCCTCTTCGCTCAGGTCAATTCGGAAAACGCGGCGAAGCTTTTCCCGGCCGCGAACGCGGGGATTGCCGCCGCGACGATGATCGTGATTTTGGACTGCGTGATGACCTTTTTCGGTTCGACTGCGAACGACGCGGCGTTTAACGCGTACGTTACCGAGCGGACGGTCCCGGAGAACCGCGGAAGAACGGAATCGGTTCTGGCGATCCTGCCGCCGGTTTCGATGCTGATCGTGTTCGGGGCGTTGGATCCGCTGGTGCAGCGGGAGAACTGGCGGCTGTTTTTCAACCTGATAGGGGGAATCGTGATCGCCGTCGGGCTTTGCGGCGTGTTCCTGATGGACGATTCGCGCGGCGAGCGGAAGCGCGCGCCGTTTTTCAAGTCGCTTTTTTACGGGTTTTCGCTTCGGTCGGTTCGTGAAAATCGGGAGCTGTACCTGGCGATGGCGGCGTTCTGCCTGTTCAGTATTGCGGTACAGGTCTTTTTCCCGTACCTGATTATTTATTTTTCGCTTTTTCTGGGGATGAAAGACTATGCGGTCGTTTTGGCGATCGTCCTGATCGCCGGTTCGGTTTTCAGCGTCCTGATGGGCCCGGTTATCGACCGGAGAGGGAAGCTGCCGATGACGACGGTGGGAATCGCGGTGATGTTCGTCGGGCTGGTCGGGCTGTACCTGACGCGGTCGAACGCGGCGGTGACCGTCGCTGGGGTGGTCATGATGTCCGGGTATATGCTGATCGCGGCGACGCTTTCTGCGCTGATCCGCGATTATACGCCCGCTGGTCAGGTCGGCGTTTTCCAGGGTGTGCGCATGGTGTTTAACGTGATGCTGCCGATGATTATCGGGCCGTTTATCGGCGTGCTCGTGATTCGGAATGGTGCCGGGGTTTACGAGGAGCTGGGGCGGACGAAGGGGATTCCGACGCCGGAGATCTTCCTGGCGGCCGCGGTTACGCTGGTTTTCGTCCTGATTCCGTTGTTTTTCCTGAGGAGGGCGCATGCTGACAAGATGGGGTAAGGAGCTTGATCCTGACGCGGTCCTTCAGGAGTATCCGCGTCCGCAGCTGCGCCGCGACAGTTATTTGAATTTGAATGGATTCTGGGACTATGCGATGACGGCGTCGGACCAGCGGCCAGACGGATATGACGGTCAGATCCTCGTTCCGTTTTCGCCCGAATCCGAGCTGAGCGGGGTGAATCGGACGTTGACGCCGGAAGGGCGTCTCTGGTACCGGTGGGCCATCGAGCTTCCGGACGGTTTCCTGAAGGACCGGCTGCTGCTGCATTTTGGCGCGGTGGACCAGATTGCGACGGTTTGGGTGAACGGGACAGAGGTCGGCGGGCATGTCGGCGGGTTTACGCCGTTTTCGATCGACATAACCGCCGCATGGAACCGCGGAGGTGCGAATGAGGTTATTGTTCGCGTTGTCGATACGACGGATACGTCATGGCATAGCCGGGGAAAGCAGAGGACGAAGCGCGGCGGGATCTGGTACACGCCGCAATCCGGAATCTGGCAGACGGTCTGGATGGAAAGCGTTCCGAATGAATTTATTCGCGGGCTGACGATCCGTCCGGATTTCGACGGCAGCGCGGTTGAGATTACGATCGACGGCGGGGTGGGGGAGCTTCGCTGTTCGGCGGAGGTTGACGGGCGAACGGTTGAGGGATGGACGGGACGACCGATCCGGCTGGATATGACCGGGTTTGAGCCCTGGACGCCGGAAACGCCGAAGCTGTATGACCTGACGGTTCGGATGGGGGAGGATCGGGTCGAGAGCTATTTTGGCATGCGGAAGGTCGCGATCGAGAAGGGCGCGGATGGGGTCCCGCGGTTCATGCTGAATAACCGGGCGATTTTTCAAAGCGGATTGCTCGATCAGGGGTATTGGAGCGACGGGATGCTGACCGCGCCGTCGGACGATGCGCTGATTGCCGATATCGCGATGGCGAAGGCGATGGGTTTCAACATGCTGCGGAAGCATATTAAGGTGGAGCCGCTGCGCTGGTATTATCATTGCGACCGGCTGGGGATGCTGGTGTGGCAGGATATGGTCAACGGCGGAGGGACGTATTCGACCGCGCTGATTTCGGTCCCGGTTTTTTTGCGTCTTCCGATTCGGGACCGGTTTTACCGTCTTTTCGCGCGCGGCGATCGTGCCGGTCGAGCGCAGTATCGGGTTGAGCTGGACGAGATGATCGCGCATTTGCGCAACGTTCCGTCGATTGTCGTCTGGGTCCCGTTTAATGAGGGTTGGGGCCAGTTCGACGCCGTTGAAACGACGACGCACCTGCGCGCGGCGGACCCGACGCGGCTCGTCGACTCGGCGAGCGGATGGTACGATCAGGGATGCGGCGATTTTTCAAGCCGGCACGTTTATTTTAAGCCGGTTCGTTTTGAGGCGGACGGGCGCGGGCGTGCGGCTGCGCTGAGCGAGTTCGGCGGATATAACCTGCGTATTCCCGGACATGCGTATAACGAGAAGGATTTCGGCTATAAACGGCTGTCGTCACGGGAGGAGCTTGGCGCCTGGCTGCGGCGGCTGTACCGGGAGGAGATTTCCCCTGCGGTTGAGCGGGGGTTGGTCGCCGCGATTTATACGCAGCTGTCGGACGTGGAGGACGAGCTGAATGGGTTGGTGACGTATGACCGGGAGGTGGTGAAGGTCGATGCGGCGGCGATGCGGGAGCTGAATCTGGGGATGAGGAAGCTCTAATGTTGGAGGCATGTTCCAGCTCTGTTACATCTTTCCGAATAAAGGCTCAGGATATTAAGTGCATTTGATACAATATCAAAAGATTCTTTTCAGGAGGAACACGGATGGATTGGTTCATTCGCCTAATTAAAGGTACGATTGTTGGGATTGGCGCAATATTGCCCGGACTTTCCGGCGGCGTCATGGCGGTTATTTTCGGGATTTACGATCCGTTGATTCGTTTTCTCGCCGATATTCGGAAGGATTTTGTCAAAAATTTCCGATATTTTCTGCCGATCGTGATCGGCGTCGGGCTTGGCTTTATCCTGTTCTCGGCGGTCGTTTCCGCTGCCTTCGGTAAATATGAGGCGCAGTTTGTCTGCCTGTTCATCGGATTCGTTCTGGGAACGCTTCCGTCGCTGATTCGGACGGCGGGCGAGCGCGGACGTTCCGGTGGGCACCTGCTGATCATGGCGGTTACCGCGGCGCTGCTGTTCGCGATGCTGATGATGGGGCAGCAGAGCCTGACGCAGGTTACCCCGAATCTGGTGGTCTGGTTCTTCAGCGGCATGGTTTTCGCTCTTGGATTTATTGTCCCGGGGATGTCGCCGTCGAATTTCCTGATTTATTTTGGACTTTATGACAAAATGGCGGAGGGGATCAAAAATCTGGATTTCACGATGATGATTCCGTTCGGTTTAGGCGCGGTGGCGTGCGTTTTACTGTTATCCCGGCTGATGGCTTTCTTATTCGATCGGTTTTACGCCGGTACGCATCATTTTATCCTTGGAACGGTTATCGGTTCGTCTCTGGTCATTTTTCCGGTCGTCGTTTTTCCCGCGCTCAGCGGGGAAGGGCTGGCCGCGTCAGGTTTATCTTTTCCGGTTGCGCTGTTGATCTGCCTTCTGATGCTGATTATTGGCGTGATTGTTTCGTACCTGTTCAGTCGTTTTGAAGAAAAGGTCGAGCGGAAACCGTTGATTGGCGGGTGAGCCTGGCTGCCGGTCCGGTTCGCGGGGAAAAGGAATCAGGAATTGTGAAGCGATTTATTTCTTTTTTTATTTTGGCACTCATTTCGGCAGCGACGTTGACCGGCTGTGCGACGGAACTGACTCCGACGCTGACGGTCGAACCTGAGCGCAGGCCGCAGGGAGAGACCGTGATTAATCAAAAAATCAGCGCGGAAGAAGCGAAAAAGATGATGGATGCCGGCGGGGTTACGGTTGTCGACGTTCGCTCGGCGGCGGAATATGCGATGGGGCATGTTCCGGGTGCGGCGTTGGTTCCGCTCGATTCGCTCGCTGCGCAGGCGAAAACCGCGCTTCCGAGCTTGGACGCGATGCTGTTGGTGTATTGCCGGTCAGGAAATCGCAGCGGGGAGGCGGCGAAGATCCTGAAGGATTTGGGGTATACGAAGGTCTATGACTTTGGCGGGATTATGAATTGGCCGTATGAGATCGAGACTGACGAATAGCCCGGACGTATCTCTGTTTTTTTCGCGGCTGCGAAGTCAGATGAGCTCTGAAAACGCAGCCGCTTTTATTTTTATAACGCTGATATTAAAGCAGGCGGCAAGTAATAAACCTGTTCGCCGGCTTCGTGTAGATATTGGGTGAGACGGCTACTGTTCGTTGATCTTCGGAAGTAAGCCTGCCGCGAATTCGCGGGCTGCTTCCAGATCGGCCTCATTCGGACGATTCCTGTTGGTTCCACCGATGAATCGGAGAGGCCCCCAGGTGTCGAACGCTTTGCAACTGAAATTCCCGAGATTCTCGTATCCGTTTTCCGCGAGGATTTTGGTTAGCCGCCGCGGCGGGCGACGGAGATTCGCGCCGGATGTGAAGACTGTAAAAGTTTTCGTTCCCGGCTTGGGCCCCAACCGTTCGATGATACGATAAATCGTCTTATCAAAGTTGCTCATGTAGATTCCTGAGGCGAATCCGATACAATCGCGTCCGGCAATATCGATTTCATCCGGCTTGTCAGCGGAAATGATATCGGCGTTGATGATGGGAGCGATTGCTTTGACGATGGCTTCGGTATTGTGATGATGAAAACTGCGATAAATGATAAGTGGTTTCATGAGGTTTCCTTCCTTGTATGAAAAAACCTGTCCCATGCGGACGATAATCGCGGCGGGACAGGTTGGCTTACGATTCAGATTCAGCGAACGCGCGGATTAGAAATCGACGTCCAGATCGTAATAGCAGCACTTCAGCAGTTTTTCCATTTCTTCCTGCGAAGGCTGGCGCGGGTTCGATCCCGTGCAGGCGTCGGCGATTGCCAATTCAGCAATTTTCGGCAATCGTTCGAGGAAGACTTTTTCCGGAACAAAGCCGACTTCGGCCGCGTAGCTGTCCGCGCCGTAATGTTTGATACAGTGTGGAATGCGGAGTTCGTCGTTCATGTTGCGGAGCAGCTTGATCAGCCGCGCAATCTTTTCGTCGTCAGAGGCCCCGCCGAGCTTAATGAAATCGGCGATGGCGGCGTAGCGTTTCTTAGCGGTCGGTTCTTTCGCGTTGTAGGCGATGACTTTCGGGAGGTACATCGAGTTAGCGGCGCCGTGGATAATATGCGCTCCGAAATCGTCGAACGCGGCGCCGGTTTTGTGCGCCATCGAGTGGACGATACCGAGGAGCGCGTTAGTGAACGCCATTCCGGCGAGGCACTGCGCGTCGTGCATGCGGGCGCGGGCATCGGTGTCTTTATTGAACGACGGAACGAGATCAGCTTTGACCATTTCGATCGCATGGAGCGCGAGCGGATCGGTGTAATCGCTGTTGGCGGTCGAGACGAACGCTTCAATCGCGTGGGTCATCGCGTCCATACCGGTATGCGCAACCAGTTTGGTCGGCATGGTCATCGCTAATTCAGGATCGACGATCGCAACGTCCGGAGTAATTTCGTAATCGGCGATCGGGTATTTTACGCCCTTCTGATAGTCGGTGATGATCGAGAAGGCGGTGACTTCGGTAGCGGTTCCGGAGGTTGACGAAATAGCGCAGAAACGAGCTTTGTTGCGTAGTTTCGGGATACCGAAAACTACGCACATGTCCTCGAAGGTCGTCTGTGGATATTCATACTTGATCCACATGGCTTTGGCCGCGTCGATCGGAGAGCCGCCGCCGATCGCGACGATCCAATCCGGTTCGAATTCGAGCATGGCGGCAGCCCCGCGCATGACGGTTTCAACGGACGGATCCGGTTCAATCCCTTCGAAGATCGCGACTTCCATTCCGGCTTCTTCAAGATATTTCTTCGTTTTGTCGAGGAATCCGAATTTCTTCATCGAGCTTCCGCCGGTGCAAATCATGGCTTTTTTTCCGGTTAAGGTCTTCAGCGCAGCAAGTGCGTCTTTTCCGTGATACAGATCACGCGGCAAGGTAAAACGAATCATATATTCTCCTTCTACTTCCTTTGTCTTTATGTTTGAAGGAACGTCGGATCATCGAGATTGTGCGTTCTTTCACTTATCCTGATTATACTACCGGTTGCTCTGTCAGGCGGTATTTTTATAAGAAGGCTATGAACGGATGGAGCTTGCGTGGAAAGGAGGGGTGAAAGTATCTCGGTAAAAAGCGCTGCTTACCTTACCTGCTCCAGATGTTCCATGGCCTTCAGGCATGCTCCATACATCCCTGCTTTTCCGCCAAGTTTTGTTTTTTCAATCTGGCACATTTGATCCGGCGAAAGGATCCGCTCGATGACGGCGGCCTTTATTGCAGGAATCTGAATGTTCTTTGCCGCAGCTAAACCGCCTCCGATTAGTATTAACTCAGGATTGAAAATATTTACAAGATTGGCGATCCCGATTGATAGATATGTATTAAATCGTGCGAAAATTTTACATGCTAACCAATCCCCATCCAGCGCGGCTCTGTCTATCATGATCGGGTTGAAATTCCCTCCCGCCTCCTGTGATAAGCGCTGGACCTTTGAGTCAGGATAGCGTTTTAATTGATCCAAGGTATAGCGGGCCAGGGCTTTCCCTGAGCAGAACGCTTCAAAATGTCCAGCCCTGCCGCAAAGGCATAATTCAGGACTCGACGCATCGATTGTCATATGCCCAATTTCCGCGCCAAGATAAGACGATCCCCGAAATATCTCTCCATTGAGGATAACGCCGCAGCCGACGCCCGTTCCTAACGTCAGAAGAACGATGTTTTTATATTGATTCGCATATGAAAAATGATACTCCCCCCATGCGTTCAGACTTGCATCATTATCAATCAAGGTCGGACAATTGAAGAATTTCCCGATTTCATCCGTTGGGTTAAGATTGTTCCAATCAAGATAAGCCAGATGTATGGTTTTTTGCTCTCTGATGTTAATAGCTCCCGGTAATCCCATGCAGACGCAGGCTACTCTGTTTCTTGATACCTGATTGTTTGTTAACATCTGTATAATTATGTTAATGATCTTGTCTGTAATAGAGTTACGTCCTTTTTCTTTTTCTGTTGGAATTGAGTGATCTGCTATGATTGTCTTTTCACAATCCATGAGCATGATCTTAATATTTGTCCCCCCAACGTCAATTCCAACAAAAGTATCTTTCATGGTTATTCCAAATTCGCATGGAATGAAAATGCTTTGGTCGTGGGTATGGAATGCACCTCCGATAGAGGGAGAACGACCGAATCAAGAAGGACCAGAAGCGCTTCTTCGAATAATGATCCGCCGGGAAGCAGCGGCTTTCTCTGGGACGGTTCGTCAACTTTATCCGTATACGCTGGAATAATTATTGTATCGTATGACAATTTACTGAGGGTAGATTTCTCACGTGTTGAAATCAACGTGATTTTTCCTCCGATTTCCTTGGCTTTTATCGCTATTGAAATCAGCGTTCTCGTTTCTCCGGAGCCCGAACCGATGATCAGCAAATCGTTTTCGCTGAAGGCAGGCGTTATTGTATCGCCGACGACATAGCTCCTAAATCCTAAATGCATCAGTCGCATCGCAAATCCGCGAAGCATGAGCAAAGATCGTCCTGCTCCGGATACGAATATCTTATCTGCTTGTGTGATGTTTTCGATTAACGTTTTGACCTGATCCTCTTCTAATTTCTCGAAAATCTGGCGTAATTCATCTGTGGCGCTGAGTGTAATCTGTTTGATTTCCATCATCTAACCCTGTTTTCCATTAAAACTTTCGATGATATGGTGCATTTCCCTTGCTGTCGATACCATTTCTGGCTGATTATATAAACCCCCTCCGACGACGATAATATCGGCCGCGCTCTTCACGGCATCCTGAAAAGACTCTAAGCGGATTCCTCCTGCGATTGCCTTTTTCGTTTTCATCGACGATATTTTTTTTAATTCTTCTACTGGGTCAATATTCAGATCTTGAAGATCGTAGCCCACATGAACGCAAACATAATCGATGCCCATCTTGTCAATCTCGATTCCTCTTTTGGTCAAATCTGCAACGGAACACATGTCGACAAGGACTTTCCCACTGAATGCTTTCGCGCAATCCAACGTGGCCAATATCGTTTTATCATCCGCAGCGGCTAAGACGGAAACCATATCGGCTCCCGCGCTAAAAGCGATTTTTGGGACAACAGAACCTCCGTCCATGACTTTAATATCCGCGAAGACAGTTTTTTGGGGATACTTGCGCTTGATTGTTTCTACCGCTTTGCATCCTTCGGAAATGATTAATGGAGTCCCGACTTCAATAATGTCGACGTATTCCGCGACTTTTGACAAGACATCAAGCGCGTTTTCCAAGGTCAATAAGTCGAGAGCAATTTGAAGTTTTTTCATTTTTTCTGTACTCCTGTCAGGTTCTCTAAAATCAGGCTTTCGTAGGGCGCTGGGTCGCCTAAATAACTAAACGCTTTTGGATTTTCCTGGAAGCTCTTGTAGATGGGAACTCCGAACTTGATCCCGAGGTTTGGCGCTTCTTTTACGGTCACAATCTCATAATTGGGGCTGCGGGGATATAGCCTGTTCGGAATTACATTAAACTCATTTTCTTTATCGTTGAATATGTAGTAATTCATTCCATGGTATCGTTGGACCTGGGCATAATGTACGCTGCAAGGGATGTAGGCTAAATTGCTGAAAATCAGGGGCCCGCTTCCGATGTTGATAGAACAATGACCATAATTTGGCGGAATGATAATCGCTTCTCCTTCATTGACGATAGCGAATTTCAGGTCATTGACTTGGATTTCAGCGGTTGTGTCGCTGAAATTATCCGCACGTTGAAGAATATACAGCGCTTTTCCTTTAATAACCTCATATACTTCCGCGTATGTCGCCGTTCTGGCTGGATTGTAGCCATGATAATGCCCGGAGGTTTTTTTTCTTTCTCCGTCGATCGTTCCGTCGTAGATCACTGTGATATCGTAGCGTAACTCAAAATCATCTAAAAGCGCCTTGTCTTTGGGAAATCGGATTCCACGGTAAACGTCGTAAATTGCCTCGCTTGAGGATAACGTTTTTTTTGTATAGAATAATCCTTCCATTTGGCTCGCATATTTTCGAGAATATCCATCGAACGATAGTTCTCCACTTAAGGCGATCATTCCTGTTTCTTCAATATAGTAAAGGGGTAGACCGCTATTCGTTAATTCGTACATTTTTTCTCCACCTGTTTTTTGGGGAGGAGGCCATTTTTGAAGATAACCGGTCTCCTCCTTAATACCAAGATTTATTCTGAAATGTATTGATCAACATTATCTTGCGTGACGAGGACGAAGTCGATCCAGTATTCTTTTTGAATCTGATTCCCTTTGGTTAATTCGATCGCGAGCTCGGCAGCTTTCTTCCCTTGTCCGTTGCCGTCTTGAAAAACAGTACCGTCTAACTCGCCTGATTTGACCATCTGGAGCGCGCTTTGAATTCCATCAACGCCAATGACAACGATGTCATCTCGTCCAGCTTCGATACAGGCTAATTTTGCGGCGATTGCCATATCATCGTTGTCGCAGATAATTGCATCCAGATTGTCGCCATGGAGATTGATCCAGTCTTGCGCAAACTTACTCGCTTTATCTCCCTGCCATTCCGCTGATTGTTCGTCAAGCAAGGTCCATCCGGACGCTGTATCCATAATGTTATGAATCCCTGTGGTGCGTTCAACAGCTGCTGAGTTCCCGACCATACCCATAAGATGCGCATAGCCGCCAGATTCCCCCAGCTTATCGAGGACGAACTTCCCCATCATTTCGCCGGCGACAATGTCGTTAGACCCGACGTATGCGGAGGCGAGTTCATCCGTATTGTTTGTTCGTGCGTTTACGACGACGACTGGAATCCCGGCGTCTGTAAGGGCTTTTAGCGCTGGAGCGCTTCCATCGGCTTCCGCTGGCTGCAGAATAGCGGCGGATACACTTGAGTTAATCAGATCGTTTGCCTGATTAATCTGTGTGGAAGGATCGGTATTCCCATCGAGAAGGATGAAGTCCGTGATTTCTCCAGTTTTCTTTTTTTCGTTTAGAACCGTTTCGCCTCCTTTATTGATGTACGTTTCGAAAACATTCGTTTGGTTCTTCTGGAGCCAACCGACGACTACTTTGGTTTCCGACGGTTTATCTCCGGATGTGCAGCCTGTGATCAAAGTGAGAACAGCGGCTGACAGCAATATGTATAAAACTTTGTTTTTCATTTTTTCTCTCCTTTTTTACGGGTATTCCCGTTATTTACTGCGTTTTTTATTGAGATACATGTCAAGAAGTACCGCAAGAAGAATAAGCAAACCTTTGATAACAGTTTGCCAATAGGATTGGACCTGGAGCAGGTTCATTCCGTTGTAAATAATTCCGATCATGAAAATTCCAATCATTGCGCCCGGAATTGTAGAAACGCCTCCTGCGAACGAGGTTCCTCCGATAACGCAGGCTGCGATTGCGTCTGTTTCATATCCCATGCCGATGTTGGGCTGCGACGCGTTAATTCGGGACGCTAAGATTACGCCGGATATTGCCGAACATCCTCCCATCAGAATATATGATTGAATTATTGTTTTTTCAACGTTTACGCCCGAGGCTCGCGCTGCGTCTTTGTTTCCCCCTACCGCATAAATATAACGACCAAATGTAGTTTGATGCAGCAGTATGTACGATGCGGTTGCAACGCCAAGAAGAATCAGAACTGAGAATGGGATGATCCCACCTATTTTTCCCAAGCCGATATCCCGATAGTTTGGATGCATGATAACTTTTGATTGCCCCCCGGAAACAATATACGCCATTCCTCGAATAACGAGCTGTGTAGCGAGCGTAACAACGAATGGGAACAGGTCAAACCTGGCTACCAAAATGCCGTTTATAAAGCCAAATATTGAACATATGACAATAGCGGCAAAGATTGCTAATGGAATTGAATTCGTAGCAATAAGCGTTTCGCCGACGACTACGCTCGTCAGCGCCAACATTGAGCCAATGGACAAATCAATTCCGCCTGCCGTAATGACGAATACCATCCCTAACGCCAAAATGCCATTTGTCGAAACCTGTTGAAGAATACTGACCCAATTCCGCCATGTCCTGAATACCGGCGAGACGATCGACAGGAGAATAACCATCGCAATAAAGATGAACGTAATACCGTAGCGTCTCAGGAATAATTCCTTTGTCATTCCAAAAAGTTTTCGTTCTTTCATCTTTCGATCATCTCCATTTCTTCCCCAAATTCCAAACTTAATATTTCTTCTTCTGAAATTTCTCCATTTAGAATCATTTCGCGGTCGATGATCCCATTGATTTTCCCTTCATGATAGACAATAATTCGATCGCTGATACCGATAATCTCCGGTAATTCGGATGAGATCATGATGATCGCCAACCCCTGCGAAGCCAGCTCTCCCATAACTCTATGAATATCGGCTTTCGCCCCAACGTCGACGCCTCTCGTCGGCTCATCCAGAATCAGGACTTTCAGATTCGTCAGCAGCCATTTGGATAGAACGACTTTTTGCTGGTTTCCTCCGCTCAGCGAGAAAGCGTCTAAATCAAGGTTTTTCGCGTTGAGCGTTATTTTCTTTGAAATAGAGCTGGAAACTTCCCTTTCTTTTTTATGGTTGATCAACAGATAAGAAACGAAGTCCTGAATAGCGGGTAGCGTTATATTTTCGCGAATCGGACGATTCAGGCATAATCCGAAATTCTTTCGATCTTCATTTACCATACAAATTCCATTTTGAATTGCATCGATCGGTTTATTTATTTTTAAATTCCTCCCGTTCAAGTAAATCATTCCTGAGCGCCGCTCCCGAAGGCCGAAAATCGCGCAGGCGGTCTCGCTTCGTCCAGATCCGACTAATCCGGATAATCCGAGAATTTCTCCAGCTCTGACTTCAAACGTAATGTTTGAAAATCCGTCGCCTGATAAATTTTCAACTTTTAGAACGACGTCTCCAATCGGGCAGGTTATTTTTGGAAAAATAGATTCGACTTTTTTCCCAACCATCAGGCTGATTAATTTATCTTTTGTGATATCGGTCAGGCTGTGGGTGGATATATACGAGCCGTCGCGGAATACGGAAACGCGGTCACAGATCTCAAAAATTTCATCCATCCGATGTGAAATATAGATGATAGATACGCCTTGAGATTTCAGGTCTCGGATTGTTTCGAATAGTCTCTTCGTTTCGTCGAAGTCCAGAGATGATGTCGGTTCGTCCATGATAATCATTTTTGCGTTCATAGACACCGCTTTGACAATTTCAATCATCTGAGTTTGCGCAAGCGATAGCGAGCTGATTTCCCTATCGGCGGAAAATCTGATCCCGAACTTATTGAGGAGCGCTTGAGCCCTTTGGTTTGTCGCTTTTTTATTTAAAAAAATAGTTTTCCCAAAGGTGTCTTCCCGATTTAGAAAGATGCTTTCCGCGATGGTCAGATGAGGCTCGGGATTTAATTCCTGATGGATCATTGAAATTCCCTTCGATAACGCTTCTGAAGGGCCTGCAATCTTATATCTTTCTCCGGAGAAAAACATTTCGCCGGAATCTTCACGGTAAAGTCCGATGATAATTTTCATGAGTGTTGACTTGCCAGCGCCATTCTCCCCTAATAGCGCGTGAACTTCGCCTCTCGCGACTGCTAATTGGACGTTTTTTAAAGCTTTCGTTCCGCCAAAGGATTTTGATATGTTTTTACAATAAAATAATGAATCGACTGGATCGGCCAACGTTTTCTCCTTCCTTACAGTTTGTGCCTTGATAGAAGAACTTCCGCCTGGTCCGAAATTTGCGCGGGTCCTTTTTGGGATAAGACGCCGTATAAAAGTAAGTCGATGATGATGTATTCCGAAATATGCGACGCCGCGCCTAAATCCTTGAATAATTCGTTCCTGATATTAGCGATCAGTGATAAGTCGGCATATTTATTTGCAGGCGATCCTTCCGTGTTTGTGATGAGGATTGTTTTTCGATTCAACGATCTGGCTAGTTTCAACATGTCGATAATATGAATGGAGGATCCGGAATGTGAAAATGCGATGAGGATTGTTTGCTCCTGTGATGTCGCCAGGTTTCGCATTGCATATTCCGGGACCGTTGTGAAAAAAGTATTGAAACCGAACATTGTCAGGCGATGTGCGAAGTCGGCGGCGACCATTCCGGTATTCCCCCACCCTGAAATATGGATTTGTTTTGCCGTAATAATCGTTTCAATACTGTCTTCAATGATTTTTTCGTCCAGATTCTGTGAAAGACTTGTGATATTTGATTCGACTTTTTTCCAGTACTTCGAAAAGTGATTTGTATCTTCTTGCTTTCCGCCGACGAGGTAACCGGAATTTCCTAATTCGTTTGAAAGATTGATTTTTAATTGATAAACGCCGTTTAATCCTAACCGTTTGCAAAATCGGATAATGGTCGCGTCGCTCGTATTTGTCAACGCTGCAATTTCGGAGATACTTAGCTCGATGACGGCGTTGGCGTGTGCGAGAATGTATTCTGCGACTTGTTTTTCGGATTTTGTAAATCCCGGCATTTTCTTTTGAATTTCTTCTAAAATCATTTGAAGTATTGCTCCAAAAATCTGGCGGATATGATATTTTGCTTCTGATTTCGCTTATTATTAAAATTCTAATGGCTTGATAGAGCACGGTAAATATGATGAATG
Source organism: Anaerolineaceae bacterium oral taxon 439 (assembly GCA_001717545.1). Lineage (NCBI taxonomy): Bacteria > Bacillati > Chloroflexota > Anaerolineae > Anaerolineales > Anaerolineaceae > Anaerolineaceae bacterium oral taxon 439. The sequence continues at coordinate 2,211,029 of CP017039.1, read as the reverse complement.
TAACGAAAGCGAAGTAAAACTTCTTAATCGGAAAAATAACTCCGTTCTATGTTTCTCCGATATTGTATTGGATGATGAATGTTCTGTGAACTGGTTTTGCTTTTGAGAACGCGGATGATCGATTGCCAATCTCTGAATAGGCGGCGGGTTCCTGCCGATTGACGGACTGCCGGCGTTGATTCTGGGGATGGGGAAGTATAAGTTGAAAGACTTCCTGAAATTCGCGGTTCCGATGTACCTGATTCAGATCCTGTTTCTGGCAATCGGCGCGATGATTGCGTTTCCACGCTGATCGCGTTAGCCGGAAAGCTGGCGGAGTTTCTCCCCGCCGGCCTTCCGGCTTTTCAGTGAATTATAGCGCTGGAAGCGGGCTTCCGACGATGAGCCGGAGGTTGTTTTTGATCGTTCCGATCCTGGCGATCCCGAAAAATTCCGGATCAGGCTGTCAGCGATGTTCGGTGGGAGGGCACGGATTGGGCGGGAGCGGATTCCGGCGCGGTCGGTTTTTCTTCGGTCTGAGCCTGGCGGAAATTGGACCCGAATGGACTATAATTATCCGTAGTGAACAACGATTGAGTCTACAGGATAACTCAGAGGAGAAAAAAGACAATGGCGCAGGATCATAAAAAGAAAAAGAATATGGAAAAGTATGAGTCGTTCGTGAGCGAAGCGCGGTACGAACCGGAACCGGATTGGGATAAATTTTCAGATCTGGAAACCGAGGAACAAGGGGATCTGCCCGAATTTGCGTCGCACCCCCTGCACGCGGCCTACGGGGATACGCACGCGCTGATCTTCTTAGATGAATCGGATTCCGTTTGGGAAGCTCTTGTTCAGGACGAATCGAAGCAAATCCCGTTCAGCGAAAAAGCGAAAATTGCTTGCATGATCGATCATACGCTCCTGAAAGCTGACGCGACGCAGGATCAGATTGTTAAACTCTGCAATGAAGCGCGCGAAAATCATTTCGCTTCTGTCTGTGTCAACGGGACCTGGGTCCCGCTGTGCGTTGAGCTTTTACGCGGAACGAATGTCCGGGTCTGTACGGTCGTTGGCTTCCCGTTAGGCGCGATGGCGACGAAGGCGAAAGCTTTTGAGGCGGAACTTGCCGCTGAAAACGGCGCGAAAGAAGTCGACATGGTCCTGAATATCGGCGCGTTGAAGGGGAAGGATTATCGGACTGTTGCGAACGATATCCTGCAGGTCGTTTACGCGGTCAGAGATAAAGCCATCGTTAAGGTGATTCTGGAGACCTGCCTGCTGACCGAAGAGGAAATGAAAATCGCTTGCCTGGTGAGTCAGGCCTGCGGCGCGATGTTCGTGAAAACGTCGACCGGATTCTCGACCGGCGGAGCGAAGGTCGAAGACGTCCGCAACATGCGGAAATGGGTTGACGAAGAGGTTGAGGTGAAAGCGTCGGGAGGGATTCGAACGCTGGCGGACGTTCGGAAGATGATCGACGCGGGGGCGACCCGAATCGGGACCAGCTCAGGCGTAGCGATCGTAAATGAGGTTGAAAATTGAACCTGTATCGCGGGAGCTTTGAAGCTGGAAAAACGAGACTCACGGTGCATCGTACCGGCGGCGAGCTCCCGGCTGTCGTTCTTCTTCATGGACTGACCGACAGCGGCATGCTCTGGAGCAGTCTCGTCGCGGCGCTTGCGTTTTCGTATGACGTTGTCTTCCCCGATATGCGCGGACATGGCGCTTCGGATAAGGCCGCTGATAACGACTATTCGATCGCGGCGATGGCGGGCGACGCGGCCGCGCTGATCCGGGAATACGAATTGGACCGTCCGGTCGTCATTGGGCATTCGATGGGCGCGGCGGTTACGGCGTACCTGGGCGCTGAGTATCGCGAGCTGACGCGGGGCGTGGTCCTGATCGATCCGCCCTGGTTCGATCCAGCGCTGGTTACCGAGGAACGGATCGCCGCCGGGATCGATAGTTTCCGCTCGGACCTGACGGCGTATCATGCGGCGTCTTACGCGGACCTGATCGTGGAAATCCGGGCGCGAAATCCAAACTGGGCGGAGGAAGATTACCGCGCCTGGGCGAAAGCCAAGCAGCAGGCGACGTTTGAATCGTTGGCGATCCTGCCGGAGTTGGTAAAAGACTGGGACCGGATCACGGCGAAAATGACGCTCCCGGCGTTGCTGATGACCGGGAATCCGGAGCTGAACGGAATCGTTACGCCCGAAATCGTGCGCGGACTCCTCGCGGCTCACCCAAACTGGAGCTGGTATTATTCGCCGATCTCGGGCCACAGCGTTTCGCGCGACGACCGCGCCGGTTCGATTAAAGCGATCAAGACGTTTTTGACGGACCGGTTTTTGGAAGATTGAGCTGAAATCGGATATGTGCGGCCGATATTCATTGATGACAGAGCTGGCGGCGCTGGCGGAGGAACTGAACCTGTTGGTGCTTCCGCCGCGTTTTGAACCCAGAGATCAGGTCACGCCCGGGAGTGGGATCGCGATCCTGATCGACGCGAAGCGTCGGAAGCTGGAATACTTTTATTGGGGACTGGTTCCGTCCTGGGCGAAGGACGTTTCAATCGCGCGGAAAACGTTCAACGCGCGGGCTGAAACGCTCCTGGAACGGGCGTCGTTCCGGAACGCATTCCGGAGACGGCGCGCGCTGATCCCGGCGACGTCGTATTATGAATGGACTTCGGAAGGCGGGACGAAAACCCCGTATCGGTTTTTTCTCCCCGATACGAAGATCTTCACGTTTGCCGGTCTTTGGGATTATTGGATGGACGCGGAGGGAAACGAAGTCTATTCAGCGACGATGATCACGACGGCAGCGAACGAAATCGCTGCGCGGGTCCATTCGCGTATGCCGGTTATTATAGACCGGAAGGATCGCGACCGATGGCTGACATGCGATGATCCGCGCGAAGTTTCCGACCTGCTGCGTCCGATCGCTCCGGAGCGGATGACGATTGAACGCGCGGAGATCGAGCGGGCGCCGTCTTTACAGGGCTCGGAACTGCGTTTGTTATAAGCTTGAGCGGAATTTCAGCCGGAACTGTTTCCCGGATTTGAAAACTAAACTGCGCTGATCAGAAAACAGCGCAGTTTTGATATCTTTTTCTTCCTTTTCTTTCGCCTTCAGGATTATCCGACGATATTGACCAGCTTCCCGGGGACAACGATGATTTTTTTCGGCTCGCGTCCGGCCAGCGCGGCCCTGACGTTCGCGCTTTCGAGCGCGGCGGCTTTCGCTTCGGCTTCGGCGTATTCCGCGGGGAGCGTGATCCGGTCGCGGAGCTTCCCGTTGACCTGAACGACGAGCGTTATTTCGTCGGCTTTCGCGGCTTCGGCGTCGAGTTCGGGCCAGCGCTGAACGTGGACCGAGCCTGATTTTCCGAGGAGCGACCAGAGCTCTTCGGTGATATGCGGCGCGATCGGCGCCATCATTTTCAGGTAAATTTCGACCGCTTCGTCCCAGGCTTCCGTCCTGAACGCGCCGGCCTGCTTCGCTTTGATCATCTTATTCAGCAGTTCCATCAGGCTGGATACGATCGTATTGAACGAGAACGATTCGAAATCACGCGTTACCGATTTCAGCGTCTGATGTACCTTGCGGCGAAGTTCTCGGAGCGTATCTTCGCTCGCGTCGTCGTCGTTATCCGCCGGTTCGAGGATTGTTGACCAGGTTCGGCGAATCCAACGCGAGCTGCCTTCGATTCCGGAGCTGTTCCAGGGAGCGCCCAGTTCCCAGCGCGCAAAAAACATCAGGTACGCGCGTACGGTATCGGCGCCGTAAAACTCGATGAGCTTATCCGGATCGACGACGTTTCCGCGGCTCTTCGACATTTTTTCGCTGTCTTCTCCGAGGACGATTCCCTGGTTCCGGAGCGCGATCATCGGTTCTTTGCCTTTCATGACGCCGATATCGCGTCCGGCTTTATGGAAGAACCGCGTATAGATCAGGTGCATGGTCGCGTGCTCGATACCGCCCGTGTAGACGTCGACCGGCATCCAGTAATCGTATTCTTCCTGCGCGAATGGATAACCCTGATGATATGGGCTGAGATACCCAAGATGGTACCAGCTGGAACAGAGGAACGTATCCAGCGTATCGGTCTCGCGTTCCGCGTCCCGACCGCAGATTGGGCATTTCGCGTACTTCCAGGTTGGATGCAGCTTGAGCGGGCTTTCGCCGGTTGGGGTCCATTGGACGTCGTCCGGGAGTCTGACCGGGAGCTGGTCCTCGGGAACAGGAACGGCGCCATGTTCCGGGCAGTAGATTATCGGGATCGGCGTTCCCCAGTAGCGCTGCCGGCTGATCAGCCAGTCGCGGAGGCGATAGGTAATCTTCCGTTCGCCGATCTTTTTTTCTTCGAGCCAGGCGATCACGCGCGGTATCGCTTCGTCGCCGGAAACGCCGTTCATCTCGTCGGAATTGACGAGTTTCCCCTGCGCCGGGACCGCCTCGCTCATCGTTTTTCCATCGAGGGGTTCCATGTCGTCCGGCTGAACGACGACGATAATTTCAAGCCCGAATTTCCTGGCGAAATCGAAATCGCGCTGGTCATGCGCCGGGACCGCCATAATCGCGCCGGTTCCATACCCCATCAGGACGTAGTCAGCGATCCAGATCGGGATCCGTTTCCCATTGACTGGGTTGATCGCGTAGGAACCGGTGAAGACGCCGGTCTTCTCCCGCCCTTCCGCTTCGCGCTGGATGTCCGTTTGTCGCGCTGCTTCTTCGATATAGGCGCCGATCGCCGCCTTCTGCGACTGGGTTGTGAGCTTCCCGACCAGCGGATGTTCCGGGGCAAGGACCATGAACGTCGCGCCCCAGAGCGTATCGGGTCGCGTCGTGAAAACGACGAGCGGGTCGCCGGATTCGGTTTCGAACGTCACGGACGCGCCTTCCGATCGGCCGATCCAGTTCGTCTGAAGCGTTCGAACGCGTTCCGGCCAGTCCATCCCGGAAAAATCGAGGAGCTGATCGGCGTATTGGGTCGTCCTGAAGTACCATTGATTCAGGTTTTTCTTGATAACCGGCGTTCCGCAGCGTTCGCAATGCCGATCGTCACCCCAGACCTGTTCCCGGGCGAGCGTCGTGTTGCACGTGGGGCACCAGTCGACCGGCGAGAATTTCTGATACGCCAGCCCGTTTTTCAGCAGCTGAATGAAAAACCATTGCGTCCAGCGGTAATACTCAGGTTTCGCGCTGATAATCTCACGGCGCCAGTCAAACATGCAGCCCATCGATTTAAGCTGATCGCGCATGTGGTCGATATTTTTAAACGTCCATTCTGCCGGGTGGATATTATGCTTGATGGCGGCGTTTTCGGCGGGGAGCCCGAACGCATCGAACCCCATCGGAAATAAAACGTTATACCCCTGCATCCGCATAAAGCGCGCGTGCGCGTCGGACGGGGTAATCGCGTACCAGTGGCCGATATGAAGATTTCCCGACGGATACGGGAGCATCGTCAGCGCATAGTGTTTCGGTTTGGTCAGGTCAATATCGGAATAATCCAGACGATTTTCCTCCCATAACCCATGCCATTTCTTTTCAATTTTCGCCGGATCATAAATCGGAACGATCGTTTTATCCATACTGCCTCCAGGACGTCTATTTTTGAAATTTTTTCCCATTATACAGCAAGGCTGTCCGACCGCCGAGCCGAAGCGCGGAAAGATATGCGGCGCCGGGTTCTCCGTGCGGCTGGTGGGATGGGCGTGCGATAGGGGGCGAGAGGAGTAAAAAAACTGCCAGTTAAGCTGCGACTCCAATGTTGGATAGGAAGATTAAGTGTCGAGAAGGAATATGGAACCCAGTCTTGCTTCAACATTTCAGACCATACTAAGCGATGAAATCTGCGCGAGTAAATATGCATCTTTGCTTGATTCCTTAAAGTGATAATCGTTCAAGAACGGCTTGCTCAGTTTCAGGACTCCAATATGTTATCAGTTTATTCTTTGTCCGAGTAATTGCTGTATGAAAGATACTTCGAAAGCTATTTTTCAAGCCGGATTGCCGTGACGATTTCTTCGATAAATTGACGCTGTGCATGGTTGGCGCGCTCCCGATCGAGCGTTTCGCAGGCGGCGATTTGGGCGAAGATTCGTTCTCGGAAGGCCTTCGGATCGGGAACGTATTCGAAGTGCAAAACGGATTCGCCGATGTTAATCGCGACGTCGCCATAGTTAAACAGGAAGGCAAAGAGGTTCTTCCGGGCGATCTCGACTGTCTGGATTTTATTCAACAGGGCGGTTCTTTCCCGTTCAAAGCCGAAGGGCTTCCGGTAAACCTCGGCGACGCGGTCATTCTCAATCCGGAATTCATCGTTGGCGCAGTCTATCCAAAGGGTCAGCGCGACGGCAGCGCAGGCGAGAATCGCAGCCCCGACGACAGAGCGAAATTCCGACGGCAGGAACGGTTTCGATCCGGTCGAGCCATATATTCCGAAAGCCAGGCACGCGATCCCGATCAGCAGGACGCTGAAGCTGCTTCGAAAAAATTTCATCCAGTGGGCGTGTGTTTTGAAGAGGATCGTTCCGTTCGGAGCGATTTCGTCCGTTTGCTGCGCAGCCAGGCGGGAGGACGCGGCGGAATCAGGCGTTTCTTCCGATACGGTTCTGTCTTCGTCCGGAGTCGGATTTTTCGGGAGATCGATATGGATTCTGAGCGGATTTTCCTGCCGGATCGCTTCCTCGATCGGCCGGGCGTTTCCCGCTTCCGGTCGCCGGCGCGCAGGGCGTGCACTTTCGCTGAGGTTGAAGCCGCTGCGCCTGAGCCAAAGCAGATAGAGCGCAAAAGCGATATAGGCGATAGCGCCGACGGCGCTGATCGCGGCGGTCAGCGCATGCTTCTTGATGATCAGGCAGAGAATCAGCGTCAGGCCATAAACCGCCGTTCCGATCAGGAAAAGCGTCAGCACGCGCCGGTTGGTATCGCTTTCGTTCATGAGGAATATTCTATCATTTCATCTCTCCTCAGGCGAAAAGGCGGGACGGCCTGGCGATAAAACTGGTTATGAACCGCTTTCAGGCGAAACGGAGAAAAGGAAAGAAAATCCGGAAACAGCTGGAAGTTGATTTTATCGTCAATCGCGGGGATCAGAGGGTATTACATCCAGTCAGCTTTATCGGTCGACGATCCGGAAAAGCGAAGGCAGGAAATCGCTTCGCTGATTCGCATTCCTGATTCATTCGCCAAGATGGTTGTTGTCCGCGATTTTATCCGGCCCTGGAGAGATGAATCCGGAATTCTGTATCTTGGGATCGAGCAGTTTCTTCCGGATGACGGGGCTATCGCGTTGTAGCGTCGGTATCTTTGGGCGTCCTTGCGGCGGCAGCGCTGTCCATCGTTCCCCGGGGCGATCAGCTTCGAGGAACGATGGATTGAAAGATTCACGTCGTTAATTTAATCTTCCGCGGTTTCTCTCGTGATAACGAGCGCGTCCCGTTCCGGATCCTTGGTCACGCTGACGATGTCGCCGCTGACGACCTCGCCGGACAGGAACTTCATCGACAACGGGCTTTCAAGGTACTTCTGGAGCGCGCGGCGCATTGGGCGTGCTCCGAAGGCGGGGTCATAGCCGACGGTCGCCAGCCAGGTCCGCGCGCTGTCGTCGAGGTTGAGCGTGAGCCCCATGTCGACGATCCGTCCGCAGATTTCCTTGAGCTGCAGATCGACAATCTCTTTCATCTCGTCAACGCTCAGTCGCGAGAACATGATAATTTCGTCGATCCGGTTAAGGAATTCGGGACGGAACGTATCCTTGAGCGCGCGGTCAATCTTGATCTTCGCGTCGCGGTCTTCATTGTTTTCGCCCGTGCCGAGAAAGCCGAGCGTGCCGCTGCGGCTGATATATTCCGTTCCGAGATTTGAGGTCATGATTAGGACAGTGTTGCGGAAGTCGACGATCTGTCCCTGCCCGTCGGTCAGCCGTCCGTCGTCAAGGATTTGCAGCAGCGAGTTCCAGACTTCGGGGTGCGCTTTTTCGATTTCGTCGAAAAGGATAACGCGATAGGGGCGGCGGCGGACGGCCTCGGTCAGCTGACCGCCTTCTTCATAGCCGACGTATCCTGGCGGCGCGCCGAATAATCGAGACGCGGTATGGCGTTCGCGATACTCGCTCATGTCAATTCGGACGAGCGCGTCCTCGTCGTCAAAAAGGAACTCCGCCAGCGCTTTCGCGAGCTCGGTTTTCCCGACGCCGGACGGGCCGATGAAGATAAACGAGCCGATCGGGCGTTTCGGATCCTTGAATCCGGTTCGGGCGCGGCGGATCGCGTCCGACAAACCGTGAACCGCTTCTTTCTGACCGATAATCCGTTCGGCGAGCCGTTCTTCCATCTTGATCAACCGCTCGGTTTCGTTTTCAAGCATCGCGTTGACCGGGATTCCGGTCCATTGGGCGACGACCTGGGCGATATCGTCGACTTTGACGATATCGTCGAGCTTCTGGTCCGTTTTCCAGGCGCGGCTTTTTTTCTCGAATTCGCTCTCGATTCGGATCCGTTCCGCTTTAATTCGGGCGGCGCGTTCGTAGTCGCGGTCGTTTCCGGCTTCCTCCTCCTCCTGCGTCAGCGCGCTGATCTTATTTTTCATCTGCCGCAGTTCGTCCGGGATCGAGAAGAGCGCGACGCGCCGTTTCGCCGCCGATTCGTCGATCAGGTCGATCGCTTTATCCGGCTGATAGCGGTCGGTCACGTAGCGCGATGAGAGATGGACGGCGGCTTCAAGCGCGGCATCGTCGAACTTGATTTTATGATGATCCTCGTAGCGATCCTTCAGCCCGCGGAGCATCGCGATCGTAACTCCATCGCTCGGTTCTTCAACGTAGACGGAAGCGAAACGGCGTTCGAGCGCCGCGTCCTTTTCAATATATTTTCGGTATTCATCGAATGTTGTCGCGCCGATGCACTGCAGTTCGCCGCGCGCCAGGGCCGGCTTGAGCATGTTGGAGGCGTCGATCGCGCCCTGCGACGCGCCCGCGCCGACGACCGTATGCAGCTCGTCGATGAACAGGATAATTTCGCCTTCGGAAGCGCGGACCTCCTCGATTACGGCTTTCAGCCGCTCTTCGAATTCGCCACGGAACTTCGATCCGGCGACCATCGCGCCGATATCGAGCGACATGACCTTTTTATCCATCAGCGGTTCGGGAACGTCGTTGACGGAGATTTTCTGCGCCAGGCCTTCGGCGATCGCGGTCTTTCCGACGCCGGCGGCCCCGATCAGGACCGGATTATTTTTCGTCCGGCGGCAAAGGACCTGAATCACGCGTAAAATCTCGGCGTCTCGGCCGATAACCGGATCGAGCTTGCCGTTAGCGGCCTGATCCGTCAGGTCGCGGGAATACTTTGCGACGTTTTTATATTTCGTGTTGATCGTTTTCCGGTTCTGCGAAGCGCTCTGGCTTTTCTGGGCGAGGAGATTATACGCCTTGGTCCAGTTGAGATCAAACTCCTGCATCAGGCGCGAAACGGCCGTGCCTTTTTCGGTCAGGATCGCCAGGAACATATGTTCCGGGCCGGCGAGATCGGCTTTCAGCCGGCTGGCTTCGGCTGGAGCTTTATCAATAATCGAGCGGACCTCGGGCGTAATAAAGAGCTGGCCGGAGCCGCCGCTATAGAAATCGGCTTTGACCCGCGTTCGGAGCATGAAGTCGATCCGGTCAGCGAGCGTCTCAGCGCTGACGTCCATCTGTGACAGGAGCGACGCCGCCGCGGATTCCGGGTTCTCGATCAGCGCCAGTAAGATATGTTCAGTTGCAAGTTGATTATGTTTATAGTCTTTTAAAAGCTCAATCGCGCGCTGCGCGACGTCCTGAGCTTCTTTTGTAAATCGATCGAATCGAATCATGTACGTTCCTTTCAAATTTTCAACTCATGATAAATCATCAAGCGTCTCGTTTAAATTTACTCGACGATTATAAGACGAGCGTAAGAAATCCGCGGCGCTTACTTCCCCGCGCCCGAGCGCGCGTCGTTCGCGTTTTTCAGGATATCCCACGGGGTGATCATTCCGACCAGTTTCGCTTTCGGTTCGCCGGTTTCGGTCAGAAAGACAGCGGAGATCCGACGCGAGCGGCGGTTGAGACTCATGTCGAACAGGTCGCGGACGTCGGCGGCGAGGGCGTCCTTCGTCGCGAATTCATACCGGTCCCCATTCGGATAATTCAGGTCGATATAGGGAAGAAAATCGCTGATTTTCAACGCTGTGCCGATCTGTTTTTCTCCGCTTTTAATAATGTACGAAAAGACGCTGGTTTTGCTGAAGACGCCGAGGAGCTCGTCGCGGATGACGACGGGAACGTGCGAAAAGCCGGCAGACTCCATTTTACGCATGACGTTCAGCGCGTTTTCATGAAGCGAGGTCTTGAAGACCTGATCCGCGCGGATCGCGTAATTGACCGCGAGTTCGGGATTCTCGACGATCTCCAGGACCTCTTTCAGGATTCGGTACAGCGCGGGAGAAGGCTCGACCGGGTAATCGCCGGCGACTTTCGGCGAATGGGTCAGCAGGTTCCGGATCTCACGGATAAGGTCGAGCGATTCTTTATATGCCTTGCCTTCGTTCGAGTTGCTGAAGCGGATAATAACGTTGTCGTACGGATTATTTTGGGCGTAGCGCCTGTTCGATTTCAGAGCTTTTTCAAGGCGACGGTAGACGTCAAGAAAGGCTTCGACGCGTTCGTCGGCGTCACGGAACGCATAATCGTTCGCGTCGTTCTGCTCTGAATTTTCGCGTAGGCTTTCGCTCCTGGCGTTTCGATTGAACGTTTGCATGCGTTCCCTTCCTTTCTTTTCGGCTTGAAGATCATCATGCCGCTTCTTCATTTTCACCGGGATCAACCGGATGGCCCGAAATCAGTCTGGCTTCCTCTCTGATTCCGCAGTGTCCAATTGATTCGTCGTTCCGCGTGTTTCGAAAAAAGACCGATCCTGAATCGCGAATCTCCCGCAGCATGGTTTCCGCAAACTCTACCGCAGCTGGAGAATCTGTCTTTATAACCCTGCCGCCTCTGTAATCTTCGATCGCGGCCGCTATGATTCTTTTGAATCCTTGACTGGGAATTCGCCGCAGCGCCCATTCTCCGCCTTCCCGCTTGGACAAGATCAGCTTTTCGCTGGCGTACGCCAGTACTCTGCATAAATTCAGGATAACGTATGTCGGATTTCCGTTGATGCCTTCTTCTGCCTTTTCAACGTCCGACCAGACGCTGTCCATATAGTTCTGATCGCTGACTTCGGAAAAAACGGAGGATACGTTTCTTCCATATATGGTTTTTCCCCGATGGCGGATGATTTTGAAATGCGCTGCCAGGTCCTTATCCATCCCCTTCATCTTTTCGATGTACTCCTCGGGATCCGAAGCGTATCGGTTCAAGTGAATTGCCGAAAAATGCAGCTCATATGGCGTCGGGTAGATAACGGGATTGCAGGCCGACTCCCTGACGACGCTCAGCTCCAACCCTTTTCCAGGCGCCTGATTGTTCAGTTCGACGATCTTATCCATATATTGGCGTTTTATTGCGTTGGAAAGCTCACGCTGAACGACGACGATTAAATCTATATCGCTTTTTTGACCATTGAAACATCCCATCGCTATCGAGCCATGAAGGTAGATTCCCGTCAGATTGTCCTTCAGGATATTTTCGCTTTGTATGACGAAAGAATCGAGCAACTTCTGAATTTCCATGCGTTCCCCTTATTAAAATGATACTGTATTCGGCCTGTTTCAGGCGGAAGGTACGCGTTTGGGAATTCCTGCTGTTGGCCGCGGCGTTCGACAGGTTCCCTTCATGACAGTTCTTTACCTGTCCCTGATCTGGGCGGGGAGAGCGCGTCCGGCGCGCCGCGATTTCCGGTTTTCAGTCGGTTCCAGAGGAAGACTGTATAATGAAGTGGAATTCGAAATGGAGGCGCAGTATGATAAATACGCTTGTTTTTGTCGTCATCGGCTTTTTCGTCGCGGTGACGGTTATCGCCGGGTTGATCGTCCGGCGTATCGGGTAGCCGCAACAGGTAAATTTGGAAAGGAAATTCAGGCATGAACGCTGCTGTAAATCGATCGGAACGCCGCGCGTTCGTCGCGGCGCTCCGATCTTCCCGGACGTTTTTTATTGCTGGTTTGGTTTTGGCCGCGCTGCTCCCGACGGGGGCGGCGCTGTTTACGCTTCGAAGCGGGGGGGGGCTGGATGCCGGGTGGATTGCCGCGCGGCTTTGCGGCGTGATGGGGCTGTCGCTGCTGACGCTGTCGCTGGTCCCGTTCGCTGATTTGCCCTGCGTCGCAGGACGGTTTAATCCGCGCGAAGCGGCGTCGATCGATCGCGCTGTCGGGCTGACCGGGCTGACCTTTGCCGCTGCGCATTTGCTCCTGAAGTTTCGTCAGCTTCCGGAGGTCGTTCACGTTCTGCCCGCGGAGCGCGGGGGCCTGCTGCCAGGTCCGACGTTCGTCGCGATCGCCGGCGCGTTGGCGGTACTGGCGGTTTTACGGTTGACGGCCGATCCCTGGCGTGGCGGGATTCACAGCGCGCTCCGGATCGGACGATTCTGGCTCACGGCGGCGGTGGTCGCTTTCGCGCTGGCGCAGGCGTATTTTGCGGAAGCGCCTGATCTGAGTCCTGTCGTTTTCTGGCTGTGGGGCGCGCTGCTCCTCGCAGCGGTGATGGGCGTCGCGGTTGGCGGGGTGATCCTGCCGCTTCGATCGGCGCGCTATGAGATCAGCGAGCTTGTTGAGATCGGCGCGGATGCGGTCGAGGCGACGTTCGTACGGAAATCGGGTCACGCCGTCGTTCTCCCGGGCCAGTCGGTTGGACTGGCGCTGAACGGCGGCGCCTTTTCCGGAAAGCCGCTGTTTTATATCAGCGGCGTTGGGAAGGATGGTACGCTGCGCGCTGCGTTTCCGGGCGGACGCGATTCGCTTCGCGTCGGGACGAAAGCGGCGGTGGGGATCGCGCATGGGAATTTCCGGCTGGATCGGCTCGGAGCGGACGGATTCGTCTTTATCGTCGATGGGTACGGGATCGCGGCGGCGATAGCGTCGCTTAGAACGCTGGCGGAAAGACGCGACCCACGGAAGCTGACGCTGATTTACCGCGCCGACAGCGAAACGGCGGTCTGGTTTGCAGAGGAGCTGACGAGGCTGGAGGAACGGTTGAAGCTGACGGTTGTGAGGTCGATTGGAGAACCGATTTCGGCGGAATCGATCCGGCGCGTTTATCCGCGGGAGCGCGACCGCTATGACGTTTTCGTCTGCGGCTCGAAGCCGCTGCGAAAGGCAGCGGGGAACGCGTTCAGGGCGTTGAAGGTTCCCGCGAGGAATCAATGGTTCGAGGCCTGATTCATCGGGCGGCGCCAGGTCCCGGAACGATTATTTATTTTTTCGGACCGGGAACGTTTATTCCCAGAAAAACAGTTACAATTATGGAAAGATTTAATCGTAACTGAATTCCGGCTATGGGCCGGATGTGGATCATGGAGTCAGGATCAATGAGTTTGCCGATTGTTCAAATTGGAAATCCGGTTTTACGGAAGAAAAGTCATAAGATTTCGCGGATTACCGCCGAGACGCGGCGGCTCGCGAATGAAATGCTGGAGACGATGCGTGAGGCGCATGGGGTTGGCCTGGCCGCGCCGCAGGTCGGCGAGCTGGTTCGCCTGATCGTCGTCGAGTTCCCTGAGGACGATGAAAAGGAGGATTCGCCGCTGCGGACGTATCAGGTTGTCAATCCTGAAATTATCTGGCGTTCGGAGGAAATGGTCATAGGCGTGGAAGGCTGCCTGTCGATTCCGGGCCTGGCGGGCGAAGTCGAGCGGCATGAAGCCGTTAAGGTTCGTGGGCTCGACGTTTATGGCCGGCCGGTAAAATATGACTTGAAGGGCTGGATCGCGCGGATCTTTCAGCATGAAATCGACCATTTAGATGGAGTCTGCTACGTGGATCGATCGTCGAACGTCTGGCAGCTTGACGCTGAAGACGATGAAATGGAAGCCGCGGTTACGGCAGACGAGAAGGGCTGAAGCGAGGCGGAACCTTGCGGCTTGAACGGCTGTCGCTGACGAATTTTCGTTCTTACGCCCGTTTGGAAAGCGATATTCCGAACGGGATTTTGTTATTGCGGGGCGGGAACGCGGTTGGGAAAACGAGCATTCTCGAAAGTTTATTTTATTGCGCGACGTTTTCGACGTCTCTTGCGGGTCAGGATCGGCAGCTCATCCGGTTTCAGGCGGAAGAGGAGGACCCGGCTGTCGCGCGGATCGTTGCTGCATACGCGGTTGGGGAAAAGAAGCGGAAGCTGGAAATCCGATTGATATTAGAAGGCGAGCGGGAAACCCGGCGGCTTCGGAAAGAAATCCTCCTCGACGGGCGGAAAACGACGGCGCAATCCGCCGTCGGCGAGTTCCCGGCGGTTCTGTTCCTTCCGCAGATGACGGAGATGATCAGCGGACCGCCCGCGGAGCGGCGGCGCTACCTGAATATCCTCCTGTCGCAGTCGGTTCCGGGTTACGCTCGGACGCTGAGCCGCTATGCGCGTGCGGTCCTGCAGCGGAACGCGCTTCTTCGGACGCTAAACGAGCGCGGCGGCGATCCGGGGCAGCTGGCTTATTGGGATGAGCTCCTGGCCGGGCAGGGGGCGTTCCTGATTTATCATCGCGCCCGGGCGATCGCAACGCTGGAGCGGCTGGCGGATACCGCGCTGCAGCGACTGACGGGGCGGAACGAGGTGATGTCGCTCAGGTACCGGCCGGCGCTGAGCGATGCAGATCTGACGCTGACGGAGCTCGTCGGCGCGGACGGGAAAGCGGAACCCGAAGCGATCGCCGGAATTACCATGGCGGTCCGGACGGCGCTCGAATCCGGACGCAGGCAGGATATCCGGCGCGGCGTTTCGACGATCGGGCCGCATCGTGATGAAATGCGCGTTGTGACGAATGGAATTGATGTCGGCGTTTATGGCTCCCGCGGTCAGGTCCGAACGGTCCTGCTGGCGCTGAAATTTGCCGAGGTCGACTGGATTCGGGAGGCGAAGGGGACGGCGCCGCTGCTGCTCCTCGACGAGACGTTTTCTGAGCTGGACGCGGGACGGCGTGGGGAGCTGATGCGGCTGCTGGACGAATGCGGTCAGGGGATCGTGACGACGACGGACTTGAAGTTTTTTTCGTCTGAGTTCCTGGGGAGCCGGACGATTTGGGAAGTCCGTGATGGTATCCTGCTGAAAGAGGGAATGGTTTAGCCGAGCGGTTTTTTGAGCGGAATCCCGGCCTGACGCGGGTAAGCCGCCGGCGTTGAGCTGCGCTTGCGGATGACGACGAGGGCGCGGCCGGACGTTTCGCCGCCGGCGCCTGGGAGTTCGAATCGGAGGCTTGACTCGAACGCGCCGCCGAGGAGCGTGATCGCCTTTTTCGCGCTGGCGATTTCCTCGTCGCAGTCAGCGGATTTCTGCGCAAGCATGGCGCCGCCAACGGTCACGAGCGGCATCAGGTACTCGCAGAGAACCGGGAGACGCGATACGGCGCGGGCGACCGCGAAATCCTGCCGCTCCCGAAGCTGCGCCATGCGGCCCGCGTCTTCGGCCCGGGCATGCAGCGTCACGACGTCGGTCCAGCCGAAAAGCGCGCAGACGCGTTCACAGAATTTCAGCTTTTTCCCGATCGAATCGATCAGCGTCAGCTTCAGTTCCGGGAACGCGATTTTCAGCGGGATTCCCGGGAAGCCTCCCCCGGTCCCGACGTCGGCGAGCGTCTTCCGGTTCAGATCGCCGGTCCCTGTCGCGACGGTCAGGGAATCGAGGAAATGTTTCACGCGAATCGATTCAGGGTCGCGGATCGCGGTCAGGTTGAATTTCGCGTTCCATTCGAGGATTTCGAATAGAAAGCGCTCAAACTGGTCGAGTTGTGACGGGGTGAGCTGGAAGCCGAGGAAAGGCTGAGCCGCGGTTGCGAGTTCGTTCAGGGGCGTCATGCCGATTATTATAGCGGATTCCGGATATCGTGACGGGTTTTTGCAGACCTGACAAAGGTCATGATTGCGGAAAATCGCGGATTATGATATATTTGACTGGTAATTTGCTGGCCTGACCTGAAATTCGCCGGCAAGTTGGAAGGAGCATAAGATTAGTACACAAGATTTTCGCGTAAACGAATCGATTCGGGTTCCCGAGGTTCGGGTCATCGATCATCAGGGCAATAACATCGGCGTCATATCGACCTACGAAGCGTTAAAAATGGCGCAGGACGCAAATCTGGATCTGGTAGAGGTTTCGCCGAATGGGAATCCGCCGGTCTGCCGTGTGATGGATTTTGGCAAGTTCCTGTATGAGCGGATGAAAAAAGAGAAGGAAGCCCGAAAGTCTCAAACGAAAATAGAGATCAAGGAAATCCGGCTGCGTCCGAAAACAGGAGATCATCATCGATCTTTCAAGACGCGCGACGCCCGCCGGTGGCTGATGAGCGGGATGAAGGTGCGCGTGACGATTCGGTTTCGCGGGCGTGAAATTACTTATCCGGAAATTGCGTTGGAGGATTTGCGTGAAATTGCGCAGGACCTGAGCGATATCGCGATGATCGAGCAGGCGCCGGGTATGGAAGGGCGGACGATGGGGATGCTCTTAGCGCCGAACATGAAAAAAATCGCTAAAATTAAGGAAGAACGCGCGAATGAACCTGAACCTGAGATCGAGGACGAGATCGACGAGGCGTACGATGACGAGGAGGAGGAGGACGGCGAAGGAGAGCCGTAATCCAATTTAGCGTCCTGATTTTTTGTCTTTCCCGGCGGAAGGATGAATCCCGGGTATAATTTACAGGCTAATCCGTCGAAGACGCGGTTCTTTTCCTATGCGTCTCGGCGATAAAATATTAAGGAGTTTTGTTGTGCCACGCAAATTAAAAGTATCGGGTAAGTTGAAGCTGAAGACCCACAAGGCGACTTCCAAGCGTTTTCGCATGACTGGGTCCGGCATCATCGTCCGCACGAAAGGCGGGAAGAGTCATTTACGCCGCCGAACGTCCGTGCGAACGAAAAAACTGTTGGCAGAGATGATTCCGGTGGAGGGCAAGAAGATTGTCCGCCGCGTCAAGCGTCTCGCGCCTTATATGGCGTAATCGGTTCGTTTCAGTGCGGCTGTCGGATGTTCGCAACGGGTTGAAAAAACCGGCGTCCGGGGGTTTGCAAAGGAGTTTATAGCTTATGGCACGTGTTAAGGGTGGTCCGCAGGGACATCGCCGGCACAAGAGATTATTGAAGTTAGCGGAAGGGTATCGAGCGACTCGTTCGAAGCTTTACCGCCGTGCGAATGAAACGCTGTTATCCGGTCTGGTTTACGCTTTTCGCGATCGCCGCGTACGGAAGCGCGACTTGCGGAAGCTTTGGATTACGCGGATCAACGCTGCGGCGCGGATCAACGGAATTTCTTATAGCCGCCTGATTTCGGGACTTCGCAAAGCGGATATCTGCCTGAATCGGAAGATGCTGGCGGATCTGGCCGTTCGCGATCCGGAGACGTTCAGCGCGATCGTAAAAGCCGCGAACGCGTAAACAGGCGAAGGATTAGCATATTCAGGATATATAGAAAAACCGCTCCCGGCGAGCGGTTTTTCTATAGGGGTGCGGGGCCGCGTTTCTTCTAAAGCCATCCGCGGATCCGATACATCAGTACGCCAAGGTACTCCTTAACCGCGGTCTCGAACGCACGAATGTTTCCCGATTGCGGAATGACATAGCGGTACCAGCTTTCCGCTGTTGGATGGGTCAGGTCTTCCCATTCCGCGTCCGAGTACGTGAAATCGGTTGGCGCGGCGACGACGTCGAAGCCCTGTTTTTTGAAGAGATTCACAGCGCGGAATATATGCGTCGCGGAGGTGACGACGATTATTTTTTCAACGTCCATCTCGCGCAGGATGACCGCGTCCGCGGCGGCTTCCTCAGCGGTATTTAGCGACGTCTCCTGGATCAGGATATCTTCCTTCGGGACGCCGAGCCGCTCCGCGATATCGGCCATTTCGGCGGCGACCGAGGGCTTCTTTCCGCTCAGCGGCGCGAAATATGCGCCGCCGAAAAGAAGCTTCCCGACCCGTCCTTCATGATACAGTTTCGCTGCGTAGAGGATTCGGTCGCCCGCGCCGCCGATTTCAACCATCTGGCGCGGGGCTTCGAACGATTCCGTCCCGCCTCCGAGGACGACGGCGACCTCCGCGGATTCGCCTGCCGGAAGCGGGGGAGCCGACGTCTCGAGTGAGCGGGTCAGCCATGCGGTGGGAAAAGGCAGCCCGGTAACCCAGAGAATCAGGAACGCCGCGGTCAGGAACCGCCTTCGGCATTTCTCGGACCTGAACGAGAGCAGCGCAGCGGCTAAGAGGATGAAGGTCAGGCCGATCGGATAGATCAGCGTCGGCAGCAGCTTGGATAAATAGACGAACCAATCCATTTTATGCGTCGCCTCCGAACAAGCGGATAATCGGTCCAAAGAGCCATTTCAGGAAGCGGGTAAACCAGTTCCCTTCCTCGACTTCTTCCGGGACCGGCGTTGCGGACGGTTCCGGCGTTACGGCGGCCTGGAGACCGATCGGATCGCTCTGATAGACGCGTCCTGATTTATCGCGTCCCTGGAGCTGGATATAGAAGACGCCGTCTTTGAGCAGGTCCATCGGGATATTCAGGATCTCAAATTTGCAGGATGTCCCGGTGCAGAGTTTATCAGCCGTTGTCCATTCCATCGCGAATCCGGGGAAGAGCGTCTTATTTTTAGTCAGGTAATTGATCATGTATGAGTCCATCCCCGTATATTTCCAGGAGACCGGGAGCCGTTCCGCGGTCATTGCTGCCGAATCGTACGTGAAGCCGAATTGAGAGGCGGGGTTGACGGTCGGCGCTTTTGTCGCCGTCGGGACCTGCGCGAACGGAGTCCAGTTACTCGGCGGCGCTGCGGTCCGCCGCGGCGGCGTGTAATAGGTCGACTGCGGCTGCGGATTCGGATTGACGTTGGGCTGCGACGTTGGATAGACGTAATTGGGATTCGACGGCGCGGTCGGATACACCCAGATCGGCGGAACATACGGCATCGGCGTCGCGGTCTGATATCGCCAATACGGGGTCGCAGTCATCCAGTTGCGCTGCGGCGTGGCGGTAGCCCAGTAGAACGGCTGGCTCGTTGCCGTGACCCACTCAATAATGATAGGACCGGTGGTCGGCGGGACAGGCGTCGGGGGAATGACCGTGATGACGATCGGTGTTGGCGGGACAGCGGTTGGTGGAATGACTGTAATAACGATCGGCGTCGGCGGAACGGCCGTCGGCGGAACGGCCGTCGGCGGAACGGCTGTCGGTGGAACGGCTGTCGGTGGAACGGCTGTCGGTGGAACGGCCGTTGGCGGAACGGCCGTCGGCGGAACGGCCGTTGGTGGAACGGCTGTCGGCGGAACGGCTGTCGGTGGAACGGCTGTCGGTGGAACGGCTGTTGGTGGAACGGCTGTCGGTGGAACGGCCGTCGGCGGAACGGCTGTCGGCGGCTCCGGCGTGTCGGTCGGAACTTCGGTCGGGATTTCTGTCCAGGTCGGCTCCGGCGTGTCGGTCGGAATTTCGGTCAGGATTTCCGTCCAGGTCGGCTCCGGCGTGTCAGTCGGAATTTCGGTCGGGATTTCTGTCCAGGTCGGCTCCGGCGTGTCGGTCGGAATTTCGGTCGGGATTTCCGTCCAGGTCGGCTCCGGCGTGTCGGTCGGAATTTCGGTCGGGATTTCCGTCCAGGTCGGCTCCGGCGTGTCGGTCGGAATTTCAGTCGGGATTTCCGTCCAGGTCGGCTCCGGCGTATCAGTCGGAACTTCGGTCGGAATCTCGACTGTCGGCGGGCTTGCCAGTACGACGCCGTCGATATTTTTATCCGGAATCATTTCTAATTTGGCGATAACTTCGGGGTGATCGGTCATCAACGGCTGCTCAGTGTTATTGTCGTTCAGGAAAAGCGAGCCCAAAGACCATAGATACGTCATTTCGTATGGCAGCGCGCCGGAAAGGTTGTTCCCGGAAAGATCGAGCCGGCTCATTACCGATAAGCCTCCGATCGACGGCGGAATTCCGCCGTCGATTCCGGGCGTCAGATCGATTTCCCGATAGGGGTCGATCGTCAGGTTCGCCTCACATTGCGCCAGATTGGGCCGTTCGTTCAGCATCTGCTGTTTTTCTCCGGTCAGCTTATTTCCGGATAACGTAAGATTTTGCAGGCCTGGAGCGTAGATGTTTTCCGGGATTGGCCCGGTCAACAGGTTATTGCTGAGGTCAACCTGTTCGAGGGTATCCTTCTGAAGGAAATTATCCGGAACGACTCCGCGGAGGAGCGTGTTCGTCAGGTGGATTTCGCGAAGCGCCGGAAGCGCCGTTAAAGCGGACGGTATTTCGCAGAAAAACTCGACGTTATCGAACGAAAAGCGGACAATCGAGCCGTTTTCACAGCCTAATCCCATCCAGGAACAGACATCGGGGTTCGCGCCGAACCAGCCGGAATTCGAACGCCCGAATTCAGTCATCTGGTTATAGATCTGGTCCAAAGCGGCGAGGTCCTCGGCGCTGACGCCGAAGTATCCCGTCTCGTCGGGAGTTTCGGGCGGGAATTCAGCGTTCTCGTCGGGGCTTTCAGGATTGGGGTATTCGATCAGGTCTTCTTCATCGGTTTCAGGCTGCTCCTGCGCGCAGGCCGCGGCGAACAGCGTTAAGACCGCGAGAACGGTCAGGAGGAGGTTTAAAACTTTGACGGTTTGGTTCTGGTTTTTCATTGTGGGGACACCTGCTTTCTTCTTAGAATCGATGCGCTTTACAATTCATATTGTACCTGAGGAATTATCTGCCAGTTGTTATTATGACGCGGAAACGGCGCGAAAAGTTCCGGGGAGTTTATTTTTCTTTCCCTTCCATTTTTCTTTTTCCTGTCCACGGCGAATCAGGTATACTATCAGGATTGACGAACGAACTATGGATCGACTTACGGAAGCGCAAAAAAATATCGTGGAAGCGCCGTTAACCGGGCGCGTCTTTATTGAAGGGATTCCCGGCGCCGGAAAGACGACGGTCGGCTGCGCGCGCGTCCGGCGCATGCTCAGCGCCCAGCGGGCGGGAAAGCGGACGCTCGTTTTTACGCCGGTCGCGTCCGCTGGGGAGGCGTACCGTGGGATTCGGACTGAAGATGGACGAAGCGCGTGGGTGACGACGTTTAACGGCTTCGTGCAGCAGAATCTCAACCTGTTCTGGCCGCTGATCGCGGAGGAGGCGGGTTATTCGGCGGGCGGATCCGCGCCTTTATTCCTGACGATTGAAACGGCGCAGGTCGTTCTCCAATCGGTCGCCGAACCGCTTTGGGAAGGCGGCGCGTTTAACGTTCTGCAATGGACGCTGAGCCGGTTCCTGAATCAGGCGACGATGGCGATGCATAAAATGGCGGCGGCGGGTTTCCCGTTCGAGACGTACGCCGAACGCATGAAGTCGAGTTGGAGCGGCGACGGGACGATGCGATCCGTTTTCGATCTGATTCAACGGCTGGGGCTCTCGTTTAAGGAGACCTGCCGTGCGGATAACATGCTCGATTTCGCGCTCCAGCTTGAAATTTATCAGCGCTGCCTGGCGGGAAATCCGCTCTACCGGCGCTGGCTCCAGGACCATATTCAGTTCTTTGTCCATGACAATGTCGAAGAGGATATCCCGCTTGCGCACGCGTTCGGACTCTCGATTCGCGATATCGTCGATTCCTCGCTGGCGATTTACGACGAGCTCGGCGGGTTCCGGACGTTTATGGGCGGCGATCCGGATTCGGCGCGGAAGTTGCGCGATGGGGCGGACCGGACCGGCGTCTTGAGCGACTCGTTCGTATCCTCCGGTTCGGTCAGGGCGCTGGCGGCGGTGATCGAAAATCCGAACGCCCCGTCCGCGTCGCTTCCGGGGAACCCGGTCGAGGCTTTCCGTTTCCACCTGACGCATTATTACCCGCGCATGATTAAGGACGCGGCGCGCGATATCGCCGCGCTGGTTCATGGACAGGGGGTAGACTGCCGCGATATTGTGATTATTGCGCCGCTGCTTTCGGATGTGACGTATACGATGTTCGAGCGGGAACTGCGGCTGAAAAACCTGCGCGCGTTCGCGTTTCGGGCGTCGCGCGGCCTGGCGGTGGAAATCGAGTCGCGCTGCCTGTTGACGTTTTTGGCGCTGCTGCGGCCCGGCTGGGGATATCCGATCCGGAACCTGGACCTGGTCCAGACGCTCCGGTTTTTTATCCCGGGAATCGATCCGCTTCGGCTTCAGCTTTTCGTCGTCAAAGCGTTTGAAACGGCGGCCGAGCCGGACGGAACGGTCCGTTTTACGCCGAAGCGGTTGAAAGAGATGGCCGAGAAAGATACGAGGGAATGTTCCCCCGTGTTTCTGAGCGCGTTCGACCGCATGAGCGAATGGATCTTAGCGCGTCGTGACGACGAAACGCCCCCGGATCAGGCCGTCTCCGATTTTTTTCATAACGTCCTGACACAGCCGGGTTTTGCCGCGCATGGGTCGGTCGCCGAATCGTTTCCGCTTTGTTTTATCAAGTTGATCGATTCGCTCAAGAAGTATCGGAAAGCGATGGATGCGCTTCCGGAAGGCCGGCTGACCTGGCGAATGTACATGCGCGCGGTTGCCGACGGCATGGTTTCGGCGACGGTTCGCGATAACGCGGCGATATTTCCGGAAAATTCGATCCTGATGACGCTGGCTGGCGGGTTTATCGGTCTGAACCGGCCGTTCCGTTATCAGGTTTGGCTGAACGCCGGGTCTCCGCGCTGGTGGGAACGGATCATGGGGACGCTGACGAACGACGCCGTCCTCTCGACGGGATGGCGCGAGGGCGACGTTTGGGACGATTATCGGAAATACGAGCGGAACCAGGTTGAAATGCAGCGGTTGGTGCAGTCGTTGTTGGCGCGCTGCGGCGAGCGGATTTACGTTTACGCGAGCGAGCTGAACGAGTCGGGCCTGGATCAGAAGTCAAACCTGCTGTACCTGTTCGCCGACCTGAGCGCGCGGCTCCAGCCGAAGCTCCCGATCGAATACATGCCTCCGATCGCGGGCAACGATCCGGCGGAGGCCGGGCTTTGGGACGAGAACTGGTTCGAAACGCTCGCTCAGGATGGGTCGGAAAGCGAAGCGGAGGGCGAATGAAATTTATTCCGCGCAAGGCGCAGGCTGAAATCCTGACTTACGAAAGCGGGACGCTGGGCGTTTCCGCCGTTCCCGGAAGCGGAAAGACGCATACGCTTGCGATGCTGGCGGCGAAGCTGGCGGAAGCGATTATTCATTCGTATAGCAGTCCGTTTATTCCTGGAACGGAACCTGTCGTTCTCGTCGTGACGTTTTCGAATTCGGCGGTCAATAACTTCAAGGCGCGGATTGCCGGGCTGATGAGCGAGCGGGGTTTGGTTCCCGGGGTGGGGTACGAGGTTCGCACGCTGCATTCGATGGCCGCGGATATCGTTCGCGGCGGCGGCGCGAATCTGGGGCTGGACCCGGAAGCGACGATTATTGACGCGCTGACTTCGTCGTATATCTTAGAAAAGATTATCGACCGGCTCCCGACCGCGCGGCTTCGGGAAGCCTTCGACGCGGTCCGGTCCGATTCGATGAAGGCGAATTACCTGGAACAGGTTTTTCAGGATTCCTGGAAGGATAAGGTTTTATCGATCTGTCAAAACGTGATCAAACGGGCGAAGGACCTGGGGATCAGCGCGCGTCAGCTGCATGGCGCGCTGGCGGAAGCGGAGGACGACGAACTCGGGGATTATCGGCTGCTTTCGCTGACCGCGGACGTTTACACCGAGTATCAGGCGAAGCTGGCGGCGTATCCGGGGATGGATTATGAGGATTTAATGACGTACGCGTATCGGATCCTGAGCTCGGACGGCGTCAGCCTGAAGCGCGCGCGTGAGCGCTGGCCTTTTATCCTTGAGGACGAGGCGCAGGACAGTTCGGCGATTCAGGAAAACGTGCTGCGGCTGCTGGTCGGCGAGCGGGGGAACTGGGTTCGCGTCGGCGACCCGAATCAGGCGATTAACGTTTCGTTTACGACGTCGAATCCGGCGTACCTGAAAAACTTTTTGGCGGAGGCGGACCGGACGGTCGACCTGGATTGTTCCGGGCGGTCGACGAAGTCGATCCTGAGCTGCGCGAACCGGCTGATTCGCTGGACAATCGGGGATCATCCGATCCCGATGATGCGCGCCGCGCTGACGGAGCCGTATATTCACCTGACGCCCGGGAACGATTCGAGCCCGAACCCGCGCGATGAGCCGCTTCGGGTCGTCTTTGATCCGAAGGGATACACGGCGGATCAGGAAGTCGCCGTGATTGGGAATCTGGCCGTTCGCCATACGCAGCTGTATCCGGACGAGACGATCGCGATCCTGGCGCCGACGAACGATCGCGGGGTCAGGTTTTCCGATTATCTGCGGAGTTCCGAGATCGAGGTTGTCGAATTCCTGCAAAGTTCGCCGCAGGACCGGGACGCCGGGAAGATTTTATCGACAATTTTTAAATGGCTGGCGCGTCCGCGGGTGATGAAGAACGAGTTTATCGACGTTGTCAAGGTTTTATTGGCCCGTCCGCGGGAGCTCGATTTTTACCTGACTGAGCCGGAACGGGAACAGGTTTTCCGAATTCTGACGCAGTTCCGGCAGGAAAAAGTTGTCGATTTCTTCTATCCGGCTTCGGAGGACGATTTCGAGACGTGCCTCCGGTCGATCGGCGGGGACGAGATCGTATTCCAGACGATCGTCCGGATCCGGGAACTGGCTCGGAAATGGCTCGAAGCGCGCGGGATCCGGATCGATCAGCTGGTCCTCCTGATCGCGCAGGACGTTTTTATCGATCCGGTCGACCTGAGTATTGCCAACCGGCTGGCCGGCGCGGTGCTGCGCGCGACGCAGGCTGACCCGTTCGCGAATTTCGATACCATGGCGGAGCAGATCATCGAAGCTTCGAAGCGTCCCGAGGTCGTCGCGGGACAGGGCGGCGACGAAGGCGAGTTTGATCCCGGGCTTTATCGCGGGAAGATCGTCGTCACGACGTATCATAAGGCGAAAGGCCTGGAATGGGACCAGGTATACCTGACTTCGCTGAATAATTATGATTTTCCGATCGGAAAAGGATATAAAGAAAACGGCTATACGGAGTTTTATCGGTCCGAGGTCTATTACGCGCGCGGGCGTTTGGATTTGCAGTCGGAAACGATCGAGCAGATGGTCTGCCTCTGTTCCGAGCCGCCCCGGACCTATATCGAAGGGGAGGCGACGCGGCGGAGCGCCGACGCCTACGCGGCGGAGCGGCTGCGGCTGCTGTACGTTGGGATTACCCGGGCGAAGAAAGGTCTGTACGGGTCGCGAAACCTGGGGAAAATGCGGACGCCGATGTGCGAGGCGGTCGCGGTCCGCGCGCTCAGGGAAAGCTTCGGCGGGGCGGATCGGGAGGGGAAAGCGAAATGACGTTGGAATTCAGCGCGTCGCAGGTTTCGGCGTTGTTGAGCTGTCGCCGGAAGTATTATTATAGTTCTGTGCAGCGGCTGGATTGGCCGGAACCGTTTGACCGCGATTATCTTAAGGCGGACCAGCTGACGCGGATGGGCTCCGAGTTTCATCTCACGGTTCAGCGCGTTGCGCAGGGGCTTTTACCGATCGAGCGCGCGATCAGCAATGCGGACGGCGAAATCCAGCTTTGGCTTCAGCGGTTCCGCGATACGGTTCGGCTTCCGGCGGAAGGGACCGTCTACGCTGAGATGCGGTTGACGATGCGTCAGGCGGACGTTCTTTGGAACGGGAAAATCGATTTATTGACCGTCGACGGCGGCGGGCTGACGATTTATGATTGGAAAACGGCGCGGAAGGCTGCCCGGCGCGAAGCCTACGCCGCCGCGCCGCAGACAGGACTTTACCGCGCGCTGGCAGTGGAAAACCGTGTCGATCTGGGGCTGCCGGCGGACGTTTTTCCCCGGCTTCGGATGGCGTACTGGTTCGCGAATTTCCCGGATCGCCCGATCGAGTTCGATGATTATTCGGAGGCGGCGTACCGGGAGGACCTGCGCCGGCTGGAAGCGTACGCGGCGCTGATGCGGTCGGAGGATGAGGCCGATTATCCGCGGACGCAGGATTTGAAGACGTGTTCCTGGTGCCGCTATCGGACGTACTGCCGCCCGGAAGGACCGCCGGGCGCGTTCGACGAGGCGGATTTCGAGCCGGAACCGGACGATTTTCTCTTTCCGCCGGATAACTTTTAACGGCGGTGGTCAGAAATCGGCCCGGAAGAGGAAGGCGCGCGAAACGATATACATGAAATAGATGATCATCAGGTAGACCGCGACTTTCTTCCCGATTTTTCCGTTCGCTTTCAGGAGGATCAGCCAGAGGATCGCGCCGGTCAGCGTTTCCCACGGCAGGTCCCAGCGGACGAGCGGGAGCGGGACGGCGTATCCGGAAATCAGCGCGCCGCCGCCGATCGCGAGGAGCGGGTTGACGATATTTGAACCGACGAGCGTCCCGAGCGAGATTCCGGCTTCTTTTTTCTGGATTCCGACGATAGCCGTCGTGAGTTCGGGTAAAGCGGAAGCGAGTCCGAGCGTTACGACCCCGATCAGCGACCCGGCGATCCCGGTTTCGTTAACGATGCGTTCGGTAAGCTGAAGAACGACGGACGCGCCCGCGATCGTCAACAGTAGCATCAGGATTGCGATCAGGATATCGCGGACGACTTCTTTTCCGTTGGTCGGGACGCCGGCGGCGACGTCTTCGTCTTGAATCTGATTTGCGTCCTTATTATAAAATTTCCGCTCGTCCTGATAAAGATAGAAGCTGTACAGGATAAAGCAGCCGAACAGGATCGCGCCGTCGATCCGGGAATAGGTTCCGTCCAGCCCGAGCAGGATACAGAGAACTGTCGTCCCGACCATGGGAATCATATTTTTCCAGACGAAGTAGCGGCGGTAGGTCAGCGATCCGGCGAGAAAGACGACGAGTCCGAAAATAAGCGTCTGCTGAACGACGTCGGAGCCGATATTCGATCCGAGGACGATCGCGGAGCCGGTTTTATAATCCATTCGACCGGCCAGGATTCTGACCGACGCGGTGAAATGCGCGACGATTTCCGGAAGGGACGTCGCGATTGAAACGACGGTCATGCCCATGAACGTACTGGACAAATCGAAATAGGAGGCGATGCCGATGAGCTTGGTAACGGCGTGGTTGCTGGCGAGTATCATGACCGCGAGCGCAATGGATCCGACGGCAACAGCAAGGAATAATGAATCAGGTAAGATAAGCATCAACGTTTCCTTTCACAGAAGCTCCTATTATATGCCTGAAAATAAACCGGATTTCAGCGTTCCTGGCTCGGATTATGACAAACAAGGGCGATTGTCCCCTGAAAATAGATAGCGGGAAACGCGGGGGCGGGGTTTTCTGAATTCCCTGAAATGATCCCGACGGTTTAACGTGAAACGGGAGAAAGAACGTACGGTCTCTTTCTCCCGTTCCGGTTTCCCCGAGCAGGTGATCTGGAAGGAGGTGGAGGTCTCGGGAAATTTCCGGGAACTAATCGGTTACGACGAGGTCGACGAGCTTCAGCGGGTTGCTGCCCTTCAGTTCAACCAGCCCATGGTTGCTGATCCTGAGTTCGGGGATAACGATCAATCCGATCAGGCTCATCGTCATTTCGATCGATTCGCTGACCGCGCCGGCTTTCCCGAGCGCCTTTTCGATCGCGTTCAGTTTCAGAGCGGTTTCCCCGATCGGTTCAAGGCTCATCAATCCTGCCAGCGGAAGCGGCAGGACCGCGTCGATTTTCCCGTCGACGACGATCGCAATTCCGCCGTTCGCTTCGATCACGGCGTTCGCCGCCAGCGTCATCGCGTCGTCGTCGGTTCCCACGACGAGCAGGTTATGGCAATCATGCGAAATCGTTGACGCATAGGCGCAGCCGGGGCGGAATTTCGTTCCGCGGATAAAGCCGGCTCCGCGCGGCGGGATCGACGGATCGGGTTCATGCCGATAGAAGATCACGCCTTTGGCGATATCGTTGTCAGCGTCGGCGACGAAGAATCCGTCCTTCGGTTCAACGATAAGCTGGAGTTCCTTAGCGACGACGTCGCCGGGGCGGATTTCGATGACGCGGATTTTCTGCGGATCGTTCGAGGGCGCGGGAATCGCGAAATCGGATTTTTTTCGCGGGTTGAGCTTCATCGTTTTCAGCGCAGCTTCCGGATACGAATACGGTGTCAGTTCGACCGTCATCTTTCCGTTTTCTGCGACGAGGACGCCGTCCGAATAGACTTGATCGACTTTGAAATTGACGAGATCGCTGAGGATCAGGATATCCGCGCTTCGGCCGGGCGCGATCGAGCCGATCCGCCGCGCCTTTTCGATCAGCTGCGCGTTGTTGAGCGTCGCCATCTGGATCGCGGTTACCGGCGGGACGCCGTTGCGGATTGCAACGCGGACGCAGCGGTCCATCTGCCCTTCGCGGGCAATCGTCGCAGCGTTGACGTCGTCGGTACAGAGCGTCAGGAAGCGCGTATCCGCGTTGGGATTATCCGTATAGGCGCGGATCGTATTGGGGACGTCGAGCCAAGCCGATCCGTAGCGGAGCTGGCTGTAAAAGCCGATTTCGCTGCGCTTCAGGACCTCTTCGGCGCTGCGAACCTCGTGGCAGGCGTTCATTCCAGCGGCGGCGAACGCGTTCAGCCCCTGGTCCAACTCCATCGAGGAGTAGTGCCCCGTCATGACGACGCCGGCGTCATGCGACGCTTTCAGGATTTCATGCGTCCCCGGATCGCCGTAGATAACGCCGGGAAAGTTCATTTCTTCGCCCTGGAGCTGAGCCCAGCCGTTCCGGTAGGCTTCGGCGACTTCTTTCCCGTGAATTTCGGCGCCGGTATTTTCGAGCCCGGCGACGGCGGGAACGCAGACCGGCATTGCCAGGAACGACTTGATCGGTAAGTCCTTAAGCACGTCATGAAAGAGCCGAACAGCTTCGAGGCCGAGGACGTTGGTAATTTCATGATTATCCGGGCAGATCGTTGTCGTCCCGTGCGCGAGGCAGCCGGCGGCGAAATGAACCGGGTCGACCATCGACGATTCGATATGCACGTGCGAATCGATCAGGCCCGGCGCGACCCAGCGTCCGGCGGCGTCGACGACGACGGTTCGATCGTCGCGCTGGATTTTAGATAAGGCGTCTTTACCGATATAGACGACATATCCATGCTTGACGACGACGTCCATGTCCGGCTGAATCTGGCCGATATTGACGTTGACGAGTCGTCCGTTGATGATCATCAGATCGGCGGGCATGCGCCCCATCGCGACGGCGACGAGATCCCGCGTGACCTCTCCGATCGGTATTCTACGGAAAGTGGATTCCGCTTTCATAAGTTATTTTCCTTTCTCTCCGCGGGAGTAAGGTCTTCCGAGGGCGGAGGGGGTACCGATATGTTTTTTCCTGGCGCTGTTGGCGCCAATAATCATTACGACCAGCGTAAAGATATACGGGAGCATCTCCAAAAAGAACGTGTAGTTCGGATGAAGGAAGAAGGGGTTGGCAACTAAGCCGCCGAAAAGCTTCGAGGGAATTTTCAAGTCGAGAACGAGGCGCGACAGGATTCCGAAAAAGTACGCGCCGAGCGCTCCGCGAACCGGGTCCCACTGCGCGAAGATGACCAGCCCGACGCAGATCCATCCGCGCCCGTTGACCGTCAGTTCGGAGAACCAGCCGGAGTAGATCGCGATCGAGATCGCCGCGCCGCCGATTCCGGCGAGCGCCGCGCCGAAAATCGCGTACACGTAGCGCAGTCCGTTGACATTAACGCCCATCGCGTCGGCCGCTTCCGGGTTTTCACCGATTGCGCGCAGGTGCATCCCCGGCCGCGTCTTCTTCAGGTACCATTGCGCGATAGGGATAATCAGGATCCCGATGTAGACCATGACGTTCTGTTTGGTCAGGTGATACAAGCCTTCGCCGAACCAACCGTAATTCAGCAGGCCCGGGAATTCGATACCGGGGAGGAGCGGAACTTTTCCGACCAGACTCGACAGGTTCGCGCCGAGAACGAGGCTGACGCCGGTTCCGACAAAATTGGTCGCGAGACCGCTGACGACTTGATCGGCTTTCAGCGTGACGCAGATGATCGCATGCAGGATTCCCAGAATCGCGGCGGAAACCGCGCCCATCAGCAGGCCGATCCAGGGATTCCCGGTCGAAGCGGAGACGGAGTAGCTGATCGTCGCGCCAAGAAGCATGTATCCTTCGATCGCCAGGTTCATGACGCCGGAGGTTTCGGTGAAAATTCCGCCGAGCATTCCGAATAACAGGACGGTCCCGCCGGAAAGAGCGGCGGCTAAGAGTTGAAAGAGCTGCATCAGGCTGTCTCCTTTTGTTCTTCTATCATAGATTGGCTGGAACTGACGGACGTGATCCGGATTCGATAGTTCAGGAAGAAATCGAACGCAATCAGGCAGACGAGGATAATCCCCTGAATCATCGTCGGTATTCCGGAAGGCTGGATTTCGCGTCCGGCGATAATCAATCCGCCGAAAAAGAGCGATACGGGGATCGTCAGCAGCGGGTTCAGCTTCGCCAGCCAGGCAATAATAATCCCGGTGTAGCCGTAGCCATCGGAGATTGAGCCCTGGAAACGCTTAACAACGCCGGAGATTTCGGTCGCGCCGGCGAGACCGGCGATTGCGCCGGAAACGACCATGATCAGCACGATATTGCGGGAAATATTGATCCCGGCGTAGCGCGCGACTTCGCGGCTTTCGCCGAGGAGCTTAATCTCATAGCCCCATTTGCTTTTGTAAATCATGATGTAAATCATGATCGCCATGAAGATCGCGAAAAAGAGCCCCAGGTGCAGCGTCATGCCGCGCAGCGCTTTAATATCGTAGGTTTTCGCGATGTCCGAGAGCCGCGTCAGGAGCGCTTCCTTCGGAAACTTTTTCGACATCTGGAACCCCTTATCGGACCACATCCCGAACAGGAAGAAGTTGTTCCAGGCGATCGCGATATAGTTCAGCATCAAAGTTGAGATGATCTCGTTGACGTTTAATCTGGCTTTCAGCAGGCCGGGAATGACGCCCCAGAGCGCGCCGAAGACCATCCCGGAAAGCATCATGACCGGAATATAAACCCAGGATGGAGAGCCTTCGGGGACGATCGGGGCGAGGACGACGAGGCTGGCGCCGAACGCCCCAAGGAAGAACTGCCCTTCCGCGCCGATATTCCAGATTTTCATCTGAAACGCCAGCGCGCAGGCCGTCCCGCAGAGAATCAGCGGAATCGCTTTCGTAAACGAGTCGGAAAGCGCGAACCAGGACCCGAATGCCGCGTTCCACATGCGTGAATACGTGTACAGCGGATCGCCGCCGACCGACGCGATCAGGATCCCCGAGAAAATCAGCGCGGCGATCACGGAAATAAGGGTCAGGATCGGCGAAAGCCATTTCGGCGATTCGTCCGTCCTCTCCTCGATATTGATATGGTACGGAAACCTGAAGCGGTTTGAAAAGGTTGATTTGTTAGTCATATTCCGTTATATCCTTATTTTTCGGGAGTTTCGGCCTGAGAAACGGCGGCAGGGTCTTCATCAGGAATATCTTCGAGACGAGTCCCGGTCATCATCAGACCGATTTTCCGGATGTCGCCGTCGAGAATTTCGCCCATGATCTGACCTTCAAACATAACGTAGATCCGGTCGCTCAGTGTGACCAGTTCTTCGAGCTCTTCGGATATCAGGAGTACGCCTGCGCCGGCGTCGCGCTGGGCGAGGATCATGCGCTGGATCCCTTCGATCGCGCCGACGTCGAGCCCTCGGGTTGGCTGAACGGCGATGAGGAGCTGTTTCATGTTATCCAGCTCGCGGGCGAGGATTGCGCGCTGAATATTCCCTCCGGAGAGGAGCCGCATCGGCTTATCGATCGTCGGGATCGAGATCTGGTAATCGTCCTTAAGCCGTTCGGCGTAGGTCCGGACCGCAGGCTGGTTAAGCTTCCAGCCGGTCGAAATCGGTTTTCGATCGTAGCTTTTCATGATGACGTTGTTGGCGACGCTCATGTTCCCGGCGGTTGCGACGTGATGACGGTCTTCCGGAATATAAGCGATCCCGTCCTGAATGGTCTGCTTGATCGTAGCTTTCCCGATATCCAGCCGGTCGGTATGGATCGTTCCTTCGGTCGTGGGACGCATTCCGGCGGCGCACTCCGCCAGGATTGTCTGGCCGTTGCCGGCGACGCCGGCAATTCCGACGATTTCTCCGCTGCAAACGTGCAGCGATACGTTGCGGAGCGCCGGGAGTCCCTTGTCGTTCAGCGCAGAGATATTACGGATATCAAGGACCGGACCGCCGCAGCGACATGGGTTTTTATCGAACGAGAAGATAACCTTCCTCCCGACCATCAGCGACGCCAGATCTTCGCGCGTGATATCTCTGGTCGAGACGTCTTCCGCCGTGATTTTTCCATGCCGCAGGACGGTTACGCGGTCGGCAATTTCGAGAATTTCGTTCAGCTTGTGGCTGATAAAAATAATCGATTTCCCGTTCGCGGTCATCGTCCGCAGCGTATTAAACAGGACTTCGATTTCCTGTGGCGCGAGAACGGCCGTCGGTTCGTCCATGATCAGGATATCGCAGCCGCGATAGAGCATCTTCAGGATTTCGACGCGCTGCTGTTCCCCGACGGTCAGCTGCCAGATGAATGCGGCGGGATCGACTTCGAGGTTGTTTTCTTTTCCCAGCGCGCGAACCTGTTTTTCGTATTTATGAATATTCATGACGAATTTCGGATCGTCCAGCCCAAGAAGGATGTTCTCGGTTACGGTCTGCGTCCGAACGAGCATGAAATGCTGGTGGATCATGCCGATCCCTTCCTGCATCGCCAGCTTCGGCGATTTCAGGAGGACCGGCTTGCCATGGATTTTAATCGAGCCGGCTTCTGGCTGATACAATCCAGCGAGGATGTTCATCAACGTGCTTTTCCCTGCGCCATTTTCCCCTAACAGCGTATGGATTTCGCCTTGTCGAAGCGAAAAATTGACGTTGTCGTTCGCGACCATGCCGGGGAATTCTTTCCGGATGCCCTTCATTTCAACGACATAAGGACGTTCATTCTCCATAGATTTACTCCCAGTACAAAAGAATATGTAAAGGTCCTGCTTTTTATTGCTACGTTTATTGGTGATTCGAATCAACTTTCAAAGCGGCGCGGCGCAGCATGAAATCAAGTTTCTGGTGAAAGTTGATGGAAATCTATAATAAACCTTGTCTCTGCCTGAGAAGCGCGCCGGGCCCTTCTCGCAATGAGTCCTTTCCCGGACGGCGGGCCGGCTTATTCGGCCGGCCCGCCGGTTCGGTTTAACCTGATCTCGGGTCTTTACGGGAGTTCGGCCTGAATTCCGTCAGCCCACCAGTGCATACCATATTTGCAGCCCATTTCGCTGCAATCGAAGGTATCGAGGTCGGAGTCTTCCATCTTTTCGCCTTCGGCGATGACGGTGTTGCCTTTGTTGTCAACGATCGGACCGGCGAAGAGATCGAAGCGGTCGATCTTTCCGGCTTCGAGATCGGCGATGTAATTGCGGACGTATTCGAGCGCTTCTTCCGGCATGTCCTGAAGGCCCTTCGGAAGTTCCTCGCCTTCCATGAAACCGACGAGGCCTAAGCCTCTGGCGTCGCCGTCAAAATAATGGCGTCCCGGAACGTAGGTTCCTTCGACGATCCCTTCGACGATCGAAGCGTAGATCGGGCCCCAGTTCCAATAGGGCAGCGTTAAGCAGCGTTCGGAGACGCAGGAGCCGGACCAGTCGTATGGGATCCCCCATTTGCCGTTGCCGTCCGTGTAGTCTTTAGCCATGTCGGCCGGAGCGGGCGTATCGGCGCCGGTGAAGACGACGTACGCGCCTTTATCGAAGAGCGCCTTCGCGGCTTCCTTTTCGGCGATCGGATCGTGCCAGCTGTTGATCGGAGTGACGATCATCGTACATTCCGGGCAGGTTTTCTTCGCGCCGAGCATGAAGGCGTTGCCCAGGCGGAGTTCTTCCGGAATCGGGAACGTGTACATGTAACCGAGGACAGTTTCACCGTCCATCGCCGCGCGCTGACCGGAGAGGTAGCCGGAGAGGTATTTCATGTGTTCCATGGCGCCCATAAGGTTGCCGAAGTTGGTTCCGTTGGATTTATAGCCGGAGACGTGAATGAAATACGTGTCTTCGAATTCTTCCGCTACGGCTTCCATTGGATCCATGAAACCGAACGAGGTGCCGAAAATAACGTCGAAACCTTTCTGCGCCAGCGAACGGAAGACTTGCTCGCTGTTGGTTCCTTCTTCAACGTTTTCAAGGTAGACAACGTTGGCGTTTTCAAGGTTTTCTTTCATGTAAACGGCGCCGTCGTAATGGGCCTGCGACCAACCGCCATCGTTGATCGGGCCGATCAGGACGACCGCGACGTTCGTTTTCCCTTCAACGACCTCCGGGATCTGAACGCCACCCTGAGCGAAAGCGGGAACGATAGCGACAAGAAGCGCAACAAAGACCAACAAAACTGAAAACTTACGTACCATAATTTACTCCTTACTTCCAGATTGGGATTGATTATGCATCCGGCCGGAGCCGAAGTGTCAACATATGAATATTACTCCTTCAGGGGGATAAAAAACGAAGACTAATCAAACCTCCTCCGTTCCGGGGAATGACCGGCCCGTTTGATTCAATATGAAAATTATAAGCGTAATTGTCTGATAACATCAGAGTTTTCAGGTCCCGATTTTGGGAAAAGTGCAATTAGTCACATAGTTGTCAGACATCAGCCGCTCTGATGAGGAGGATTCAGTATAGACAATTATTACTCATTAAATGAGCAGTTCCCGATCTTCAATCCGTTCCTCGAAAAATCCTGTGATTGACTAAATGTTCGCGGGATTTTTCGCGATGAACGTTTCGCGCTCGTTGATTGTGAGCTGATTATTTCTTTTGGAGCCAGGCGGCGGATTCGCGCGCGAGGTCGCGGATCGAGCCGCGTTTTTCGGTGCATCTGGGAATTGAGTTGATGAAATCCTGCCCATAGCGTTTCGTCAGCAGGCGGGAATCGAGAACGGCGACGATCCCGCGGTCGCCCGACGCGCGGATCAACCGGCCGAATCCCTGACGGAATTTCAGGATCGCTTCCGGTAAGCTGTATTGCGCGAAGGGGTTATCGAAGATTTCGGATCGAGCGGCGATAATCGGATCGGAAGGAACGTCGAAAGGAAGCTTGACGATAACGACGCAGGATAATTTTTCTCCCTGGATATCGACGCCTTCCCAGAACGAGCGGGTTCCGAGCAGGATCGCTTTTTCGGACTTCCGGAAGGTTTCGAGGAGCGCGGTCGGCGACGCGCCTTCGCCCTGTTCGAAGATTGAAAAGCCCTCAGTTTTCAGCGCGGCGGTCAGCGCGCTTGACGTCCGTTTTAATTGCGCATAGGACGTAAACAGGACGAGCATGCGTCCGTGCGTCGCCTGCGCGAGGCGGGTGATACTGGTTTCGACCATGTGCTGCGCCGCGCCCTGGTTGGGTTCAGGGATATCGGTCGGCAGGTACAGCAGGACGGATTTTTCGTAGTCAAACGGCGAGCCGACGACGAGTTCTTCCGCTTCGCGCGCGCCGAGGCGGTCGCGGATGTAATCGAAGCTGTTATCCGCGGTCAGCGTCGCGGAGGTCAGGATAACGCATTCTTTTTCCATCCAAAAAAAGCGGTCGATCATGTCCCCGACCTGAAGCGGGGCGGCGTTGAGCGAGAGGTAATTCTGGACCGCCGTAATTTCGAGCCAGTAAATATAATCCGGCTTCGGTTTCATGATCAGTTCTTCGAGCAGCGATTTCGCTTCGTCAATATTCCGGGTTAATTCGTTCAGGATATCGGAGATTTCGGCGAGGTCGTCGTCCGTTTCGCCGAGGTCTTCGAGCGCCTGATGGATTTTTTTTAGTTCGGAAAGCCATTCGCGGAAAACGGATTCGGTTTCGTCCCAGACGATTTCGACGTTGGTCCAGTTCGACGCTGTCCGCGAGGCGGGGGTCAGGCGTTGCTGCTGACCGTATACGGTAAGCTCCGCGCCATCCCGTTCGTTTCGGAGATATTCGTCGAATACGTCGAAGAGCGTTTGGATTCGAAGCTTCAGTTTGGCGGCGGTTTCGGACGCGGTTTGAACCTTTTCGGCGAAGTCGGCGGACTGGTCCGGGGTCGTCCGGTTGACGAGCGCGATGAGAAGCCGTCCGAGCGCGCCGCTGTTTGGACCGCCGATTTCGTTTTCAAGTCGGAGGAGGTCAAATTTCGTGAGGCGTTTTGAAAACGCGTTCGTCGCGGCGTTTTCGAGATGATGACCTTCGTCGATGATCAGGTAGCGATAGTCGGGAAGGATGCGGTTGCCGATCGCCATGTCCGAGAGCAGGAGCGAATGATTCACGACGATCAGGTGAGCCCGGAGCGCTTCGGCCTGTCGCGCGAAATAGGCGCAGCGGTGATCCCGGAAAAATGGGCAGGCTTTCGGCCGGCAGCCTTCGGTTTCGGCGCTGAGCTTCCGCCAGATATCGCGTTCGCAGGGCCCGATCAGCGTAATTCCGCCGCGGTCGCCGGTTCCGCCCTGGCTCAGCCAGACGAGGATTTTCGCCAGGACGCGGAATTCATCCGGAGCGTCGGCTCCGCGCGTTTGCAGCCGTAATACATTCCGCGGGCAGAGAAAATTGATTTTCCCTTTAAGAACGACGGCGCGGATTTCTTCGTCGAGCATGCGTTTCAGCGCAGGGATATCTTTTTGGATCAGCTGATCCTGGAGATTGATCGTGTTGGTCGAAATGACGACGCGTTCGCCGTTCAGGAGGGCCCATTTTGCCGCCGGGATCAGGTACGCGAACGATTTTCCCGTTCCGGTTCCGGCCTCGATCAGTTGGTGATGGCCCCTGGTGAAGCCGTTGGCGACGGCATGGAGCATCTCGATCTGCTGCGGACGGGTTTCAAAATGGTCGATGCCGCGGTTCAGCGCGCCGCCGGATTCGATCAGCGAAGCGGCTTCGTTGACGTCGAGCGGCAGCGTGATTTCGTTCGGCTCGAGAATCGGGATGTCGCTTGAAAACGTGTCATCGAACGAGGGGAAGGGGATTACGTATCTTTTTCCGGTCTTTTCCCCGGCTTTGATCCGCGCCGCCGCGACCTGGTTCAGGAGCGTGGCTTCGTTCCATCCGATCCGATCGCCGAGACGTATCAGGACCATCAGCAGCGTCAGCGGGAGGTCGTACGCTCTTTCAATAAGCTTATTGAAGACGCGAAATGTCGTCTGGCAGTCCGCCAGTGCGCGATGGGCTGTGGAAACGGGAATTTCGAGCTGCTGGGCCAGAGCGGCTAAGTTATATCTTGGGGCGTCGGGAATCAGGACGGACGCCAGCGCGTAGGTATCGTAAGCGGGATTGCCGCGCAGGATTCCGCCCTGCCGCAGGAAAGAGAGGTCGAAAGCAATGTTATGACCGACGACCGGTTCGCGGCCGACGAATGCGCCGAATTTCTCAATGACTTCGAGGACCTGCGGTGCGCCGCGGACCATGTCGTTGGTAATATGCGTCAGGTGAATAACGTTTTGAGGAATGGGACGGTTGGGGTTTACGAGCGATTGGAATTCGTCGAGAACGACGTTCCCTTCGAATCGGACGCCCGCGATTTCGGTAATCTTATCTTCTTTCGGGTTTAATCCCGTCGTTTCAATATCAATCGCGATCATGTCCGTTCGCGTTATCCTGCTTTCCGCTGCGCTGCCGTCGGATTGAGCCGAAGTCTGAGTTCGCCTGAATCCGTGGATTTCGTTTTATTATACATGTCCCGTCGGTCGGCGTTTCATTTTTCCCTGCGGTTCGATGTGCCGAAAGCAGTTTATGCTCAAATAGGTAAATTTGTTACATATTTTTCTGTCATAACCGATAAATTGTGAAATGAGCTTGTGTTAGAATGATATTTGTCATGTGGCTTCATGATTAAATGCACTATGGTTACGGGAGCTTTTACATTTCAAAGGTTCAATAGACCGAATTTTGAATGTAACGCTGAGGGGGAAAATGCTGGTTTGTATGAGAATGGTTCATCCTGCGATTACCGTCAACGCGCGCGCGTCCATCCGGACTGCGATCGACCTGATCGGGGCGGAAGCGATCCGAACTTTACCCGTCGTTGATCGTCAGGGCCGGCTCCTGGGAATTACGACGGATGAAGACCTTGAGCAGTTTGTCGAGCGGCATTCAGAAAATTCGGCGGTTGTCGACGATTCGGTCGTTGAAGAGGTCATGGAGCGGGATGTACTGACGGTAACGGAGAATACGCCGATCGAAGAGGCTGCGCGGATTATTGTCGATTATGGGATTTCGTCGCTCCCGGTCGTTCGCGGCGGGTTTGTCGTCGGGATGATTGACGATAGCGCGATCCTGCGGATGGTGATGGAAATGACGAGTTCGCGATCGGACGGCGTGCGCGTGACGTATACGGTGGATAACGATCCGAATGTGATCAAAAATCTGCTGCTGACGGTTATGGACCTGAACGGGAGCGTCCGCTCGCTGAGTACCTTTACTCCGGACCAGAAGGACTACCAGCTGGTTACGGTGAAGGTCGACGGGGTGGAGAAGTATGCCCTGAAGCAGGCGCTCGCGTCGCATGTCCGTGAGATTATCGATATCCGCTGAGGACAGGCGGAAATCTTGCCTTCAGAATTGGCCCGCGAATTATGGTAATCTTACATGATTTTTAATTTTATTCAGCGAATATCCTGTCAATAACAAGGGGAAGTGACCTAAAAATAAGGGGGGCATCAGTGAGAAAGAAAGCCCCAGGTAGATTAAGAAATCCTGAAGTGACGATGGGCTTTATCCTGAGCACTGGAAAAAAGAAGAATAGCGCCATGGATGGTTCATAGGCGGAGCAGGGAAATCAAATCCAGGCGGAGAAGAAGCATTCTTTTGTACCTCGTGCAGCGCAAGAAAACGATCATCGACAGAAGGCTCCAAAAAACTTCTCTAAGACAATACCACAAACTAATCACAAAGTTTAAATTTCATTCCACGAATTGTTGGTTTATCAATGATGCGTTACAAGTTTGAAAGATGAATCTTAAGGAACTGAGAAGGTGAAAGCCAGGCGAGAGGACGCATCGGGAAATTGTTGTACCAATGGTTATGAACCTTCAGTTGTTTCTTAAAATCGTTTAGCGAATAGAAGCGATGAGTTGCGTAAAAGTACTCATTATCTTTACGGTGTGAACGTTCGACCTTACCGTTATGACGAGGGGTATAGGGACGAATGAGTTTGTGGACGATACCACGCTGTTTGAGCAGCTGCTCAAACAGCGTGGGGCGATCGCGATTCGAGGTAAATCGGTTTGTGAATTCGGAACCGTTATCGGTTTGAACGCATTCAACCTTGAATTTGAAGGCTTTAAGCATATTCTCCAGGAAGGCAGCAGAGGAAAAGGTACTCAGCTCATCGAAGCCTTCAACGTAACGAAAGCGAGAATATTCATCGATAGCAGTATATTGGTAGTATTTCTTACTTCCGAATGAATTAGAAGCAATACAAGCGGGAGGAACGTGCTTGACATCAATTTGAACGCGTTGTCCCGGATATTGCATCGCTTCGTATGTCTTAGGAATATATTTTGGATTTTTGACCTTGATCGCCATTTTTCCACTTTTACAGAGGATGCGGTACAAACCTGTTATGGTGCGGGTATATCCTCGCTGGCGCAGTTTTACCCAGAATACGACTAATCCGGCATGCGGATTCCGTTTTCGCATGTTATGAATCAGCTTGAGCTCTTCTTCTGTATGCTGATTCGGATGACTTTTAGGTTTATGAGAGAAATCCCGCAAAGAATCTTGTGTCCCGTCATACCGTTTCATCCATCTGTATACAGTTGGGCGGCTGACCTTGTATTTTCTTGCTGTTTCACTAACTCCATGCTTTTCACAATACTTTACTATGGACTCCCTGAATCTAAGAATTT
This sequence comes from Anaerolineaceae bacterium oral taxon 439, assembly GCA_001717545.1. Taxonomy (NCBI): domain Bacteria; kingdom Bacillati; phylum Chloroflexota; class Anaerolineae; order Anaerolineales; family Anaerolineaceae; species Anaerolineaceae bacterium oral taxon 439. The sequence continues at coordinate 2,170,991 of CP017039.1, read as the reverse complement.
GTGTTATCGTCTTCATAGCGAATGGGTATCTCCTTTTCTTTGGTTTTCGCAGACTCAACTATAAACGAGATTTCTTCATTCGCTTTTCTTTTTCTCTAATTTGTAACGCATCTATGGTAATCCTACAAAAGTTTAAATTTCATTCCACGAATACCCTTGCCAAAACGCTGCAGTCCTGCTATACTATGATTCCTTATAGGAAACAATCATATGGATTTATAGAAAGGTAGGGACGCATGAATCTCCGTATTCGTTTGGAGAATGGGTGGGAGAAAGAAATCCGCCTGACGCAGCCCCTGACTTCATTCGGAACCCATGTGGGGTGCGACGTTCCGTTAGCAGGACCGGATATTCTTCCGCTTCATTTCCAGATAAAAAATCAGGACGGACGATTCTCCCTGATCCCGTTTTCAGATCGACTCAGCGTGACGCGTTCCGGAAAAGCGCTTCCTTTCGCTCCACATCGTGAAATACCGCTTTGTCCCGGCGATACGCTTCAGGTCGACAATACGCAGCTTTATCTTGAAGCTGAAAAGGCCGCTATCGGGCGGCGTTTTTCTTTAATTGCGGTGATTCCGGCGATCCTGCTCCTGTTTGGCGGCGTTTGGGCGCTTTTTCTCAGGGATCACCGTTCTCCAAACGACGCGCCGGTTTCAGCTTTGGTATCCGCAACGGCAGTCCCTTCGTTTTCGAAGACGGTTCCTGCAACCGCGACCGTCGCGGCGACGCGGCGGCCAATTTCGCTTCGACTCGACAGCGAGGAGACGGGGCCGAATACTTATCTGTTAAAATGGGAGGTTGACGCCCCGAAGGACGCGCGCGTCCTTCTGATTATCGGTTCGGAAACGCAGCCTCTCGATCCAGCGCGGTTCCGGAGCGAAGAAACGCTTCGGCTTACCGCTGATACGGAAATTGAGTTGACCGCGGAGGACGGCGCGGTCGAGAGATCGGAGCGTCTTCGCCTGAATTATCGGAAGCGCGACCCGCGGATTGTGAAGTTCATCGTCTGGCTTCAGAAGCCGGATGGGACGGCTTCTGAAAAAATCGCCGAGCTCTTTCCGGATCGGAGGATCGAGGACGCGTATCGCGTTCAGGAGTATCGAAATGCTGCGTTGCCGGCGGGTTCGCGATTATTAATCGAATGGGACGTACGGGACGCGGATTCAGTTACGATCTCGCCGCTTTCGGACCGGCTTCTGCCTCATGCAGGGGCTTTTTCTTATCTCCCGACGCAGCCGGTTAATTTCAATTTGACCGCGTTCAGCGACGGGAACCGGATCGACGCGTCGATTCCAATTCGCATGGGAACGACGGTCGGTGTCTCGTCGTGGAGCGGGGCTCAGTCTACGCAATCACCCCAGCGGACGCCGGCTTCGGCGAAGATGAAAATCGATTTTTTCAGCGCGAATCCGGCAATGCTCGATCAAAGTGGTGAAACGACCGTGGCATGGTCCGTCAGCGGTCCGTATACTCAGATTCGAATTATTGATCAGGATCAGCGGCTGTTGGCGTTCGATTTGCCGGCGGTGGGGTTGCGGAGGCTGTCGATTTCGGAAACTACGACGCTGATGCTGCAGGTTGAAAACGGGAGCGAGACGGCGGCGAAAACAGAAACGGTTCGGGTCCGGGCGAATGACGACGGGATGCGGACGGCGACGCTCAGTCTTCGGACGATTTTTCCGGATCGCCCGGCTTATACCGTCGGCGACCGGATTCTGGTCGGCGTCGCGTTTCAAGGCGTCGCTGTTAATCAGTCCCCGCCGACGGGGTCGATCCTGATCAGCGACGGGGTTTCGTTCTGCGTGATGACGCTGCCTCGGGAGAGCTGCGAGCTATTGCTTCGCGCGGACGGCGAACGCGATTTCACGATTCGTTACAGCGGCGATCGGATCTACCATCCGACATCCGCAGATTTTAATCTTAACGTTCTTCCGTTCGAGCGGAAGCCGGTTCGGTTGACGCTGTCGACGTATCGAGGTCAGACGGTTTTTACCCCTGGCGAGAAAATCCGTCTTCAGGCCGAAGTTCAGCCTGCCGAGGTGACGGGAACGCTTTTTTTCAGCGACGGGGCGCGGAATTGTCTGGCGACGCTGCCGAGAAATACATGTGAATTGGTCGCGCCCGATCCCGGGAGCGTGACCGTCAGCGTCCAGTACAGCGGCGACGACGTATACCTGAACGCGCGTCAGGAAATGACGCTGATCAGCTCGCCGATCGAGCCGAGCGCGACGGCGCTGCCGATTCGGACCGCGCTGACGATTCGTCAGCTTTTCCCCGAAAAGAGCGAATATTTCGTCGGCGACACGGTCGACGTGACGGTCTCGCTGACGAACGACGCCGGACGCGAAGGAGCGTACCGGAACCGGGTCAGGGTCAGCGACGGCGTTTCTGAATGCACCTTTCTTCCCAATACGACGAACCATTGCTCGCTGCGATTGATCCGGGCGCAGCTCGGCGAGTTGACGGCGGCGTACGGCGGGGACGAGACGTTTTCTTCCGCAATTTCAGCGCCGCTGCCGATAACGGTGCGCGCGGGATCCATGCCGACGGCAACGCAGGAAGGCCCGGCGAAAATCGCGACATCGCTGGCGATTACCCGGCTGTATCCCGATCGGAGCGCTTACACCGTCGGCGACACGGTCGAGGTTTATATTTCGCTGACCAACGCGGCAGGCCTCGACGATTCAACCGTGCGTCGGATCCGGGTCAGCGACGGTATTTCCGACTGCACCGTGCAGCCGAATACGACGAATCATTGTTCTCTGCGGCTGATTGCCGTGGGAGAGGGACGGCTGACCGCCGCTTTTCCGGGCGACGATCGGTTCCTGCCGTCGTCTGCCGACCGTGAAATCAGCGTCCATCCGGCGGCGAAAATTCAGACGCAGACGCAGATCCTGACGATCGATCCGGCTAAGGACGCGTATGAACTGAATGAAACCGTTTTCGTTTCCGTTTCCGTTCGTCCGCTCGCCCCGTCCGGAGGAAAATCGCTTTCCGGTACGGTCTCTTTGCATGCCGGGAATCAGCGTTGCGAACTGACGCTTCCGGCGCAGTCTGGCTGCGCGTTGACGCTCAGCGACCCGAATACGACCGAAATAATCGCGGTTTACAGCGGCGACAATGATTTTGAATCGTCCGAATCCATTCCCCATCCGATTCGTTTGCGCATAATGGAAATGGCGTTGGAACTGCTCGCGGAAGGCTATGGCGGCGGCTGCGATCAGGGGACGGTCGACCTTTCGTTGCCGGTTCCGATGCGTCCGATCCAGACTGGAGAAACAGTTACGCAGGGGTTCATTTTAGACGAACGTTTTCAGATCGGGCGGGGCCTCTACGTCGACGCCGTGGTTGAGCATCTGTCAGGGCTTTTCTCCGCGCCATGGGGAACGTTCAGCGCCAGACTTTGTCCCTCGATTGCACCGGATCAGTGCGTCGATTCGGCCGATGTCTCTGCGCTGCCGGACGGAACGGGGGAAAACCGGCTCACGGCGCGGCTGAAACTTCCGGCGCTGAAACTCGCCGGACGCTACGAGCTGACCGTAACGTTTATCGCGTCTGACTCCGCGCTGGGGCGGATCCGAACGCGCGCGGAAGTCGACGCGATTCAGCCTGGGAACCTGATTCTCGTTCCGGCGGAGGGCGTTATCGATTGGACTGGAAATCGGGTCCGGTGGGACGCCAGGATCGCCGCGCCGGACAGGGACCAGACTTTCCGCTTTGACCTGTTTCTGGTTCGCGATCGATTGAACCGCTGCGCGGTCCCGCTCGACGAATCGTTCCCGGCGCCTTCGTTTCAGACGATCGATATATCCGTTTCCGAGGGCGTCCCCGGCGCGGCTGGCCCGGACGCAGCATGGCAGGCGGCGATTCGCGATCAAGGCGTTCCTGAGAACGATTTGCGCCGTATGCAGCCGAACCGGATGAATTGGTATGGCGACCGCTGTCACGCGGCGATCGCGGACGGTTCATGGCGGATTGACTGCCAGCAGGTGGGGCTGACCGAGCCCAGCCGGCTGACGTTTTCAGGTGGGATTGACGATCCGAATTATCAGGCGTCCGCGGAGGCTAAATTTCCGATCGACGTTGGCTTGAAGAAGTATGTCGTGACGATTATCCCGTCGGCGGGCTGGAACGCGTTGGCGCCGGGCGAGGTTTATTGGCTTAACGCCGCGGGCGCGGATTTCAACGTTTGGGCCGGGCGCGACTGCGACGATCCGACGACGCGCGGGTACCAGACTTCCAACACGCGGATCCCTGAGAATCGGCGCCTGACGGTCCGGGCGAAGCTGCTTTCGCGGGCGCGGTCGACAGACCTTGAATTGGCCGGTGCGGATGGAGCGCTTTCGCTTGAATCTGGAAATGGAACCGGGTGGGAATATCTGGATACGTATCAGGGCGTTTGCGGATCGTGTACGCCCAAGGTGATGATGGATTTTGACTGGATCGTGAATGAAGGATGCGCCGAGGAGGGCGGAGCGGTCCGAATTCTTCAGCCGGACGGAAAGCTGTTCGGTGGGCATCTCTGCGAGAATAACGAATATAAGCAGATCGGTATCCGGTCTGATTTTTGCCAGCTGCGGTTCGAGCAGGTCGGGGCACTCCGATTCAGGATCGCCGAATCCGAGACGCAGCTCGAAGCGCAGACCGAATTCGTATCCGGACGGGACCAGGGGGCCGCGGTCGAAACAGGCGTGGAGCCGACGGATTTTGCAGTGGACGGTTGGGATGAGCCGGTGACGGCGCTGGCGTTGCCGCCGGTGGAAGCGATCGCGCTTTCGCAAGAAATCAGCGCGACCGGACTCGGCGACCCGATTTCAGTTGGATCCGACGCGCTCTTTACGTTCCGCGTCAGCGCAGTTCCGCCGCAGCTCGGAATCAGCGAAGGCCTGAGCGAGATCGTTTCGATCCATGCGCCGGGATTTCAGGCGGCTGACGCAGAGGGGACCTGTTCCGATCTGGACGGCATGCCGTGGACGGCGGCCGGAGAAGGTACGTGGGAAAAAAGCTGCGGAGTGCGCTGGACAGGTATCCGCGCGTTATCGGACGGCGAGCGTGAGATTCGGATGACGATCCGGGACGCGCGGTTTATTTCGGCGGACGGCGAAGACGTGTCTTCCGCGGTTTTTCATCTTCCCGCCGAAATCGCTCGAAGGCCGGTGACGCTGACGTCGGACGGAACGCTTCCATCGGTTCGATTCAGCGGTGAACCACTTCGCTGGCGGATTTATATCGCGAGCGAAGGGCAACCTCTTCTATCCGGAACGATTCGGGCGATTGCGAACAAAACAGTCCCGTTCGATTGTGAAGCGGAGGCGGAACCGGGCTGGGTGGGCTGCGTTCTGGAAGAGGCGGTCCCCGGCGATTCGGTTCAGCTTCGCGCTGAGTTCTCCGGGGGCGATCTTTATTCGGATGTGGCGATCGTGAGTCCCCCGATCGTTCAGCAGCGATACCCGTTGTCCGCGGAAAAAACGATTGACGGAATGGACAATCTTGCGCCGTATATAATTATTTTGCCGGACCTTCCCCCCGAAGATGGGGTTCCCGTTTCGGCGGAAATCGGACGCGCTTTTCTGGATCGGACTTTTTTCGATGCATTCCAGATTTGGGACGCGCTGCTGCTTTCGGATGCTGACTTGAGTGGGAGCTGCCTGGGGGCGCAGGACGAAGGATTCGTTCTTGAAGCGATCCTGGAGACGGGCGCGGGCGAACGGCGCTTATCGTTTCCCTGCGAAGGAGGAGCCGTGTTAACGGATGGGATTACGTGCGAAAGCGATTGGCTTTCGGCGGCGGAGCTCGATCCGGAGACGGTTCGGTCGCTGGTATCGCTGACGCTTCGGTTCGCCGGCGACGCATGCTTCGTCCCGTTCGAACTGGCGTTCCTGGACGAACCGCTTCCGACGGCGGATATCGTCATGAGCGAAACGTCGTTAACCGTTGACGGTTTTGAGCTCGCGATCGATCCGACCGCCGATTGGGAATCGCTGACGGTTTACTGTGATCAGCCGGACATGTCGATGCGCTGTCGTGTGGACGGGGTGGAAGCTGAGTGCTGGGGGCTGGAAGCGCCGCTGCCGTTGGCGGATTCGGCGCTGAAAATCGAGGCCGACGGTGCGATTGCGCCGGATTGCCGATGGCTTGGGACCGATCGTTCCGGGCGGACGTTCCTCGGCGTTCCCTGAGAAAATGGGATGGGTCTTTTTTCGCGCGATGACGGGTTCAGGCGGAGAAACTGGATTCATGCGGGCGCGCAGTCTCTCGGGACTGACGGCGAAAAGCCTGGTTCAGGGATAGATTAGGAGTCTCAAGACGATATGGTCATTCGTGAATTTGGACAGGAGCACCCGCGGCATCTGCTTTTCTTTCCGGGGAGCGCGGAGCCGTGGATCTATTTTCGTCCTTCCGTGGAGCTGCTGGCGGCGCGGTTCCATGTGATGCTGTTGATCCCGGACGGACACGATCCGGAATATCCGGGCGATTTCATTTCCGTGGAAAAGACAGTTGATCAGGCGATCGCGTGGATGAAGGAGCGTCGGATCGATCATCTGGACGCGGTTTACGGCCTCAGCTTTGGCGGCGGCATGGTGATCCGGATGCTGGCGACGCGGGCGATGCCTGTGGATAAGGCGATTATTGACGCGGGAACAGCGCCGTATCGGTATCCGAAGTGGATCTGCAAACTGATCTGCGTGCGGGATTTCCTGATGATGAAGCTGTGTATCGCCTCGATAAAATTCATGGAGATGATGTTCCCGCCGGAACGGTTTACGATGCCGGGGCATGACGCCGGGAAAGAGTATCGGGAGCTGCAAGCTTATTTGAAGACCTACAGCGACAAAACCATCTGGAACATTTTCTGGTCCGCGAATAACTATGAGGTGCCGAAGACAGCGCCGGAGATGGATACGAAGATCCAGTTCTGGGTTGGCACGGATGAATGGGGTTCCAGGTACAGAGATCTGGATTGGACGAAGAAATATCTTCCGCAGCTGGAGGTCGTAAAAATTCCGCGCATGATGCATGGTGAATTTGTCCTGATTCATCCACAGGAATTCGTTGACCAGGCGCTGGGATTCTTAGACGAAAGATGATTCAGAAAATACCGCTCCTTTTTCGTCGTGCGACCCGTTCGCAGGCCAAATCGCGCTCAAAAAAATACGATATAATCTCAACGGATGTACCTTTGTATACCCGTGATGGAAAGGAAGCTGCATGAAAAATCGAAGCATATCGTTTATTTTAGCGTCGCTTTTTATTCTGAGCGTTTTCGTTTTGACCGGCTGCCAGTCGCGCGTCTCGGACTCCGGACGTACGCAAATGACGTTTGGAACAAATATTGATAATAAAATTTATAACCTGGATGTCACGATGCTGGGGAATCCTCAGAGCAATTTGGAAACGAACGCCGTCTCGACCGAACGTCAATACAGCGATATCTACGGGTATGGGAATATGCGCCTGTGGCAGGACGGAAAAGGGCTTGTATTGGTTCATGTCAACAGTATTTCCCCGTCGTTGAAGTATATTCAGCCGGATACCGACGTTGTTTTGAAGACGACTGATTTGAAAATCATGGCGATTGAACCGGGGTATCGTTTCCGGATTAAGTGCCGCAGCGATTTTGAACCGATTGCGTCGCTGAAGGATAACGAGATGATTTCCAGCGATTATGATACGTACGAGCTGGATTTCTGCCGTATGGTGGATCCGAATATTGTCTACAGCGAAGCTGCTGATTGAGTGCCGGTATAATGATTATCTGTGGCCTGACGGCGCGCATGGGCTCCGGGATTAAATGAAACGCAGACCGTTTTTTTACCAGCGCGTCGTTTTCATGTTGGCGCTGGCGATTGGGTTGAGCGGCTGTTCGAGGATCATTTCTGATCTGACGGGCGCGCCGGCGATCGCTCCCACGCCGGATTTTTCGGAAACGATGTACTGGCTGGTCGACGACGCGACGATGCGAATGTCGACGCAGCTGGCGTATGGGCTGGACCGGCGATTTGAAACGGCGATCGCGTCGCTCGGCGGCGTTCGAGCTGCGGAGACGCCGCTCTCAACGGCTGGGGATGACGCGGGGACGCATGAGATGAAAATCGACGTGACGTCCGTCCCCGACGCGATCCGCACGAAGCAGGCGGCGGCCAGCCGTGGAATCGATACCGGGTTGGATTGCGAGAACCAGATGACGTTTGTCGCGGACGTGACGGTTCCGGATTTTACCGCTGTCAGGTTGGGAAAACCGTTTACGAAAACCTGGCGCGTCCGTAATACGGGGACTTGCGAATGGAACGAGGGATACGCGATCGTTTTTGATATGGGCGACAGTATGGCGGCGGCGGAGCGGACGAATCTTCCTTCAGGAACGGTCGTTCCGCCGGGCGAGACGATTGAATTATCTGTGTACATGACCGCGCCGGAAAAGCGCGGCGAGTACGCGGGATATTGGAAATTAGAAGACAGCACCGGGCGGCGTTTCGGAACTGGAACGGACAGCAGCAAGGCGCTCTGGGTGAAAGTGGAGGTGGAATGAATCGACAGGCACGATGGTTGGTTCTGATGGCGACGGCGGTTTCGGCGGCGGTCTGCGGATGTATTGCGAATCCGCCGACGGAGCGGGATATGCAGGCAACGGTCGACGCGGCGGTTCTCGAAAAAGAAACGCAACTCGAAACGAAGGCTGCGGCGGACCGGGACATTCTTTTAACGCAGATCGCTGGAGAGTTCATCATACAGCTGGATCAGCTGCGATCAGATCTGTCTTCGGCGGGAGGACCGTCCTCCGCAGGGGACGACGCGATATCCGGGATACTTGAGCCGACCGCGCCGTATTGGATCGCGACGCCGACGCTCTCGCTCAGCGCTGGCCTGTCCGCAAGCCAGCCGATCCCAACGGTTGGGTCCGGCGGCATTTCGGGCGCAACGGCCGTTTCCGGGGAGTGCGTGGATCGGTTTGAGTTTTTATCGGATGTGACGTTCCCGGACGGAACGATGACGCTTCCGAATACGCGCTTCGATAAAACCTGGTACATTCGCAACAGCGGGACCTGCGACATGACGAGGCAATACAAAATTATCTATATCAGCGGGAGCGAGGTCGCGGCGGCGAAAGAATTCCCGCTTTTCACGGAGGACAAGCTCCTTCGTCCCGGCGAATCCACGCCGATTTCCGTTCCGTTAACCGCGCCGGAAACCAAGGGCAAGTATTCGACGACCTGGGGGCTGAAAAATCCGGGAGGGAAGATTTACGGTTCGGGAAGCGCCGGGAACGTTTACCTGACGTCGGTTTTTCAGGTCGGAAGTCAATATAATTTCTACGAGAATCTGAGCGGGGCGATCTGCCGGGATGATATCGGGTTGTTCTTCTGCGGCAGCAGCGATCGGAGTTCTGGGCGCGGAGCGGCTTATTACAACGCCTCGCCAACGATGGAGAGTAATTACGCGGGAGGACCGTCGATCCTGATCGCGCCGCCGGCGGCCGAAAACGGAACGACGCGGGTTTCGTTCGGTCCGGTTCGCGTGACGCGCGGAACGTGGCTGCGCTCTGCCGTTTCCTGCCCGCCCAACTCGCCGCACTGCGACGCGTTTGTCCGTCTCCTGATCGCTCCGAACGGCGGAACGGAGCAGTTTGTCGCGGAGACGCATGAAACGAACGATGGGCTGACGTCGGAATGGAATACGAATCTGAGCGATTTCGGTTATCATGATCAGGATCTGACGATTATTTTCGAAGTGCAGGCGAACGGCGGCGTGACTTCGGACGATTTGATTATTTTCATGAATCCGCGTCTGACGGATATTCCGCCGAGATAGAAACCGTTCGCGGTTTTGCGAACGCGATCTCCGGAGTTGGTTTTGATCTGGCTGCATGGTCGCAGCGGGCGGCCGATATCTTACGTTATACCCGTCAGTCGCCGGAACTTTTTCGTTTCGGAATGCGTCTGACTCTTATAGGAGATAGAAATCTAACCTCTCATGATAGACTATAATTAATCAACCGGAAATATTTACGGAGGGACTATGAGACGCTATTCTTTCGGATTTATGCTGTTGATCGCCGTCGTGCCGCTGTTTCTGATTGGCGGATGTACCCATCGGCCGAACAATCAGCTCATCTATACCGAAGCCGCCATAACGATCGCAGCGCAGCTGACGCAGACGTCCGCGGCTTTCTCTCCGACGCCGGAACCGACGATGACGCCGCTGCCGACCGAGACACTGGCGCCGACCGAAGCGCCGATGGTTTTGCCGACGCTGTCGATCGTTCTTCCCCCGACGGAAGCGGCGGCCGCGCCGCCAGCCCAGTCCGATCCGGTTGAGAATCCGTATAAAGCCGAAGTTGTCGCGATCGGGCCCAGTCCGAACCAGTTTCTTCCGGGACAGCATTTTACCTGGACGATTTCGCTGAAAAATATCGGGACCGCAACCTGGTCTGGGAAATATTCGCTTTCTTATAGCAGCGGTATCCAGCTGGCCAACCAGAGCAGCGTCGCGATCGATACGGTGACCGCTCCGGGCGGGGTTATGACGCTGAGTATTCCCGCGACTGCGCCGAACGAATACGGGACGCATAAGTCGGAATGGAAGTTCTCGCGTCCCGACGGCGTCGCCTTCTTCTATATCTATTACAACGCTATTGTTGGAGACAAGACGTTTATTACGACAGAACCGGGAAGCAGCGCAACCTCGACGCCGAATACGCTTGAATGGATGTGCTCGGATCCCGACCGTTCGAATATTCAGCGATCGGGCTGCGACGAATACTGCCGTAATAACGCGTACACGATGTCGCTGCGGAATAAAAACTGTTATTCCTACGGCGTTCAAATCCTGCCTTAATATGAATGGAGAAAGAGACTCACTTATGATCATACCAACTCATAAAACCCGATGGATTGTCTGTCTGGTCGCGTTCGTAACGATTCTGAATCTGGCCGGGTGCGCGAATACGCCGGACGGCGTGAGCGTCCGCGAATCCGAAACCGCGTTTGTTGACATGCTGAATCAAACGTCGACGGCGCTTTCGATCCCGCCCACCGAAACGTTTACCGAGCTTCCTCCCACGGCGGAGTTTACCGCGACCGTCCGCGTTCTCCCAACGCAGCTTCGTTACCCGGCTCCGACCGCTACCGCTGCGGCGACGGTCGCGGCGGTAGCGCCTGCGGCTGGCGGGTCGGGGAACAGGGCTGAGCTGATCTCTATGGTCCCGAACAATCAGCAGACCGCGCGTGTCAGTCAGGCTTTCCAATTGACGTTTACGCTGAAAAATACCGGGACGACCGTCTGGACGCCGAATTATAAGGTCGTGCATGTCGGCGGAACGAAAATGTCGGCGACGGACGCCGCGCCGCTTAATGGAAACGTTGGTAACGGGCAGACCGGGACGGCGACGTTCTACATGACCGCGCCGAAGGATAAAGGGACCTATACGCAGAATTTCAACTTCATCGATCCCTGGAACGCGGTGATCCTGCCGCTGAGCCTGACGATCGTCGCGGGCGATTCAGGAACCATTCCGCAGATCGGGACGCTGACGCCGACGATTACGGTGACGCGGACCGGCACTCCGATGGGGCATTTCGAATATATGTGCAGCGATCCTGCCCGTTCAATTCAGCAGGGTCAGGGCTGCGATACGTTTTGTCAGGTGTCGTTCCCGCAGCGGCTGAACTGTTACGTGATGGGCGTCCTGAACCCGACCGCGACGTCGACGATCGCGGCGACCCCGACGCCGGTTCCTGCGACACCAACCACGGTGCCGCCAACGAATACGCTGGAACCAACGCCAATAGATACGCCGGAACCAATGCCAACGGATCCGCCGGAACCAACGCCAACGGAACCGTCGGAACCAATGCCAACGGATCCGCCGGAACCAACGCCAGCGGAACCGTCGGAACCGGATCCCGGAAGCTCCGGCGGATAGGCCGTCGGCACGTGTCAATACAGAAACGCATTATACAGAAAAGGTGATCATGAAAAAATTCTATGACGTACTCATGTTTGGGCATTTCGCCAAGGATATCCTGATCGTTGACGATAACGAGCGCGAAAGTCCCGGCGGGGCGGTCTACTATGGAAGCGCCGTCCTTCGCCGCCTGGGCTTATCCGTCGGCGTCTTCACGCGCGGGGCTGAAGAGGATTTTCATTATTTAGACGAGCTCCTCGATCTGGGGATCGATATCACGGCGCAGGCTGCGGATGAATCCTCCGGCTGCGTCAATATTTATCAGTCCGCGGACATGGAACGGCGTATCTGCAAGCTGAACGGGTTCGCCGGCGAAATTCCGCTCGAATCGATTCCGGAAGATTTATCGGCGAAAGTTATCATGATCACGCCGATCATCGCGGGCGAAATCACGCTTCCGACGCTGATTGAGCTGGCGAAACGCGCGCCGATCGCGCTCGACGTTCAGGGATTCGTCCGCGTTCCCGAAGGAAAAGACCTGAATTTCCGTCCGTGGCCCGACATGGTCGAAGGCTTAAAACATGTCACGTATCTTAAGGTCGACCGCGCTGAAGCGGAGCATCTTACCGGACAGACCGACCTCGAAGAGGCTGCACGTATTCTCGCCGGATATGGGCCCAAAGAAATTATCCTGACGCAGTCGGACGGCGTCCTCGTTTACGCCGACGGGCAATTCTATCGCGGTCCGTTTACCCCGCGCTCGCTGGACGGAAGAACCGGCCGCGGCGACACCTGCATCACGTCATACGTCGGCGCGCGGCTGACCCATTCGCCGGCTGAGGCGGCGCGGATCGCCGGAATCGTAACTACGATGAAGCAGGAGAAACACGGTCCCTGGGACGGAACGATCGATCCTGAACGCTTCGATCCGACGGTTGTTTATGGCGCGGCTGGGCCGTTTGACGCCGCCGCTTCTGAACGCGGAACGCTCGATATCGTTCGTCTTTCGACGAAAGAAACCGGGCGAGCGGACGCCGGAAACGCTTCGGTTCCCGAAGCCAGTCGCGCTGAATCGTCGATCCCGAAATATACGCCTAATCTTGAGCGAATTTCGTACGCAATTCCCGACCGGACGGACGAAGCGAGCCCGTCGTTTCTCGAAAAAAGGCCTGGGGACTCCGATAATAAGCCGATGATCTGGATTCTGGCTGCTGCGGCGCTGCTGGTTCTGGCGATGCTGTGCGGCTGTCTGGCGCTTTATCTGATCAGCCGCCATTGAGGATCAGCTTATCGTAAGGGCGGGTCGTTTGATCCGCCTTTTTTTATATCCGAACGAAATTTGCCCTTGTGGTTTTTTTGAATCTGCTTATAATTAAAAATGTTCCGCTATCTGATACGATGTCCTATAAATCGGAACGATCGGCTCGACCGGAGGCCGCATGGATCATTCGTTTGTTCGAAGGATATTTTCTATTCTCGATATTTTTTCCGCCGCTAAGCCGGAAATCGGTGTGCGCGAGGCTGCGCGCCTGATCGATCTTTCGCCGAGTACCTGCGGCCGGCTTTTTTCGATTCTCCGGGACGAAGGCGTCCTTAAACAGGATCCCTTTTCCAAACAGTACCGGCTCTCCGGAAGAGTTCTGCACTGGGCGAATTCGTATCGATCCGGTTCCCCGCTGAACGATCTGGCGCTGCCGTACATGCGGACGCTTTTTGAACAGACGGACGAGACCGTCTCGCTTTACCGGCTTGAAGCGGACCATCGTATCTGCATCCATCAGCTCGAAAGCGGGCGCAGCGTCCGGATCGTTGAATCCGTCGGACAGGCGTTCGAGCTCTATATCGGATCGGGTGGGCGGGCGATTCTGGCTTATTTACCCGAGGACCGGGCAGAATCGATCCTGCGAAGCGTGGAAGGACGGACCGGCGTATCGGTCGATCGGGAGAGACTCCGGCGGCAGCTTCAATCGGTTCGGGACCATGGATACGCCGTCAGTCATGGCGAGTCGACGGCGGACGCTTCAGGCGTCGCGATTCCCGTTTTCGGCGATAACGGCGAACCGATCGGCTCGATCTCTGTCTCTGGTCCGACGAGCCGTTTCGAAAACGCCGCACGGCTGAACGAAATCGTTAAAGCGCTCGAAAAAGTCCGTCGCGACCTGTCTCCATGCAGCGGCCAGCCGGTACTCCGGATGATTCACTCAGGAAAAGGAGAAATACAAAATGACGCTTGAAGCTAAAATCAGGGAAAAAATCCAGCTCCGTCGCGAACGGATCGATTGTCTTAAGCGCGAACACGGCGATTTTGTTATCTCGAACGTTACCGTTGAGCAGATTTATTCCGGAATCCGCGGCGTTCCGATCCAGGTCAGCGATATTTCTTACGTTGACCCGGAAAAGGGTGTTCGCTATCAGGGCTATACCGTCGACGAATGTATCAACCTGCTCCCCAATCCGGAAGACTCACGGTTTCCCTATATCGGCGGGTTATATTATTTACTGATGACCGGGGAGCTTTCGACCGTGGCGCGAGCGGTCGAAATCGAGGAGGATTGGCGGGCGCGTTCCGAGGTCCCCGACGTCGTTTTTAACGTTATCGACGCGTTCCCGGACGGGGCCGCTGCGATGGCGATGTTTTCCGCGGCGCTGTTGTCGATGTCGTCCGGGTCAAAGTTCGCGGCGCAGTACGCCGACGGTATGGATAAAAAGGAGCATTGGATTCCCATGCTGGACGACAGCATGGACCTGATCGCCCGCGCGCCGGAAATTTGTGCTTATATTTACAATAAAAAATACCGGAACCATGAGCATATCAAACCGGACCCCGGGTTGGATTATGCCGCCAACTTTGCGCATATGGTCGGGCTGGATGATCCGCAGGTTTACGACCTGCTGCGGATGACGCTGTTGCTGCTGGCCGATCATGAAAACGCCAATGTCTCGGCGCACACAGCCCATCTCGTCGGTTCGGCGCTGTCGGATATTTATTTAGCGTGTTCCGCGGGGCTGAACGGGTTGGCCGGCCCGCTGCATGGACTGGCGAATCAGGAATGCTTTAAATATATTCAGGAGGTCTGCGACCGGTTCCAGGGGGTTCCCGATGAGGATTCGCTGACCGCGTATCTTCAGCAAACGCTTTCGTCCGGGCGGGTCATTCCGGGCTATGGGCACGCGGTCCTTCGCAGTATTGATCCGCGGTTCGCCGTCGAATATAAATTCGGGAAAGCGACGGCCGCCGACGATCCATACTTCCAAACCGCCAAAGCGATTTTTAAAACTGCACCGGCGATCTTAAAAGCGACCGGGAAAGTCAAAAATCCATGGCCAAACGTCGACGCCCTGACTGGCGTTCTCTTCAACCATTTTGGGCTGACGCATTCAAGTTTCTATACCGTTCTATTTGGATTGAGCCGCTTGATGGGGTTTACCTGCCATATCGTTTGGGCGCGCGCGGTCAATAAACCGATCGAACGTCCGAAAGCGCTGACGACGCGGATTCTCGAAGCCATGGTCTCCGAACAGAATCTGGAAAACCTGATCCGGTGAATCCTTGCGAACCGGGAAGCGCCGGGCGGCTCAGGATCGGACCAGTCCTGCGCTGACGGCCAGTTCCTGAATCTGCTGCGTCATGATCTGGCGTTTTTCCAGCTGCGCCTGGACCTTGAGCTCGTCGATCAGCGCGGAGGTATTTTCTCGCGCTTCGTCGAGCAGCCGGAAACGCGCCTGATTTTCGGCTGCGATCGATTCCAGTAGGTACTGGTACGCCTCGATCGTCGTCAGGTCCCGTCGGAGCTCTTCCGCGATCCGTTCCGGGTCGCCTTCGATCAGCGGGAGCCAGCCTGAATTTTTCGGCTTTTCCGAGCCTTCCGCGCTTTCCCGATCGCGCGTGGATCCCTCCGGCGCGGGCTCAATTTCAAACGGCGGGGGCGGAGACGATTCCGGTTCGTTTGCGCGGCTCAGGTACGGCGTGATCTCCGGACGATAGGCGCCGGAACTTGTTCGGCGATAGGAAATCAGCTCGACCGTGCGAACGTCGCGCTTTTCGAACCGCGCTGACCAGTCCTGGACGCGTTCATGCAGCGCGCGATAGATTGGCGTGCCATTCTGGCTCAGCGCGCCCATCGCGCGAAAGGCGAATGAGGCCGATTTCAGCCTCGTCAGCATCCTGGTCCCGAAAACCTCGATTTCGACCTGCCCCGCGCTTTCGGTTTGGAGCCGTCGGTTCAGGACCTCTGATAACGCGCGGTCATACCCGCCGCAGAGTCCCGATTCGCTCCCGAAAACGACCAGCAGCGTTGGCCTCGACACGGCGCTCCCGATTGTGGTTGCGTTTTCCTCCTCGCTTTTTTCAGCTCTTTTCCGCGAACGCTCTGATACCGCTTCGACCGCGGCCAGCGAATCGGTAAAGCCGGACCGGTAATCCGCTAACCGTTCCAGCCGGTTCAAAGAAGATTGAACCGTCCGCAGCGCCAATATTCGCATCGCGGCGATCAGCGGTTCCAGTTTCTGTAAATTATCCAGCCGCTGAAGCGTGCGTTCTAACCCATCCGCCATGGATCGCCGTTTCCCTCCCTTTCTCTGAAAATCCTGATTCGCCGCCCTGTCTCACTGGCGGTTGGGCGCGCTTTTTCCCCGGAGATCAATACTTTTCGATCTGATCGAGCTGCCAGACGAAAACGACCGCGCCGCCCAGCTGGAACCGGCCGGTTTCGGGTACCAGCGCCGGCTCGGCCTCGTCGTTCGAAACCTTATGGATCGTTTTCTGAAGCTTGCAGTGCGCCTTGATCATCGCCAGGACGTTCGCGACGTCCTCGTCCTGGACCCCGAGAAAAATCGAGAGCTGGCTCTGTCGGAGCATGCCGCCGCGAGTTTCATTAAACGTCGCCATGTAGCCTTCGCTGACCAGCTTTTCCAGGACCTTTTCGCCCGAATGTTTCGAGATTACCGCCATCATCATTTTCATCATCCAGCTCCCGTCCCGCCGCTTATGGCGCGCGCCTGTTCCCGCTCCTGACAGAATTGTTCCAGAATCAGCTGAAGCTGGTCTTCCGACGGATCGCTGAGTTCGCCGGTATTGGCGATTTCGTCGAGAATCTGGCGGTCGTAACGATTAATCGTCGAGACCAGGTCCTGAACGAATTCCTGGACGTTTTCAGGCTCAATCTCTTCAAGAAAATCGTTCAGCAGCGCGTAATATCCGATGATCTGAATCTCCGGCGGAACCGGGCGATTCGGACCCTGCGTAAAAAGCGCCATGATCTGTTCACCGCGGCGCAGCTGACGTTTCGTCGTTTCGTTAACGTCTGTCCCGAATTTGGCGAAGCGGGCGATTTCGTCATACTGCGACAGCTCGAGCTTCAGCGATCCGACGATCCGCTTCATCAGGCGGACCTGCGCCGCACCGCCGACGCGCGAAACCGACCGTCCGATATCGATCGCCGGTTTCTGTCCCTTATTGAACCGATCCGCGTCCAGCATGATCTGCCCGTCTGTAATCGAGATCAGGTTCGTCGGAATGTACGCGGAAATATTGCCGCCCTGCGTCGTCGCGATCGGGATCGCGGTAATCGAACCGCCTCCGTTCGCATGGTTCAGGCGGCAGGCCCGCTCCAGCAGGCGGGAATGAAGATAAAAAATATCTCCCGGGTAGGCTTCCCGTCCGGGAGGCCGGCGCAGCAGCAGGCTTAATTCGCGATAGGAATCCGCGTGTTTCGAAAGATCGTCATATACGATCAGGACGTCCATTCCCTGATCCAGGAAGAACTCCGCCATCGTTACGCCGCAATACGGCGCGATATAGCGCAGCGCGGGGGCGTCGTCCGCTCCCGCCACGATCACGATCGTCTGGTCGAGAACTCCGCCGGCGCGAAAAGCCTCGATCGCGGATAAGACCGACGTTTTCTTTTGCGCGATGGAAACATAGATGCATTTAACATCCGTATTTTTCTGACTTAAGATCATGTCGATCGCCAGCGTTGTCTTTCCCGTTTGCCGGTCGCCCAGAATCAGTTCGCGCTGGCCTTTCCCAATCGGGATCAGCGCGTCGATGACTTTGGTTCCACTGTAAATCGGTTCGTCAATCGGCGCGCGGTCAACGATTCCCGGCGCGACCCGTTCGATTATGCGGTTTTCCGAAGCGACGATCGCTTTTCCGCCGTCGAGCGGCCGTCCTAACGGGTCGATCGTCCTGCCTGAAAAGTGGACGCCGACCGGGACCCGAAGGCGTTTCCCCGTCCCGTACGCGATATCGCCGCCTCGGATCCCCTGATCCCGACCCAACAGGATCACGTCGGCGTGATCCCGGTCCAGGCTCAGGACCATTCCCTGAACGCCGCCGGGGAATTCGACGAGCTCCTCTGATTTAACCTGCGGCAGCCCGGAAATCGTCGCGACGCCGTTCCCGATATACGAGACCGTTCCGATACTTGTCGCAGACGTCGCGCAGTCGAACGATTCCGCCGCTTCCGAAAGCGACTTGAAAAAATCGCCCTGTTCCGGGTAGGGACGCTTAATCGCCAGGTACCGCTGAACCTCGGCGTAGACGTCGGAAAACAGGCGCTGCGGGTCTAAATGAAAAAGGTCTCCAGCGGATAAACGATCGCGATACGCCGCGAGGAGCCCGACGTCGCGTCTCCCGTCTTCAGCTTTCATCCGATTCATCCGCGAACATCCTTTCTACGGAACGGACGACGTCCTTCTGGACGTTTGACAAATGCTTTTGGATCGAGTTTTCTAAAATGATATCGCCGATCCGAACCTTGATCCCGGCGATCAGCGATGGATCGAGCCCCATTTCCAGAACGACGTCCTTATCCGCCAGCGCGCTGAACGTCCGGACCAGGCTCCCCTTATCTTCGATCGACATTTCTTCCGCCGTTTCGATCCGGATAATCGGTTCTTCCTCTTTGATCGAATCGCGGATGGCGTAAACCTGGTTGATATCCGATTTCCCCAGGTCCCAGACCTGTTTGACCAACCGTCCGATCAATTCGCTCTGCGTATTCGCTGGGAGGACTTTCCGGAGCGTGCTGCTGGTTATGGAGATGACCGTGTCGACGATTTCGACCTGGTTTTCCTTCCGGTCGATCATGACGTCGTAGCGGGCTTTGATCGCTTCTTCGTGGATAACCGTTTCGGCATGGGCGCGGACGCTTTCCAGCAGGTCCTCCTGGACCTGTTTCCCGCGATTATACATTTCGTCCGCAATCGCTTCCAGTTCGGTTTCGAAATTCGCGATCCGTTCGTTAATCGCCGCCAGCTTTTCCGCCGCTTCCTCCCGGTCTCGTTTTAATTCGGCTTCAAGCCGTTCCCGTTCGATCCGCTGCGCCTCGGCGCGTTTTACGACCGGTTTAAAGAGCAGGAAATTCAACGCTGCGGCGATAATTAAGAAATTGATGATTTCCAGCAGGATCGTCACGCCGTCAAATTCAAGCATGCGTTATCCTCCGACGAAGAATCGGCCCAGCAACGGGTTCGCGAAAATCAGGATCAGCGCGATCAGCAACGAATAAATATTCGTCGTTTCCGTCAGCGCCATTCCGATAATCATGCTCATTCGGATCGTTCCCGCCGCGTCCGGCTGACGCGAGATCCCTTCGATCGCCTTGACCGCGATCTTTCCCTCCATGATCGTAGGCGCGACCGTCCCCCCGACCATAACGAACGCGACCGCGATAATCGACACAAGTGAAGCGATTTGTCCTGCATTTAAAATTTCAAACATGAATTTTTTCCTTTCCGGTCTTCTCTTCGAGCTCTATATTTTTTATTTTTTCCTCATCCTTTTCGATTTCAATCGCGGATGAAATATACAATGAGGCCAGCGTCGTCAGGATAAACGCCTGAATCACGCCGGACATCATGCTCAGCGCGATCATTGGAATCGGAACGATCAGCGGGACCAGCGAAAACGTGATCGCGACGATCATGTCCCCGCTCAGGATATTCCCGAAAAGACGGAGCGTCAGCGCCAGCGTCCGGGAAAAATGGCTCAGGAGCTCCAGCGGAAACAGGAGCGGCGGATTCGCAAAGGTCTTCAGGTAAACCCAGAGTCCCTTTCGCCGGATCCCGTAAAAATGAACCGCGAAGAAGACGACGAGCGCTAATGCGAACGTCGTGTTGACGTCCGCGGTCGGCGACGTCAGGCCGGGAATCACGGATAATAAATTCGCGCAGAGAATAAAAATAAACAGGCTCCCAAGCAGCGGCAAATAAGACGAAATCTCGTCGCCTTCGAGGATTCCACCGACCATCCCGTTGATCATCTTGAAAATCCAGTCGATCATCGCCGGCATTCGGCGGCGCAGGATCAGGACCAGCGCTGAAATCAGCGCCATCATAATCCAGGTCATGACGACCGTATCGCGGATCCCGATACCGAAAACCGAAAAGACGATCTTATGCGTTACTTCCATCGTTCTCCATTTCCGAAATCGGCGCCGCTTCCCGTTTTGCCCGATCCATTCTGTCGGCCAACCGGCGCATTCTGGCTACCTGGACGCTGTTCACGATCGTAAACGCGGCGACGAAAAGAATCGCGTATACGGCGTCCTGGCGCACTGCGAAAAACAGCAGAACGCCGATCCCGATCGTCCGCACCAGCCATCCGCCAGTCATCGCCGCCCATGAAAACTTCCGTCCGTCGTTCAGGCGCGTCGACAGCTCGATGATGATGATAAAGAAATAGCCGACGACGGCGCCTGCAAGAACCCAAAGCGCCGCGTACAGTCCCCAGACAGCCCAGCCGCTCATTCTCGATTTTCCCTCTCTTCCTCTCTTGTCCAAACCGATTCTCGATGAATCGCGCGGCAGACCTGCACAACCGCCAGGAATATGCCGACTCCTAACAGGATCAGCACGAACACGCCCTCATAGCCGAGTTTATGATCGAGCCAGACGCCGAAGAGCGGCCCGGCGAAGATCGGGAGGGCGATATCCCAGCCTAACGAAACCGCGCGAAATTCATGCCCGGTAATTTTCGTCGAAACGCGGCGTTTCGTTTTCTCGACTGATTCGGGTTTTCTCCGCTTTCGGTACCTGAACGTTTCGTTCGTCATTCTCCGCTCCCGATTACATCGTCGTAAAAATTTTCACGACGTTTTTCTCGACCGCCAGCAGCCCGGCTTCTGCGTCAAGCTCGATCGTTTCGCCGTTTCGCTGAAAAAAGAGTTCGCTCCCGTCGGTCATCGCGATTAAACGGTCGTGTCCCGGACGAATCCCGATCAGCGATCCGTCGATTAATCGGACGTTGAGCGACTCGATATCCGTTTCCTGCGTATTCGATCCGTCGACCGAATACACGATCAGGCGCAATCCCTCGCTCACGATCCGTTTCCCTCCTTTGCCGCGATTTCCAGCGCTTCGGCTTTTTCGACGGCTTCGTCGATCGTCCCGACCATGTAAAAAGCCTGTTCCGGGAGGGCATCATACCGCCCTTCGAGGATTTCCTCGAATCCGCGGAGCGTCTCCGACAACGGGACCATGCGTCCCGACTTCCCGGAATAGATTTCGGCGGAAAAAAACGGCTGCGTCATGAATCGCTGGAGACGGCGGGAGCGGGCGACGACGTTCCGGTCCTCTTCCGAAAGCTCGTCGACGCCTAAAATCGCGATCAGGTCCTGAAGCTCCTGATAACGGGCGAGCGTCGCTTTGACGTTTTCCGCGATTCGATAGTGCCGTTCGCCGACGATATACGGATTCAGCAGGATCGAGGTCGATTGGAGCGGGTCGATCGAGGGATAAACGCCGGCGCTCGCCAACCGCCGGGATAAGACCGTCGTCGCGTCCAGGTGCGAGAATGTGGAGGCGACCGACGGATCGGTCAGATCGTCCGCCGGGATGTAAACCGCCTGGATCGAGGTCAGCGATCCGCTCGACGTTGAAGCGATCCGTTCCTGGAGCGAACCGATTTCAGAGTCGAGCGTCGCCTGATACCCCATTTCGCTGGGAAGTCGTCCCAGCAGCGCGGAGACTTCCATTCCGGCCTGGATAAAACGGTAGATATTATCGATAAAAACGAGGACGGGACGGTTTTCCTGATCGCGGAAATACTCGGCCATCGTCAGCGCCGTGTACGGGATCCGAAGGCGCGCCCCCGGCGGCTCGTTCATCTGGCCAAAGGTCAGGATCGTCGAATCCATCAGGCCCTGCTGGTTCAACTCCAGCCACAGGTCGTTTCCTTCCCGGCTGCGTTCGCCGACGCCGGCGAAAAGGACGATCCCTTTATGCTGCCGGATCGTATTGCGCATCAGCTCGATCATGAGGACCGATTTCCCAACGCCCGCACCGCCGAAAAGGCCGATCTTCCCTCCGCGCGGGTACGGCGTCAGCAGGTCGAGCGTTTTTATCCCGGTGACGACGATATCGCGGGACACGACCTGATGCGCGATTGGGAGCGAAGGCGCGTGAATCGGACGTTTCTCTTCGAAAACTGGCGCCAGCTCTCCGTCGATCGGGTTCCCCAATACGTTGAACATGCGCCCCAGCGTTTTCCGTCCGACGGGAACGCGAATCGGCCGGCCGGTATTAATAACGGTCATGCCGCGGCTCAGTCCCGCGGTTGCGCTCATCGCGATTGTCCGGACCGTCGTTTTCCCGACGTGCTCCTGGATTTCGAGCGTAAGCGGTTCGGCGTTGTTCCGTTCGACGGTCAGCGCTGTATGAATTCCGGGTATCCGGCCGGTCGGAAATTCGACGTCGACGACGACGCCGGCGACGCGGACGATATAACCGTTCAGGTGATGATCTGCTGATTTTGTGTCCAAAGTACCGCCTTGCCTGCCTGGATGATGAGTTTTTGCTGCGCCGATACGATAGCGCGCCCGGTTTTGAATCAAACGCCGTAAAAACGAAAGGTTATGATTGAATCGTTCTTATTCGGACCGAAAGCTGGAGCCTGCTCCAGGCTGGAACAAATATTTATGTATACAAAAATATTATGATTGAAAACTGCGTTTCTGTCAAGGTTAAAGAATTATCATCATTAGAACGATTCGCGCAGGGCCGGATGAATTTTACCTGCGCTTAAGGCTGTACCCGACCAGCGCGCCGCAGGCGAGGAGCGCCAGGCCAAGGCCGATCATAACGAAGATGCGGACGGTTTGGCTTCCTTTGCTCGAATCATGCGGCGTCTCGGGAATCGACGACGCGGTCGCGGGGGTCAGCGTCAGCGCGGCCGCGGTTTCGATTATGGCGCTGATCGTTGCCGGCTGGTCTGCCGTTGCGGTCAGCGTCGGAAGCGGAGTCGCCGTCGGCGTAACCGGGATGAACAGTCGCCATCCGACGCCCAGCGAGACGTCGTCCGTCAGCCCGTTCACCAGTTTCAGCGATTCCAGATCGACCTTCCAGAGATCGGCGATCGACCAGAGCGTCTCGCCGGGCTGAATAACGTGGCGAAATTTCCCGTCGGGAAACATCGTCGGCAGGATCGTCGGAATCGCGGTCGGGATCGCCTGATCCCTGACGGTCGCCGGATCAGGAATGAGAAGCTTCTGATCCAGATCTAGTTTGGATGATTCGGTGAGATGGTTCCAGCGGACCAGGTCGTCAAAATTGACACCGTAGGCAGCCGCGATGCTCCAGAGGCTCTGGCCGTTTTTTACGACGTGGATCGTTTGCCCTTCGGCGTTCGGGGTAGCGATCCGGACCGCGGCGATGTATTGTGAGACGCTGACGATCGGAGCGCTGACGCCGCCTGGAACCGCCGTGATCCCGGGAAGCGGTGTGGAGCCGGCCGGCGGCTTCGCATAGGCACAGCTGTTCTGAAAAGCGGGGTACGCAGCCTGAACGACATAGTAGACCGTTCCGTCCGCGCCTTCCGCGATCCCGACGCCAATATGGCAGTACAGCGGGTTCTCGATGATGCGCTGATGTTCCCAGTCGGTCCAGTTAGCGAGGATCGATTCCAGCGGCAACGGGCCGGTCATGTAGTTTTCGGTCGCGAAGACTTCCATTCCGTTGTTGTAACCGTAAAGCGGAATCCGGTCCTTGAGACCGCCGAGATGGCCGATGGCCTGATCGGCCATGATCTGCGCCGAGTCCTGAGCGCTGATCATCAGGTACGGGTCGGCTTTCAGCCCACGGTAACCGAGTTTGGAACGGGATTCGTTGACCCAGCGGATCAGGTCATCTTTCGTGACGATGTAGAGCTGCGTCGGGGTTATCGTCAGCGTCGGAATCGAAAGCGTCGGCGTCGCCTGCCGCGCGAAGACGGTCGCGCTGAACTTCATGAAGAACAGGAGGACCAGAGTAAAAACGACCCGGCTGAGACGGCGAGCGGAGCTGAAAACGGCTGCCTGCTGATGATCCGGACGACGCTTTGCTGTCATGTTTCCTCCCGTTCGACCGTTCTCCTGGCGGCTAACGCTGTTTCGTTAGCGCGTAAGAAATAATTCCAGCGCCGACGACGATCGACGCGACGATCCCTAAGATCATGAAGGTGCGCATCGACGCTTTCGGCAGGTGCGACGGTTCGGGCGTTGGCTTCAAGGTCGGCGCGGCGGTTCCAGCCCGAATGAATTCAGCCGCGGTTTCGGTACTGGCGAGCGGATCGGCGGTCGCGGTCATTGTTGGAACGAGCGTCGGAAGCGCGGTCAGCGTCGGCTCGGAAGTTGCCGTCGGCGTGACGGGGATGAACAGTTTCCACCCGATCCCTAACGCGGTCTCGTCGGTCAGGCCATTGATTCGTTTCAATTCGGCGAAATCGGCGCTCCAGGATTCCGCGATCGACCAGAGCGTTTCTCCGGCGGAGATTTCATGCCGGAATTTTCCATCCGCGCTCATCGTCGGCAGAACGACCGCCGGGGTCGTCGGCAGCGTTCGATTAGCGATCATCTCTGCGCTGGGGATCAACAGCTTCTGATTCAGCGCAATAGCGGCCGGATCTTTGATATTGTTCCACGCGGCGACGTCTTCGATTTTTACGCCGTACGCCGACGCAATGCTCCAGAGGCTCTGGCCGTTCTGAACGACATGGTACGTATTTCCGTCGGCGTCTGGCTCCGCGATTTTGATACTGGCGATGATCTGCGACATGTCGAATACCGGGAGCGTTCCCGTGCCGCCAGCGCCGGTTCCGCCGGATCCTGCGCCCGGGCTTCCGCCGGAAGCCGATCCGGATCCAGAGTAGCCGCATCCGGTTCCCGTCGCCGGGTATGCGGCCTGGATAACGTAGTAGGTGACGCCGTTCGCTTCGGCGACGCCCGCGCCGATATGGCAGTATTTCCCGCCGGAGGACGCGATCTGGTGGGTCGCGTCGCTCCAGACCGCGGCGATCTGGTCGAGGGTGGACGGGCCGGTCGCGAAATTCTCGGTCGCGTAGGCGCGGCCGCCGTTGTTGTATCCGAATTGGGCGACGCGTCCGGAAACGTCGCCGATATGCCAGCTCATCCGATAATCCGCCATCGTTTGCGCCGTGCTCTGCGCGCAGTTCATCAGGGCCTGATCGGTCGCCAGCGGGCTTAATCCGTATCCGCCGCGCTGCCCGTTGATCAGCCCGATCAGGTCCCATGCCGAGACGGTGTTTGTCTGCCGCGCCGCTGCGCTGACGGGGAAGGCGGCGAGCGCGAAAAGGAGAAGGAAAAGAAGCCTCCTGGGATTTCCGAATACGGCGCCTTCTAACGCGTGCGTTGTCATACGGGTATTTTACCGTTAATCCCTTAGAGGCTGCGCCGATCCGAACGCTTCCGCTTTCAGTCCTTTCTTCGAATCAGATGCACACAGCTTTCCGGGAACGAGATCCGGACTTCCGTCCCGGCGGGGATCACGGTCAGCCGGGTTGGATCGGTTTCTTTCGCGGAAATCCTCTGCCCCAGGTATTCGAGGATATATTCGACCGATTCGCCCAGATATGCGGACTGCAGTACGACCGCGCCGGCGCTTCCCTCGTTGCGGTCCACCTTGATAATCTCAGGGCGCAGCACGACGTCGACGTCTTCGCCTACGGCGAGATCGCGATAAACCGGGTCCGAAATCGCGATCGTCAGTTCGCCCATGCGTGCGTGGACCGTGTCGCCGTCATGACCGGCGATTTTCCCGGGAAGGAAGTTTGCGCGTCCGATAAAGTCTGCGACGAAGCGCGTTTTCGGGTAGCGGTAAATTTCCCGCGGCGATCCGTACTGCTCGATACTGCCGGCGTTCATAATCAGCGCCTTATCGGATAATACCATCGCTTCAAGCTGATCATGGGTAACGTACAGGCAGGTGAAGCCCAGGTTTCGCTGGAGCTCACGGATTTCAAACCGCATTGCTTCCCGCAGTTTTGTATCCAGATTGGACAGCGGCTCGTCCATCAGCAGCACCTTCGGCTCCATGATCAGGGCGCGGGCCAGCGCGACGCGCTGCTGCTGTCCGCCGGAGAGCTGGTTCGGCGCGCGGTTTTCGTAGCCTTCGAGATGAACCATTTCCAGAACGCGCCGGACCCGTTTTTTCTGAGCTTCCGCCGGGACCTTTTGAACGTTGAGCCCATAGGCGATATTATCATGTACGTTGAGATGCGGAAAGATCGCGTAGCTTTGGAAAACCATCGACATATCGCGCTTGTGCGTCGGGACCTGATTCAAATTCCTTCCGTCAAGGATAATATTTCCGGACGTTGGAAACTCAAAGCCGGCGACGATCCGCAGCATCGTCGTTTTTCCGCAGCCGGACGGCCCCAGCATCGTCACGAATTCGCCTTTTTCAATGTTCAGGCTGACATGATTGACGGCGACGACCTCTTTCCCGCCGCCTCGGGCCGGAAAGATTTTTGAAACATCATCAATTTCTAAATACATTTGCATTCTCCTGGACTAAATTCCGGCGTTAATATCGATATTCGAGTCAATTTTCAGGACCTTTCGCGTCACGAGGCCCATGACGCCGATAAAGATCAGAACGATGAAAATAATGACGGAGGAATACGTCGCGGCAAAGCTGATCCCGTCCTGTTCCCAGCCGCTCATGATCGACGCGGTGACAATCTGCCATTTGGAGCTGACGAGGAAGATGATCGCCGAAAGCGAAGTCATATGACGCGTGAAGCTGAAAATCAGCCCGGTCATGAACGCCGGAAGAATCAGCGGCAGCGTAACTTTTCGGAACGTGTACTGGCTGTCGCCGCCCATGATCGTCGAAGCTTCCTCGATTGAGTGATCGATTTGCTGAAGCGAGGCGACGCCGGAACGGACGGAGGCGGGAAGCGACCGGACGAGGAACGCGAAGATAATAATATACGCCGTCCCGTTCATTTTCAGCTGATCCCCCGCGAACAGCATCGCGACCGACGCGATCATCAGCGCCGCTTTGAGGACCGTCGCCATCTTCCCGCGATACGTATAGATAATCAGCGCGGAGATAAAGAACAGGCATACGCCCAGGAAAAAGGGCGGAAGCGAAAACGGGACTTCAAGATAATCGGCGAGCGACGCCAGCAGCGTCCGCAGCCATTTGATTGAATGCGTTTTCCCGTAGATTCGGAGCGGCTTCGTCAGGTAGAGGATCCACTGATTCGCGCAGACGTACAGCCCGACCCAGAAAGAGATTTTTGCGATCGATTTCGCGCCTGGGTCGGCGCGCAGGATCAGCGCCGTGATCAGGTAGACCGCGCCGATCATGTAATAGAACGCCGGCAGCCCGATCCCGAACGGCGCCGCGGCGTCCGGAGCTATTCCGGTCAGCTTCGCAAAATTCGGGCCGAAAAGACCTCCCGTTCCCCAAAGAACGCCGCCGTTCGAAAGACTCCCGGCGAAGAGCCCGACGACAACTCCCGGGATCAGGATCAAAAGCCGTTCCCGCGGCGATTTTGATACGCAGCTAAGATAGAACCAGGACGCAATCAGCAGCAGGACCCAAAGGACCCAGACGGTTTGGAAGTTGAAAATCAGGATAAAGCCCATGCCGACGATCGTTCCGGGGACGGCGCCGCCGATATTTGAACCGAAATCGAGAATATCTTTGCCGACGAACTTTTTCCGCACGACGAGATACGCGATGATCATTCCCAACAGCGCCGCGATCGGGGTTGCGTAGAGACTCAGGAACGTCGTATCTAAAATCGCTTCGAGTCCGCGCGCGAACATCATCGACCAGTTATTCAGCGACGGCGTGTAATTAACGCCCCAATTCTTAACGAATGAGCTGGCGATGACGGTAACGTAGACGAGGAGAATAAAAAAGCAGACGAGATAGACGAAAACCGCGAAAATCCGTCGAATGACCGGACTTTTTTCGTAAACGCGTCCGACCGTCGGTTTCCCGGTTACGGAAACATACGATTTTTTCGTAAGATAATACCGCTGGAAGATATATACGATCAGCGTCGGAATCAACAGGACAAGCGAAAGCGCGGATGCCTTCTGATAATTGAATTCGCCGATGATCGCCATGTAGATCTGGGACGAGAGAACCGTTTTCTGTCCGGAAATAAATTGCGGGTTGCCGAGGTCGGCTAACGATTCAACGAACAGGAGCATGAACGAGGCGGCGATTCCGGGCGTCAGGAGCGGAAGCGTTACCGTTCGGAAGATGTAGAACCGGGAGGCGCCGAGCGTTTCCGCCGCTTCCTCCATCGACGAATCGAGCCGCTCCATCATCGACCGCAGCATCAGGTATGCGACCGAGAAGAACGTCAGCGTCTGAACGATGACCAGGCCGTCCAGCCCATAAATATCGTTCATTCCGGGAGTAACTTTTATTCCGAGGAGCTGCTTGGTGATCAGCCCGCTGCGGCCGAAAAGCTGGATCATGGCGATCGCGACCGCGAACGGCGGCGACACCGTTGGAACCAGCGCTAACAGGTGAACGATTTTCTTTCCAGGAATGTTGCAGCGAACGGTCGCGTAGGCGAAAATAAAGCCGACGACGGTTCCCGCGGTCGCGGTCAGGAGCCCCATGAGGAGCGTATCGAAAAGCGTCGACCGGTACGTTCGTCCGTAATTCGTCGTCTCGCCGAGAATCAGCCCGATCTTCTGGAAATACGCGTTGATTCCGGCGAGCGGGGTCCCTTCGAGGTAACGCGCAAAGTTGGTCAGGTCGAATTGACCCGCGTCCGTATAAAAGCCGCGGCCGATCGTTCGGAAGATCGGAAGGAAGACGAAAACCAGGACAAAGATTGCGGAAAAAATCAGCGCGATCATCATGACCGGATCTTGTCCGATAAGACGGAATTCTTCGAGTTTTTGCTGAAACTTATTGAGTTTTGGCTTGGATTCGAACGAGCCGGCGGATGAATCCATATGACCCTCCGGGGATATAGAATAGAGTTGAGCGAGATGAAGATTCATACTGCGCTTTTTGGGTGCAGTATGAATCAGATTGGTTATATATATAGAGCTTTATTTCTTGATCAGGCCTTCTTCGTCGGCTTCGGCGTTCTGGATTTCGTTCGCGAACTTATCCTGGAATTCCTGCCGATGTTCCCCGGACCATTCGAAATCGTAATCGATCAGCTTGACTTCGAGGAGCTCCGGATGCGAAAGCTCGACGCCTTTGACCGTCGGCGCCTGATAGGCCTGATATTCCGGGCCGAGCTGCTGCGCTTCGGCGCTGATCGCCCAGTCGAACCAGAGTTTGGCGTTTTCGAGATTCTTCGCGCCTTTGAGGATCGCCTGCGAACCGATTTCGAATCCGGTTCCTTCTTCCGGGAAGGTGATAACGAGCGGAGCGCCGTTGTCGTCGATTTCCTTGACGGCGTCATGCGAGAACATGATGACCATGCCGAATTCGTTATTGGCGACGAATTTTCCGCCGCCGGCGCCGGATTTCGTGTACATTGCAACCTGATCGTTGAATTTCTTCAGGTATTCCCAGCCGGCTTCTTCGCCCATGATCTGCAGCACGGTCGAGACGAACGTGTACGCCGTCCCTGACGTCGACGGGTGCGCCATGACGATCTGTCCCTTGAATTCCGGTTTCAGCAGGTCTTCGTAGGATTTCGGCGCTTCAAGCCCGTCATATTCCGCGAGGAATTCGGTATTCGTGTTGAACGAAAGCGAACCGACGTAAATCCCGACGTAATCTTTCTTCGGGGAAATAAAAAGGTCTTTCTGATCTTCGAGGATATTCTCATAGTTCGGAGAATCGTAAACCTCGAGAAGGTCGGCGGCTGACGCGGCGACGAAGCTGTCCATCGGGCCTCCCCACCAGATATCGTACGTCGGCGCGCCGTTCTCGCTCATGACTTTCGCGAGCGCTTCGCCGGACGACATTCGCAGCCATTCGACGTCAATTTCCGGATACTTCGCTTCGAACGCCGCCGCCATTCCTTCGCACCAGACTTCCTGCGGCGTGCAGAGGACATTCAGGGTCCCGCTCTGAGCGGAGACCGGAAGAACGATCGCGATAAGTGCCAGAAGGCAGAAGAGCAAAATACTACGTTTCATCAGTTTTCCTCCAAAATAAATTAAACACGAGCTCAGGATTGAGCTGTGTCTTGTACGATTTGATTTGAAATTCAATTCTGTCGGCATGCGTCACGCTTTCTTCAGGATGATGATTGCCTGTCAGCTAACTTAAACGAATCTAAACGCTATCCTATTATAGTACGGTTTAAGATTATTGTGTTATTTTATTTCCTCCGTCTTTTCGAGGCGGGAAACGGGCGTCGAACGACGCACGGTAAGCCGGGTCGACCGCGAGCGCTTCCCGCCGAAGCTCGTCGGCTAACGCAGTTTCTCCCTGTTCGTAGAGGCTTTCAATAAACGGGATCCATTCATACGGCGAATTCGCGGAGCGATGGCCCGGGCGGTATCCGGCGCTCAGCGCCGCGTTCGTTATTTCCGCGAGCGCGCGGAGGTCGCCGGCCTGACGCGCGTACGCCGCGCGTTGATAATAACCGCACCATGCGTCGGGGTCCTCTTTCCCGAAATACTTTTCGTCGATCGTTCCCGGATTGCCCGGCGCCGCGGACTGGACACGGTTCAACGCGGTATGCTCGATCCAGCTGCGTTGAATTTCGCTGATATGCGGATGGTCGGCGTCGTCTGCGTTGAAGACCCAGACGCAGTTGGCGAACGGGTTATCATAATCGATCAGGATCGCGTTTTCTTTCGGCGCGTTGAACCGGAAGATCCGTTTCCGGGTATGGAACCCGGGGTGGTCCGCGTAGCTCCTGTCGCCGACCGCGTAGACCCAGATCGGAATCTCTTCGTCGATCGTGAAGGGGTTGGGGTAAAGGATATTGATTGCAGACGCGGTGAAAGCGGCGCCCTGTTCGGGGAAGACGACGTTCGTATCGACCAGCGCGGTCTGATTTTCGAGCGCGGGAAGGCGCGTTTTGATCTGGCGGTAGAAGGATTGCTGCCGAAGCGTCAGGAGCCTTGCCTCGTCGTTGATCAGCTCATGCTGATACGCGCAGAGCGCGAAAACCGCGGCGAAGAGGACGGCGCGCATCCGCGGCTTTTCGACCAACGCGCGGACCGCGGACTCAAAGATGATCGCGACGGCGGGCGCGGCAACGTAGTACGTCCGGTCGATATGATAAGGGTCGTCTGGCTTGAATACGCTGCTCAGGATCAGTACGAATGGCGCGACGCCCGTCAGGAGAAGGCATCCCGCGAAGATCATCCGCTCGGTTTCGATTTTTCGCTTCGCTTCCGGCTTGTCTTCCTCCTCGTGGGCGCGCAGGAAACGGAACAGGGCGAACCCGCCCCCCGCCGCGATCGCAGCCAGCAGGAGGCGCGTTTTCTCAAAAAAACGGACGAGATCCAGCGTCAGCATCTTCCCGGGAAAGTTGAAAAAGGGAACGGCAAGCGTCGTAAAGAGCAGCTCGAAAGCCGCCCGGATCGCGTCGGCCGGATCGTCCCGGAAAAGCCGGATCAGCTCCGGCGAGTCGGCTTCAAGAATAGGGAACCAACGGGCAAAGTTCATCCTGTAGAGGACAAAACCCGCCCACACGAGCCCATACGGCAGGAAGCTTTTCAGCGCGGACGGAAGCGATTTCAGAGCGGGCTTTTCCTCGTTTCGACGCATGGCGAGGATCAGCAGGATCGGAAACCGTACCAGCTCTGCGAACGCGAAAAACTCCGTGACCGTCAGCCCGACCGTCATCAGCGCCAGCGCGGCGGCCGTCCATCCGCTTTTCGCGGCTTGCCACTGCGCCGAGCCGGCGCGGAGCGTCGCGAGGAGCGAGAGCAGGAACAGGATATATTGCAGGTGGTGCTGCGTGTAGGTAATCGTGATATACGTCTGGGAAAAGAGCGGCGCGGCGAGGAAAATGAGGACTGCGACGCCGTTGGCGGTCCTCCGCTCGCGCCAGAGACTGTTCAGAAGCCTGAAGAGGAGCGCAGCGATTGCGAACGTCAGCGCGCAGCTCGTCAGCCGCCAAAGGGACGGGTTATCCCGGGGCAACCCATAAAAAAGCGCGTTGACCCAGGCGGAGGTCGGGCGGTCGACCGCGTAATAGGGAAAATACGCCGCGGGGGTCAGCTTTTCCCGGACAAGCAGGATCATCCAATCGTCCCAGAAAAAACCGATCCGTCCGATAAAAATCCCATGAATCATGGCGATCGTCGCTGCGAACGCGCCGAGCCAAGGGAGCGAGCCGGACGGGTCAGATGAAACGGATTGAGCTGTATTGGCGGATTCAGTCTTCATACGCAGTGTCGATCGAACCGGATGGTTTGGAAATATCACGATTGGGGATTTGCATTCTCTCTTTCCTGAATTGATATTTCTTTCTCGTGAATAAAGAAACGCTGTTGATCACGATTGAAGCTGTTCCGAGAATGATCCGCATATTCCCTCCAGTTTGATTTTCGTTTTTGAATTCGGTGATCTTTCTCCATTCCCACTTTTTCTCAACGGTCGGCCTTTTCCCTGGATCCGGAAGAAGAAGCGGATCCCGTCCGTTTTTTATTTTATCATGGGAATTTTTGGGGATTTCGGCGGCGGCTTCGGCCGGTAAAACGTAGAGAGGAACGGCAGCCGATCCAGAATGAACCGTCCGTAAGAGTGGATCGTCCGGATAAAGAAAATCGGCGTTCAAGAGCGGTCCCCGCTTCGGGGATCCCTTGGCGCCGATTATTTGGCGGATGTGAATATATTGGTTGTCAGGAGTTTTCCCGATACTGGCAATTTCCTATTTCTTCGCCAGCAGGTCGCGGATTTCGGTCAGCAGCTTGACGTCGTCGGACGGTTCGGCGGGTTCTTCGACGGCCGCTTCTTCCTTCTTCTTCGCCGCGTTCATCGCGCTGGTCATGCCCTTCATCAGCAGGAAGAGGACGATAGCGACGATCAGGAAGTTAATAACCGCGGCGATAAAGTTCCCGACCGTCATGATCGGCGCGCCGGCTTCCTGCGCAAGCGCGAGGGTTTCGTACGACTGCCCGTTCAGCGCGATGAACCACTGATTGAACGAGATGCCCGAGGTGATAACGCTGATAATCGGCATCAGGATATCGTCGATCATCGAGGTGATGATGCTGTTGAAGGCCGCGCCCATCATCAAACCGACGGCTAATCCGATGACATTGCCTTTGGCAATAAATTCATAAAATTCTGACCAGAGTTTCTTCATAATGCGATTCCTCATCTGTAATGGCAACGCGATTTGTCGTCTCTTTATTATACGTTTTAACGATTTTTATAAAACGGTTCGTGAAATCTTATGACGGTTTCGCGAACCGTTTCAGGTACGCTTCCATGAATGCGTCGAGGTCGCCGTCGAGGACCGCCTGCGTATTCCCGGTTTCAAAGTCGGTCCGGTTGTCCTTGACGAGCTGATAGGGATGGAGGACGTAGGAACGGATCTGCGATCCCCATTCCGCTTTAACGTATTCGCCGCGGAGCTCTTCTATTTCCTGATTCTGCTCCTGCGCGCGGATATCGAGGAGCCGGGAACGAAGGACTTTCATCGCGGTTTCCCGGTTCTGCGTCTGTGACCGCTCGTTTTGGCAGGTGACGATAATTCCGGTGGGCAGGTGGAGCAGGCGTACGGCGGTTGAGTTCTTCTGAACGTTCTGGCCGCCCGCGCCGGAGGATTTAAAAACGTCGATCCGGACGTCCTCGGGAGGAATTTCGATCGAGTCGTCGGCCGACGCTTCGGGAAGGATCTCGACCATGGCGAACGACGTATGGCGCCGGTGTGCCGCGTCGAACGGCGAGAGGCGAACGAGGCGGTGGGTCCCTTTTTCGGATTTCAGGAATCCATAAGCAAACCGACCGGCAACGGAGATCGTAATCGTTTTCGTTCCGGCTTCTTCGCCTGGCGTAAAGTCGACGATTTCGGTCGTGAACCGGTGATTTTCCGCCCAGCGTAAGTACATGCGCTGCAGCATGGCTGCCCAGTCATGCGCTTCGGTTCCGCCCGCGCCGGCATGGATCGCTAAAATCGCGTTCCCGCGGTCGTATTTTCCGGAGAAAAGGACGGAAATCTCTTTTTCGCGGGCAGCGGCTTCGATCGCCCCGATCTCCGGTTCTAATTCTCCGAGAAGCGATTCATCGTCCATCTCGAGCAGCTCGACCGTATCGCGGGCGCGCTTGATCAGCGATTCCCATTCGTCGATTTCGCTGCGGATGTCGTTGAGTCGTTTCAGGAGCGATTGCGCCTTTTCGCGGTCGTTCCAGAGATTCGGCGCCTCCGCTTCTTTTTCAAGCAGGAGGCGTTCGTCCTGAAGCCTGGGAAGGTCGATTTTTTTCGCCAATTCGTCGATTTTCTGACGGGCGGCCGTCATTCGGACTAAATATTCCTGCATTCGCGTCGTTTCCCCCGTTTTTACTCGCCGACGATTCCGTCGACGAACTTTTCTCGATCGAATCGGACGAGGTCTTCCGCCCGTTCGCCAAGCCCGGCGTACAGGATCGGCAGTTTTAACGACTGCGTCACCGCGAAGGCCATTCCGCCTTTGGCGGAGGAGTCGAGCTTGGCCAGGATGACGCCGTTGACGCTGACCGTGTTTTGGAACGCCTGCGCCTGCGTCAGCGCGTTTTGCCCGGTTGTCGCGTCCAGCACGATCCAGACGGCATGCGGCGCGCCGTCGAGCGCTTTGCCGATGACGCGATGCACCTTTTTCAGCTCCTCCATCAGGTTATAGCGCGATTGGAGCCGGCCGGCGGTATCGATAATCAGGATATCGATATTGCGCGCGAGCGCGGACTGAACCGCGTCGAACGCCACGGCGGCGGCGTCTCCGCCTTCCCGCCCGGCGATGACCGGAATGTTCAGTCGGTCGCCCCAAATCTGGAGCTGGTCGATCGCGGCGGCGCGGAAGGTATCCCCCGCGGCGATCATGACCCGTTTCCCGGCGTCGCTGTATTTTTTCGCCAGCTTGGCGGTTGACGTCGTTTTCCCTGACCCGTTTACGCCGACCATCAGGATGACGTACGGTTTCCGGGTCCTGACTTCGGCGAGCGGGTCGGTTCCTTCGTCGAGGAGCTCGATCAGGTCGGCTTTCAGGTATCTGACTAAATCGCGCGCGCGGTAAATTTTTTCGTCAAGGACAGTCTGTCGCAGGTGATTCAGGATGCGTTCCGAGGTTTCGACGCCGAGATCGGCTTGAATCAGGATCGCTTCGAGGTCCTCCCAGAGGACGTCGTCGATTTCGTTCGTTCCGAGGATCGTTGCTAATTGCGAGAACGCGGCCCGGCGGGTTTTGTCCAACCCTTTAAACCAGTTTCCGAATAAATCAGGCATTGTTTTCTCTCCGAATTCTT
Source organism: Anaerolineaceae bacterium oral taxon 439 (assembly GCA_001717545.1). Lineage (NCBI taxonomy): Bacteria > Bacillati > Chloroflexota > Anaerolineae > Anaerolineales > Anaerolineaceae > Anaerolineaceae bacterium oral taxon 439. The sequence continues at coordinate 2,135,461 of CP017039.1, read as the reverse complement.
TTTCGTATAGGATTATTTCTCTTTGTATTCCGCTAAAAGCTGGCCGCATCCGGCTCCGATATCAACGCCGCGCGACAGCCGGATCGTACAGGGAATCCCGGCTTTTTCAAGCGCGGCTTGGAAGTCGTTAATCGTCGCCCGTCCGGATCCGGATCGGGCGTACTTTCGCGTCGGGTTGAGCGAAATCAGGTTAACATGACAGAGCGTCCCGCGCAGCAGCTTTGCGAGCTGGGCGGCCTGTTCGATTGAATCGTTGAACCCGTCGATCATCGCGTATTCGAAACTGACGCGGCGTTTCGTAAAATCGGCGTACCGGCGCGCCGCTTCGACGAGGTCATGGACCGGGTATTTCTTATTGGCCGGGATAATCTGATCGCGGAGAAAGTTCGTCGGCGCGTGGAGCGAGATCGCGAGGTTAATCTGACGCCTGGCTTTGGTAAATTTTTCGATCATGGGGATAATCCCGACGGTCGAAATCGTAACGCGGCGTTCGCCAAAGCGGAATCCGTCCGGATCGTTAATCAGGTCCATGGCCCGCATGACGTTTTCGTAATTATGGAACGGCTCGCCCATCCCCATGACGACGACGTTGGTCAACTGCTTCTCTTCGCGCTTGAGGCGTCCGGCGAAATAAAGAACCTGTCCGGCGATTTCGCCGGCGGTCAGGTTCCGCGTCAGGCCCATCTGCCCGGTTGCGCAGAACGCGCAATTCATCGCGCAGCCGGACTGCGTCGAGATACAGATCGTATTCCGATTGCGGTAGCGCATCAGGACCGCCTCGATTTTCGCCTTATCGCTCAGCGCGAAAAGGTATTTTTCGGTCAGCCCGGATGAAGAAACGACCCTGCGAACGGTCGACAGCGGTTCGAACGAATACTCGGCGGCGATTTTTTCGCGAAGCCCTTTTGGAAGGTTCGAGATTGCGTTCGGATCGAAGATCAGGTTCCGGTAAACGCCCGCCCAGATCTGTCGGGCGCGGAACGAAGGTTCGCCCCAGTCGGTCAGGTTTCGCGCGAAGCCGGCGAAAGTTTCGTCGAAGAACAGTTTCGTCATCAGGTCATTCCTTACTATAATAAAACGCGCTTTTCAGGCGGATTCGCCTTTTTCGATTCCGAGGCGGTCGATTGCGGCGCCTAAATCTGCGCAGATCCAATCCGGCGCGCGATCATATTTCGCGATCGTTTGCGGATTGTCGACGCCGCTCAAGACCAGAACGGACGCGCAGCCGGCGTTCAGTCCGCCGAGAATATCGGTATCGTAGCGGTCGCCGATGACGAGGATTTCCTCCGCGATTAATCCAAACTTGCGCATAGCTATTTGAATCATATAGGGTTCGGGCTTCCCGATGACGATCGGCGCGACGCCGGTGCAGCTCGACAGCGCGGCGACGACGGCGCCCCCGCCCGGGCGGATCCCCGCTTCGGTCAGCAGGACGTTATCGAGGTTGGTCGCGTAGAATTTTGCTCCGTTGAGGACTTCCCGCTGCGCGGCGGCGAGTTTATCGTAGGTGAGCCGTTTATCGAGGCTGGCGAGGACGACGTCGGCGTTCTCGTCGACAACCGCGAATCCGGCGCCGCGTAAATAATCGCGGAGGGCGTCCGAGCCCAGAACATGGATCCGGACGTTGGAAGGAAATTCTTCGCGGAAGCGTTCGGCGCTTCCGATCGCCGGGCTGAAAATATATTCGGGCTTCATCTCCACGCCGAAAGATGCAAACTTTTCGCAGTAAGCTTCGGGCGTCTGCGTTGCGTTATTCGTCCCGACGAGCGGAAGGAGGTTCAACGCATAGATTTTTCGAAAAGTCGCGGCGAGATCGCCGATCGGGCTGGCGCCATGCCAGACGACGCCGTCTAAATCGAGAAACAGGGCTTTGATTTTCGATGCCTGAAGTGCCATGCGGCGGGTGTCCTTTCGAAACGCTTGAAGCAGTTAACTTGAATATTATACCGTTCTTCGCCGGAGACTCCGCCGATTCCACGGTTTATTATGGAGCGGGGGTGGTTTTAGAAATGAAAAGCGCCCTGACAGGCGCTTTTCGGACGTTTCGGTTCATCCACGGATCGGGTCCGGGAGCTTTTCCCGCTTAAGATTTATTCGACGTCAGTACCTTATCGATCAGGCCGTATTCAACCGCCTGTTCCGCGGTGAAATAGCGGTCGCGGTCGGTATCATGCAGGATCGTTTCCGTTGTCTGCCCGGTATGCCTGGACATGATCGCGGTCAGATCGGTCTTCAGCCGCAGGATTTCTTTCGCCTGGATCTCAATGTCGGAGGCTTGCCCTTCGGCGCCGCCGAGCGGCTGATGCATATGAATCGTGGCGTTTGGAAGCGCGAAACGATGCCCCTTCGATCCGGCGGTCAGGAGGACGGTCCCGAAGGACGCGGTCACGCCGCAGGCGACGGTATTGATCCGATTGGGGATCATCTGCATCGTGTCGTAAATCGCCAGACCGGCGTACACGACGCCGCCAGGGGAGTTGATATAGAATTGAATATCGCGTTCGGAATCCTCGCGGCTCAGGTATAAAAGCTGCGCGATGATCAGGTTGGCGACCTGCGCGTCGATCGCGGTTCCCAGGAAAATAATCCGCTCTTTCAGCAGGAGCGAATAAATATCATAGGAGCGTTCGCCGTATGCGCCGCCCTCAACGACCATTGGGACGATCGTATTTGTCGGTTTTATCATAAGTCATACCCTTCTTTAATTAGTCATTCGTCGGTCAGTCCGGCGCTGTCAATTAACAACGCTGTTTTATCTTATCACGGAGCGGCGCGGATTTTTCATAGAATCGCGTTAGAATTTTTCCAGCTCTGCGAACGGCCGGCACGTCGGCGTCTGATGGAAGGGGTGAATAAAAACGGGCGCCGGAAATTTTCGACGCCCGCTCTGGACTTCATTCAACGGGTTAAATCTCCGCGCTCGCGTCGAGAACCTCGTTCGAATCGACGGAGACGGACGGTGCCGCCGAGCCTTCGACGACGCTTTCCGCGGCGGGGGCGGCAGGTTCGATTTCCGGATTCTCGCCTTTCCCGATCGCGATCAGGCGGTCGAAAATCGCGTCGGAAAACGCCTGGTTCATCGCTACGTCGGTCAGTCCGTTCAGGAAAGCATCCTTTTCTTTTTTAGGCTTAATTCGCGCGTATTCGGCCGCTGCTTCGCTCTGGACCTGCCCCAGGAGGGTTTTGAACTTTTCGAAATCGAGCTTGATTTTTTCGGTTCGGGCGAATTCCTGAATCGTGAGGCGGCGTTTCAGCTGGCGCTCGGCGTCGGGCTGGAGTTTTTCTTCGACGAAGGTTTCCGGGTCGCTCTTGGAAAGCTTACAGTAGAGTTCGAAGTCGATTCCGTCATGCGCTAATCGTTTTTTTAAGTTGTCCAGCATCGACTGCGCCTCGGCTTCGAGCGTCGCCGGCGCATATTCGATTTTTGCGCCTTCGACGAGCTTATCGGTTAATTTCTCGATATACGCGTTCTGCGATTCGGCCTGCTTGGTATGCAGAATCTGTTCCCTGACGAAGTCGGTAAACGCTTCGACGGTTTCGTATTCGCCGAAATTTTTAATGAATTCAGCGTCGACTTCCGGCTTAACGGAACGCTTGACGCTTTGGACCGTTGTCGTAAAAATGACTTCCCGGCCGGCGAGACTTTCGACCGGCGCGTCTTTTTCGGAATAGGTATGCTCCGTTGTGACGACGTCTCCGGCTTTGACGCCGAGGAGATTTTTCGTGAAACCTGCGATCGGCCAGCCGCCGTTTTCAGCGTCCTGCCCAATGACGAAATCCTGCGGCGTTTCCGCTATGAAGTCGGTTTTTCCGGTATCTGGATCGATTTCCTTATAGTCCCCTTTGATCATGACGCTGACATGGTCGCCGTTTTCGGCGGCGGAGTCGGTCGGCTCGGTCGTCGCGTTCTGGTCCCTGAGCTTCTCGATCATCTCCTGAACTTCGTCGTCGGCGACGGCCGCTTCTTCAAAGTCTTCACGAATTTCGCGGTACTCGCCGAGATCGACCGTCGGCGCGAGCGGAATCCGGACCGTGAAGACGGGCGGATCGAACGCGTCTACTTTGGTTAAATTCCCCATTCCGCCGGGTTCGATTTCAGCTTCGTCGATCAGCCGGCTGTATTCTTTTTCGAGATAGAGGTCAAGCGCTTCCTGCGCGATTGCTTCGCCGCCGTACAGGCGCTGGACAATATCGTACGGCGCTTTCCCGGGCCTGAAGCCGGGAATTTTCGCCTGCGCGGCCATTTTCCGGGCAGCCTGCTGTTTATACGGTTGAAACTCTTCAGCCGTGACCGAGACTTCGAAAGTTGCTTCGTGATTTTCGGTGGATTTCGATTCAATTTTCATCCGATTTAAATTTTCCTTGTCGTCGTGTTCTTGATCCGTTTGTTTTATCAAAAAGGGAGTGCTGCCGGCGGACGCTGTAGGGAAGGAGGGGGTCGAACCCTCACGCCTTACGGCACATGATCCTAAGTCATGCCTGTCTGCCTGTTCCAGCACTCCCCCATTTGATCATCAAGCACGCCTACTGAGACTCGAACTCAGGCTTTTACCTCCGGAGGGTAACGTGATATCCACTTCACTATAGGCGCAACACGATACCGATTTTACCATGTTTTTATGAATGCACAGAATCTGCGCTGATTTTTCGATGATGGCCTTGCGCCTCGTGAACTGTCAAAGTAACTGCGACCAAGGTTGGCCCCGGCGCAGCGTCTGGACGCAAACTTGCATAACAAAGCGAAGAGGATATGAAAAGTGAGGTGCGTGATCTGTATGAACGAAATCAGGTTTGCGAGGCTGCGCCCAGACGCGGCCCTTCCGACGCGGCGGCACGCGGACGACGCCGGACTGGATTTATACGCCGTGGAAGAGGCCGTTATCGAGCCGGGGACGTTCGCTGTCGTCGGAACGGGCGTTTGCTTTGATCTGGAAAAGGGCTGGGTCGGCCTGATCCTCCTGAAAAGCCGGAGCAATTATTTATTAGGCGCCGGCGTTGTCGACGCAGGGTATCAGGGCGAAATCCGGATTAAAATTGCCAACCCGACGAACGCAGCGCTGCGAATAGAAAAGAATCAGGCGATTGCGCAGCTGCTGATCCTGCCGATCGTGACGCCGGCGGTAACCGAAGTTCCGGCCAATACGATCTACGCCGCCCGCAGCGACCGGGGCGCGAGCGGCGGGATCCATCTTCCGCTTTAGGAGTTGCGGCCGAAGACCCAGGGGTAGGAGATCTGCTGCCACTCGACAATTTCTTCCGGATTGAACCAGGTATTGATTTCGCGTTCGGCGGATTCTGGCGAGTCTGAAGCGTGGATCAGGTTGCGGTCAGTTTTCGCCGCGAAATCATGTCGGATCGTTCCGGGGGCGGCTTCCGTTGGCCTGGTCGATCCGACTGTCTGGCGGACGGCCTTGATCGCGTCTTCGCCTTCCCAGACCATCGCGAAAACAGGCGCGGAGGTGATATAGTTGACGAGGCCGTTGTAGAATGGTTTCCCGACGTGTTCCGCGTAATGTTTCTCTGCAAGTTCGCGCGGCACGGAAAGGAACTTCGCGGCGACGAGAACGAGCCCCCGGTTTTCGAACCGTTTGATGACTTCGCCGATCAGGGCGCGCTGGACGCCGTCGGGTTTAATGCAGACAAATGTTTTTTCCATGGGATCATTTCTCCTTATTCGGATCTTTATAGCGGCGCTTCGAGCCGGCCGGCCAGCTCGGATAAAGCGTCAATTTCAGGGAAAATTATACTCAACGTCCGCAGGTCGGCGCGGATTTTATCGGTTTCCGTTCCGCTCTCGATCAGCGCGCGATATTTTTCGATCGCTTCTTCGCGCCGGCCCTGAACGAACGCGTTCCAGGCATCCCGCGCAGGGTTCCGCCCGTCTTCGGTCGCTTCGCTGGCGCCGTCGGGCGTTCTTTCCGGTTTCCCGCCAACCGCGGAATTGGGTCCGTCCGTCTGGTCTTTAGCCGCGCTCTCGGGCTCGGATTTTGCGACGGCCTCAATTTCGCATATCGCTTCGGTATCAGTTTTGCGCGGCGTTTGGTCTTCGGTTCCGCCGCTATTTTTGACCGTGTCCGGCGTTCCCGGCGGCTCGCATGGCGACGGTTCCGCGCGAATTTCTTCCGCTGCGCCCTGCGCCGTTGGGCTTCCCGTTTCTTTGCTGTGTTTGTTGCGCGCCTCCGCGAACGCTGCGTCGCCGAAGATCGATTCGATTGGGTTTAATTCTTCGGACGTGAAGCCTTCGGTGACAACTTTTTCGAGAAAATCGTACGCGTCTTCGAGGATTTTTCCCGGGTTCGCTTCGCTTGGGGCGCTCGTTGCGTTCTGCGTTTGCCCGTCCCGTCGGCGGACCGCTTCGGGCGTCGACAGGCGGGCGGACTGGGTTTCGAAATAATCCTGCTGAAAAAAGAGATCGTCCTCGACCGAGGTGGATCCGAGGCTTTTCCAGCTGTCCTGCTGAAAGAGACGGCGATTTTCGGCTTCGGGCAGAGCGGGTGGCTGCGAAGGCCTGACGACGAAGTCGACCGGGACTTCGACCAGGTCGAGACACGCAGCGACGCGGTCTGGTTCGATCGCAAGGTAGCGCGATTGCGCCTGCTGCCAGATAGAACGGCCGCGGATATTTGGGAACCCGGTCCATTCAAAATAGCTCACCCGAACTGTTTTTTCTTCAATAATGAACGTGCCGTTTTCTCCGGGAAGATAAACCAGCTCCGGATCGAGTTCGCTGAGCCGGTCGGCGCAGCGCTGAAACCGGGTCAGATCATTATATTTCGCGTAGGTATCCAATAGCGTTCTCAGCGTCTTTTTACAGTAAGGGAGCTTCCGCAACACGTTTTCGTTCGCGCTCTGAAGATCGTCGAAACGGTCCGATTCGCGACGCGACCGGAAATAGTCCGCGAGCAGTTTTAACCCGCTGTCTCGAATCGGGGCGAAAGTTTTTTCCCTTTTTCGGGTTCCGGCGTCGGGCAATTTCGATCGGCCGGCGTTGAATATTTTCAGCTCTTCGATGAACGCCGCGCTGAGATACGATTTCAATCGTCGGTTCAGCGCGCGGACGTCGGGGATTTTTGGTTCGAGCGCAAAAGCGTAGGCTGCGTAGCGGGCGGCGGTCTCCGGGCGATCATTCCCGATAAAAATAATTCCCAGCGTAAAGAAATTCAGCCAATCGTCAGGGAGAATCGCGGCGCGCCGCAGGTAAATATTCGCGGCGTCGTCGAACCGCTTCAATTCGAGCAGGATTCTGCCGAGCTGCTGATAGAGCGCGACGGACTTCGGGAACTGGGTCAGGAGATAAGCTGCGTGATGATACGCGGGTTCGAAATGATTGTTGTCGATGAACTTATCGATGAGCTGAAAATATTCCGAAAGCGTTTTCTTTTCCACGTGGTTCGCCCTTTGTTGCGGTGATGCTGAATTGCCCGTCTAATTATAGGGCATAATCCGCGACGCAGGGGAACCCGTTTCAGGCGGAGGTCGTCGTTATCAGGCGACGTCCGCCCCTGATTTGCGTCAGATCAGTCGCCCAGATAGTCGCGGAGGATTTTCCGGATCTGCGGATGCCGAAGGCGGGTTAAGGCCTGCGCTTCGATCTGGCGAACGCGTTCGCGCGTCACCCCCATTTTCCGCCCGACTTCTTCGAGCGTGTACGCTTGCCCGTCGAGGAGTCCGTAGCGGAGCTGGAGGATCCGGACTTCGCGCGGGGGAAGATCTTTCAGGACGGATTCGAGATGTTCCTTGAGGAGGTTATACGTCGCGGTTTCGGCGGGAGCCGGCGCTTCTTCGTCCTCGATAAAATCGCCCAGAACGGAATCTTCTTCTTCGTCAGTCGGCGTTTCAAGCGATAACGGCCGGCGCGCAACCTGAATCATGTTTTCGACTTTTTTCGTTGGGACGTCGAGCGTTTCGGCGATTTCTTCGATCGACGGATCGCGGCCGAGCTTCTGCGTCAGTTGGTGCTGAACGCGGAGGAGCTTATTAATCTGGTCGCCCATATGCACGGGGACGCGGATCGTCCGGCCCTGATCGGCGATTGCGCGGGTAACGGCCTGGCGGATCCACCATGTCGCATAGGTGCTGAATTTATGACCGCGGCGATAATCGAATTTTTTCGTCGCGCGGATGAGTCCGATATTCCCTTCCTGAATGAGGTCCAGGAAGGGTACGCCGCGCCCCATGTATTTTTTCGCGACGCTGATTACGAGACGCGAGTTGGCGGTAATGAGATGTCCGCGCGCGTCCCAGCTGTCCTCGATGCTGCGGCGAAGTTCGCTGCGGCGATGATCGGTGACGCTGATATGCGCGAGTTCTTCGCGTGCGATCCGTCCGCGTTCGATCCGCTGAGCCAGGTCGACTTCTTCGTCGGCGCTGAGAAGCGGGACACGGCTGACTTCTTTCAGATAAAGGCCGATCGTATCGTCCGTATCAATATTGGCGAGGTCGTCCTGATAGAGGTTCGGCGCGATCTCTAAATCGTCCGCCAGTAAATCCAGCTCGTCGGCGCTGACTTCGTCTTCTTCGGTGGGATCTTCGATGTAGGGGATACCGACGTTCTGGAGCGCTGAAAACGCTTCTTCGAGCTGGTCGACGTTCTGTTCCGCTTCGGGGAAGACTTGAAGAATGTCGTCAATCGTCGCGAATGTCTTTTTCCGCGCGATTTCGAGAAGACGATTTACCGCGCTGTAGGAATCGTCATCCAGTTCGACGTCAATAATGTCATTTTCCATGCTTAACCTTTTCCTCCGCCCGCTTGGAGATTACAATATCTATATTACAAAACTTTTTTGCGTTTTTCAACTATGAACTTGAACGAGTTTTTCATGTGAAGGTTGAAATCGCGTTTCTTCGGAAGTTAAGATTTAAAAAAGCGCACAAATCCCGCACGTAACCGTTTATTATATCCGATCCATTCAGCTCCGTGGAAAAGATTCCGCGGAAAAAGAACCCGGACGGTCCGGTATTTCCGGATCATCCGGGTTCTTTCAGCTGTGTACGGAGGTTCCTGCGGCTTATTTCGACGCGATCGCGGGGATATTTCCAACAGGTTCGGCGAAACGCACCGCGTTAACGACGGCGCGGGCGACGACGAGCGGCGCATGCGCGGCGAGCGTATGAATATTCCCGGCTTTTTTCCGGGAGGCGAGCGCGAAGATCGTGTCCCCGTCGAACATGGTATGAGCGGGTCGGATCGTCAGCGCCAGCCCGTTTTGCGCGCATTGCGCCAGTTTATTCGCTTCGTTCCTGGTCAGTCTGGCATTGGTCAGGATGGCGCCGATGACGGTATTGGTCTTAGCGGACATCGCCAGCGCCCGCTGGCCCAGCGTTGAGCGCATGATAGACAGCGTGTCGGCGAAATATCCGGGCTCGCCGATCCGGATTGGCCCTTTCGAAATCGTCCGCGCGCCGGCGAGAATTTTCCCGCTGTCAGGATCGACGACGTCTCCGAGCGCGTTCACGGCGATGATCGCGCCGATCCAAAGGCCGCCGCCGAGGTCGAGCGCGGCATGGCCAATTCCGCCTTTCATGCATTGTCCCATGCCGAGGATTTTCCCGACGGTCGCGCCGGTTCCCGCGCCGACGTTTCCCTGTTTCGGTTCGTCGTCGTTGGCCGCCTGACAGGCGGCGTACCCCATCGCCGCGTCGGGGCGGACGCGATGATCGCCGACGGTCAGGTCCATCAGGACCGCCCCGGGGACGATCGGGACGCGCGTCGGGCCGACCGGATACCCCATGCCCTGATCTTCGCAGTAGCGCATGACCCCGGCCGCCGCGTCCAACCCGAACGCGGACCCGCCGGAAAGCAGGACCGCGTTGACGTGCTCGACTAAATGCATGGGGCGAAGCAGGTCGGTTTCGCGGGTCCCCGGCGCGCCGCCGCGCTGATCGACGCCGCCGCAGGTCTTCTCATCGCAGAGGATCACCGTGCAGCCGGTCAGCGTCGCGGTATCTTCGGCGTGCCCGATTTTAAATCCAGGAATTTTATGGATTGATTCGTAATTCATTGTTGTTTTCGCTCCTTGTAGATCGCGGAGGGCCGCGATTTGAATTGCGTTTTGGATAATTTTAATCGAGTCTGACGCGAGACCGGAGCGTGGACTGACCTGAGGGACGTTCTGCGCGCCGCGATTTCATAGCGAATTATCCGAAAAATCCCCGACTTTTTTGATAAGATTAACAGGATGATACGCGTCGGCGCATATCCGCCGCAGGGTCAGCCCGCGAAGTATAGTAAAATAGGGCTATGAATTTCTTGCGTACGGTTCATTTTCGCGAATTCCGGCCGCGAGTCGCGCGGTGGTTTTTTTTATTGACGTTGATCCTGATTTTATCGCCGCTGAGCGCGGCGGACGCCGGCGCGCAGATTCCAACAGTGCATATCCCGACGGTGACCGGGACGGATCGCGGGATCGTCGTCACCGTTCGGAACGATCCAGCCAATCCGCAGATCAATCTCCGCGGCGGTCCGGGAACGGAGTACGACCGCGTTGGAACGATGGTCATCGGGCAGGAGGCGACGGCGATCGGACGGACGGAGGGCGGAAACTGGCTGTTGATTGAGTATCCGGGCGGTCCGGGCGGTTACGCCTGGGTTTACCGGTTGTATGTCGATTATTTCGGCGAGCTTCCGGTCGTCGAGGTCCCGGGGACACCGACGCCGCGGGTCACGAATACGATCGACCCGACGCTGGCGGCGCGGTTTATCGTGACGCTCGAACCGACGCGTTTAGCGACGTTTACGCAGCCCCCCCCGCTGGTTATCCCGACGTTCGTCGGCGCGACTGCCGGGACGGATAACGGGACGGTCCCGATGGGGCTGATCGTGATCGTGTTGTTTATTCTGGGGCTGACGATCGGCTTGTTTGCGCTAGCGCAGCGCAGATAACTTACAACATTTAACGTTCCGGTTCGCCGGACGGGAACAGAGGGTATATGAAGACAAACGTACCGCAGGCGGTTGGGGTCCGTTTTTCAAAAGGCAGCCGCGTTTATTCCTTCGACGCATCGTCAATACCGGGGATTGAACCCTGGGATTTCGTTTTAGTCGAGACGAACCGCGGGAAACAGGTCGGGCAGGTGGTTAAGCTGATCCAGGATTACCGGCCCGATGGGCAGGAGCCGCTCAAACCGGTCCTCCGGCGGGCGAACGCGGCTGAACTTGCGCTGAACGAATCGATTAAGATGACGTCCGGAAACGTCCTGGAATTCTGCAAGGAATGGGCGAAGCGCGAGAAGTTTCTCGAAGTCAAGTTTATCGGCGCCGATATCAATTTCGACCGTTCTTATCTGTTGTTGACGTACGCGACGGCGACAGACGAGCGGGTCGATTTGAAGTCGCTCCGTTCCGAGATTCAAAGCGAATTTTCGATTGGAAACGTTGAAATCAAGCAGTTGGGCCCGCGCGATCTGGCGAAAGCGATCGGCGGGATCGGCTCCTGCGGAAAGCCGGAGTGCTGCTGCAAGGCGCATCTGGTCGAGTTCAGCAGTATCTCGATCCGCATGGCGAAGGCGCAGGGAATTTCGCTGACCCCGACGGAGATTACCGGAATGTGCGGGCGTCTGCGCTGCTGCATGGAGTACGAAAACGATATTTATGTTGAGAATCGGAAGCTCCTCCCGAAGAAAAAGAAGAAGGTGATGACGCCGCAGGGCGAGGGGAAGGTCGTCGAGGTGTTCCCGATGACGCTGTCGGTCCTGGTCGAAATTCCGGAAGTCGGTCGGCGCCAGTTTACCAGAGATCAGATTACCTACGAGGATACGCCGCCCACGCCTCAGCCGGCGCAGCAGAGCGGGAGAAAAGGAAAGAACCGAGCCGTTGCGGCTGCCGCGGAGAACGAGGACGAAGATGAGTAGAATGAAAATCGGGTGTCATTTGTCGGTCTCGAAAGGCTACGCTCATATGGGGCGGGAGGCGCTTTCGATTGACGCGAATTGTTTCCAGTTTTTTACCCGAAATCCGCGCGGCGGCGCCGCGAAGACGCCGGCGGCGGGCGATATGGAGGCGCTGATCGAGCTGATGAAGGCGAACGATTTTGCGCCGATTCTGGCGCACGCGCCCTATACGCTGAACCCTGCCGCGGCGGAGGAACGGATTCGTGAATTTGCGCTGATGGTCATGAAGGATGACCTGCGGATATTGGAATCGCTTCCGGGAAATTATTATAATTTTCATCCGGGAAGCCATGTCGGGCAGGGCGCGGAGGCGGGGATCGAGCTGATCGTCGCGCATTTGAATCAGGTTCTCGATCCGGAGTTGCGGACAATGGTGCTGCTGGAAACGATGTCAGGGAAGGGGAGCGAGATCGGGCGGACGTTTGAAGAGATCCGCGAGATTATCGATCGTGTCGACCGTCCGGACCTGCTGGGCGTGTGCATGGATACCTGCCATATTTATTCCGCCGGATACGATATCGTTCAGGATCTGGACGGCGTCCTGACGGCGTTCGATAAGGCGATCGGGCTGGAGCGCCTGAAAACGCTGCATTTAAACGACAGTATGAAGCCGTTTAATTCGCATCTCGACCGGCACGCGCCGATCGGGGCTGGGACGATCGGGCTGGAAGCGCTCGTCCGCTTTATTAATCATCCGGCGCTGCGCGGGCTGCCGTTTTACCTGGAAACGCCGCATGAAAAGATTTCCGGGTACGCCGATGAGATTCGGATGCTGCGCGAGGCTTATCGCGGATAGACAAAGATAAATCAGCATCCCTTTCCCAGTTTTCAGAACGGTTGGTTCATGAGCGGGATTTCCACGAACCGACGCCCAAATCCGGGCGTCGGTTTTTTGCATGCGGCAGGCGTGGGGGCCTGGGTTGCATAATATTAACTAAATAGGAATGATATATAGACACAAAAAAGGAAATAACGCTATGATAGAATATACAAATAAAATCACAGCGCTATACTCCCGCCTTTCAGTTGGTGACGAGGACAGGGACGGCGGCGAAAGCAACCGCATTGTAAATCAAAGGGCATTTTTAGAACGATATGCAAGACAGCATAAGCTGATGAATATTCGCCGCTATATCGATGATGACGAAAGCGGTAGGTTCTTTGACCGCTCCGCCTATACACAGATGATAAGCGATGTAGAAAGTGGGAAAATCGGCATTGTCATTATGAAAGATATGACAAGGCGGGGACGAGATTATCTCCAAGCAGGAAACGCGATGGAGATATTCCTAAGAAACAATGTACGCTTTATCGCCATCAATAACGGTATAGGCAGCAAAGACCAAAACACATTGGAATTTGCCCCCTTCATCAAATATCATGTCAGAGTGGTATACAAGGGATATCAGCTTATCTAAAACAGCAAGGCAGAGGAACAGCGAAAAGCAGACCGCTCAATGAAGAAAACCGCTATAACTGGAACAAAGCACCCTAAATGCAACTCTTCCCACCGTATTGATGTCGATGATGTTATGGAAAATCTCACAGAGGTTTTACGAAAAATAGCAAAGTTTTCATTAGAGAGTAAAGAAGAATTTGAAGCATTGGTAAAAAGCAGTCTTGTCAGAGAGCAGACAGACGAGGAAAGAAATCGAAGAAGCAAAGAAAGAAGAATCACGAGCTTACCATAGAGAATATTCCAAAGAATACCGATTTTGTATCCGCCATTTCTGTTCTTTTCCAATCTGTTTCTATGAAAGACTTGAAGTAAGTAGAAAATCTGACAGTGGAAAAAATGCCTTAAAAGTTGTATAATATTATCGGGCATTTAGAGAGAAATATTTGTACTTAATGCAAGATTGTTTATATAATAGGAGATCATGGAATGCCTAAAATAAAACTAAATGAAAAGCAGAAAAAACTTGATATAGACCTTTGGATTATTATGACTGTTTCATTCGTAAGTTTAGTTATATTTATTGTATTTCAAAAAGAAATTTATGAAACCATAAAAAACGAAGAATTGCCTATTTTATTTCGTGTTTTGTTAGTTGCACTATTTCAGTATGGACTTGCAGGATTTGGAATTACAATTGTTTGCATTTTAAGGAAAGAGCATTTTTTTTCCTATGGGCTAAAGACTAAGAGAATATTTTTGTCTACCCTGTTTTGTGTTCTGTGCTTTGTTCCAAATATAGTATTTTCTTTTACTTTGGGGCAGAGCAACAGCTATTTACCGTTTCAGAGCGTTTTGACGACAAAAGAAATTCTCGCAAGCGGTTTCCCTATCAATGTAATCGGTATGCTAATTACAGCAACTGTGTGGGGGTTCTTTGAGGGCTTTAATTATGTGGTAATAAGCGAAAAGATAAACAGACGCTATCCCGCAAATTACAAATGGATCAATTGGGGTGCGATTTTTTGTGCTATTATGTGCATTCTAATTCATGGAGCTATCGGAGTCACATTCGAAGGAATAATTGAGATGGTCACCATCTTGATTATTATATACGGAATGCTTATGGTAAAAGAATTTACAGGTAATGCATGGGTGTGTGTATTCGTTTTTGTATTTTTATGGAATGCTTTTTAAAAAAACGGGAAACGAGCATAAGCATTAAAATTCATATCTATTTATAGTGAACAATTAAATAAGAAGCTATAATGAAAACGGGGAAAAGGTCAAGCTCAAAAATGGCAATTTCAAAACAAGAAAAATCAATGCAGTGGACTGGAACGAACAAGACAAAGCAGAACAATGGCGAAAAGCGAGGGCAGACATCACAAACAAATATCTTGAAGAAAATAGCATACAGGGAAAAGTAGATCACCGTTTCTATCAAAGGCAATGTATAGAACAAATGCCGACCATTCACTTAGGCGTATCGGCAAGTCAAATGGAGAAGAAAGGTATTGACCAGCCCCAAAAATTCGTCCACTGAGAAAGTTAGTCTTTTTCAAATTTACCTCAAAGATGCTGCATACTCGGTTGGGGTGAGATAACCCAGTGTGCTATGCGGACGGGTTTGGTTATAGTCATTTCTCCAAATTTCAATTATCTCTCTATCCTCTTCCAGATTCCTGAACAGGTTCTGGTTCAAACATTCATCTCTGAATTTTCCATTGAAGCTTTCTATGGTTGCATTCTGGATCGGTTTGCCCGGCTCAATAAAAGTCTGCACGATTTGTCTTTCATAATCCCAAATGGTCATGGCCTTGCTGGTAAATTCGGATCCATTGTCACTGAGCAGTTCTTTTGGATAGCCTCTGGAATAAACCGGCTTTATCCAAAAATCGCCCGACGGCACTTCCAGTGATTGAACCAGCCACTTCAAGAGCCAGACACTCTCTGGTGACTTCATCCAATAACGTAAACACGCTGAACTTTCTTCCCAAACTCGTCTTGTCTGAAACGAAGTCCATCGACCAGCGTTCGTTCGCTGCCATTTCCTGTGGTCGGGCAGGCATCCCTCGTTTTAGATAAACTTTATTCCGTTTTTTCCTCTCCAAACTCAAGCCTGCCTCATTGTAGAGTCGGTATACCTTCTTATGGTTCACAATGATGCCCTCCCTCTCGAGCATTACTTGAAGACGGCGATACTCAAAACGTTTCCATTTGGATGCCAGAATAACTAAGCGCTCGCTGATGCGCTCATTCTCTTTGTTTCGGATGACTTGGTGCCTTTTAGTGCTCCTGGCTATCCCGATTATGAGGCATGCCCGCCGTTCGCTAATGGAGTGCTTTTGCATGATCTGGTCTGCTTTCTCCCTTTTGGCGGCGGGCTTGATCAGTTTTTTGAGACGATCTCCTTATAGGATCTTGTTCTTCTGTAAATCGTTTTTTCATATCGTCGCTCCTGTTCCCATTTTACGCGACTAACATTTCATTTGGTACAGTTTTCGGGGAACAGGTCAGAAAAACTATCAATGTTTAAAGAAATCGATATTCACAGTCAGATAACAATGAGACCTTGAGGATATTAATTTATAAGGTAATTCAACCGGAATAAGAGTTTACTTTCCTAAACTTGATTTGCAACCATCACTTTTTTGTAACCAGATGGGGAAAAATTCGTTGTGCGCCGAAATACTTCCGCATAATAACTTGCGTGAGTAAAACCGACCATTTGCGCAATTTGAGAAATAGAAAAAGTATTAGAGAGCAAAAGAGGGATACTTTTTTGAATTCGATAATTATTCAAATAAGTAAATGGCGACTCTTTCATAATCGCCTTAAATAACCTACAGCACTCACTTTTACTAATATTTGCCGATTCAGCGATGGCGCCCAACGTGAGTTTCTCCGTAAAATTGTCTTGAATAAAAGCCAACATATGTTTAATCATTTGAATATTCTTAGTTCCGGGCAAATCGTTTTCTTTCAAAAGCGGTTGAACACCTTCGTACAAATAATACCATAACTCAAAGAGCTTTCCTTTTATACGAAAATCATATCCTTGTTTTCTTTCAAGAAATAACAAACTAATCTCATCCGACAGATTTAATATCTCACGCTGCCACTCATTTTCCGAGTCGAACTCCACATATTGAACATTAGCGGAATCTACCACCTCATCGATATAATGATTCAATGAACTGTTCTCATGGCTCATGATCAATATCGGATTAAACACGATTGAATAAAAAATACAGTCTCGATCAGGGTACGGACGAGCGGTATGGATACATTTTGAATTAGAAAAAACACCTTTTCCCTGCTTTAAAGAGAAAATCTTATCATTAACCTGATATTCCATTTCTCCATTTTGAACAATCGTTAATTCCAACTCCTGATGCCAATGGGGATCTACGAAACCGTGAACCATCTTCGAAAGCGTATTATAAAATACTTCTAAAGGGAACGAGTAATCACCAAAAACCCTATTCTCCATTAAATTATCATTTCGAAGAACATAATTAGCCATAAACTACTAAGCCTTTACTATAAGGTTTCCACGTTGTATTTCCATTTGCAGTCATTTCAATATTATATTGCCTTCAAAACTGCTTCGCTCTTTTTTACACTCTCATAATAGCATAAACAGTTGATTCAGCGCCAATGATTTATTTATCGTTATTTCTGTTTCTGAAAAAGTCGATACCAACCGCAAGAATGATCACAATTCCTTTAATGACCATTTGAACATAGGAGGATATATGCAACAAATTAAGCCCATTTCCTAACACACCAATAACCAACGCACCGATTAGCGTACCGCCAATCGTACCGATGCCACCGGTAAAACTTGTCCCGCCCAAGACCGCCGCAGCAATTGCGTCTGATTCATAATTTTGTCCGGCGGTTGGTTGGCCTGAATACATGCGGGAAGCAAGAATTATTCCGGCAAGCGATGCTAACATGCCAGATATAACATAAACTTTCACCATTAAACTTTTGATCTCAATACCGGTATACTTTGCAGCAATTTGATTCCCGCCGACCGCATACATTCTTCTTCCAAAGCGCGTTTTATAGAGGACAATAGAAATGAGAATAATCACGAAGAAAACAATGTAAATAGGAATCGGGATTTTCCAAAAATAACTGTTCCCTATTTTCGTGAAAACCGAGCTGCTTGAGGCAACAGAGCGACCATCCGTAATAATGTAGGCGATACCTCGGATTACACCGCTCATTGATAGTGTTACAATAAAGGCAGGCATTTTCGCATATGCGATAATTACTCCATTTATTATCCCTACACATCCGCCTAAAATCAACGCAATAATAACAGCCAATACTATTGGAATACCATACTCAATTAGCATAACGACTGCCACACCGCTCATTCCGACAATAGAACCAACTGTTAAATCAATTCCGCCGATAATCAGAACAAAAGTCATTCCGAACGCTAAAAGAGCATTAATGCAAATCTGGCGCAAAACAGTCAAAAGATTTTTACCGGTCAAAAAATAATCGGAAGAAAACGAAAGCAAAACACATAGAATCATAAGACCCAGAAGTGTCCCGATATTATTACGAATAAACTTGGATATCGGGTTATTTTTTAAGACAACTTTTTTACGTTCAGATATTTCCATCGATATCTCTCCCTCCGGATGCAAACCACATGATTTTTTCTTGGGAAGCCCTTGCTTCCTTCGGATTGTCCAATTCGCCGAAAATTTTCCCGCCATTCATAACCAGAATTCGATCGCTGAGGTTTATGATTTCTTCAATCTCTGATGAAATAAAAATAATCGCAACACCTTTTTGAACCAAATCACCCATTAAATGATAGATTTCACTTTTCGAACCAATATCAATTCCCCGCGTCGGTTCGTCAAGGATTAATATGTCCGGATTTGTTGCTAACCATTTTGAAACAAGAATTTTTTGTTGATTCCCACCGGAAAGAAACATTACTTTTTGATCTTCTGATACCAACTTAATATTTAAAGCATGTATAAATTTATTTATGATTGAATTCTCTGCGGATTTTTTAATTCCAATAAATCGAATAATCTTATTCAGAACAGGAATTGTAATATTAAAAGATACCGAGTCAGTTAAAAATAAGCCTTCGGTTTTTCGATTTTCAGGAACATAGCTGATTTTATGCTGAATCGCTTGGGCAGGAGAGTGGATTTCGACCTTTTGACCATTCACATAAATTTCTCCTGAATCCAATTTATCTATGCCAAAGATTGCACGAGCCAATTCAGATCGCCCTGCGCCAATTAATCCAGCAAAGCCTAAAATTTCACCTTTTCGAAGATCAAATTCTATGTTATGGATTTTGGTGTTGCATAGGTCCTTTACTGAAAGAACAATTTCATCAGAAGAAGTATTTGGTTTTAATCCGTAAATTTCGGAGATTTCGCGACCCACCATCATCGAAATAACAGACCGTTCATCCAAATTCGAAGTTAAATCAGTTCCGATTAATTGCCCGTCGCGAAGAACCGTTATTGTATCGGAAAGTTTAAATATCTCTGGCATACGATGAGAGATATAAATAATCGCTATTCCAGTACTTTTCAGCTTTCTGATTTGTGAAAAAAGTTGTTCTATCTCGTTCTCAGTCAAGGAAGACGTTGGTTCATCCATTACAATCAACTTCGCATCTGACAAAAGAGAACGGCTGATCTCAACCATCTGTTGTCGAGCTATACTAAGGTCTTTTACTTTTTCTCTAACATCTAAATCCATACCCATATCGTCAATAACAATCTGAGCTTTGTGAATCATCGCATTATCATCCAAAAACAGATCGTGAGCCATCAATAATTCAGAGCCCATGAACATGTTATCGTACACGCTCATATTATCAGCCAAGTGAATTTCCTGATGAATAATACTGATGCCAAGTCTCGTGGCGTCTGCTGCTGAATTTATATCTACAGCTGTACCGTTAATTTTTATAGAACCGGAATTCTTATCTCTTTGATAAATGCCGCCAAGTATCTTCATTAATGTAGATTTACCTGCACCATTTTCCCCAACAAGGGCACGGATTTCACCTGGTTTAATATTGAAATCAATATCATCCAAAACTTTGACGCCAGAGAATGTTTTACTGATACGACTCATTTCCAAAAAGTATTCGCTGGGCATTGGTTTCTCCATGAAGCCTTTATTTCATGTATTATTCGCTGTTTGTAGACAGCCTTACGATAAATTCCAATACGTAAGGCTGTCTACACGATCAAAGACTTCAACAAAAATTATTTATCGCAATTTCCTATGTCTACCAATTCAGAAGAAACTTTAATATCAGGTTCAACTTTCTCGCCAGACAACACTTTATAAGCTGTTTCAATTGCGATTGAACCTATTTCAACTGGATGTTGAGCCGCTGAAGCTAACATTTTACCTTCGCAAATAGCTTTTTTACCCTCTTCCGAACCATCGACGCCAACGATCTTTATATGATCCAATAAACCGGCGCTGTCAATAGCAGCGGCACTGCCAATTGCAGACGGATCATTCAGCGCGAAAACGCCATCGATATCGGGAAATGCCTGAAGTTTATTTTCCATGACCGGCATCGCCGTATCTACACCTGGTTCGATTTCCTGCTGATCAAGGACTTTAATCTCCGGGTACTTTTCGATGGCATCAAGAAAACCATTCGCCCGATCAAGGCAAACTTGAGCAACATTGTATGTGAGCATGATGACATTACCTTTACCATCTAACGCCTTGCCCAGTGCTTCCCCGATAAGTTGACCTGCCATGAAGTTATCAGTTGCGACATTGGAAACAACCATTGAGGTATCCTCAACTGGAGAATTGTAACTAATAACAGGTATACCGGCTTCCTCGCAGATAACTAATGCAGCTTGTATTCCTTTCGAATCAACGGGATCAATCATCATAACGTCTACTTCCTGCTGAACCATATCTTCGATATCAGATATTTGTTTAGCCAGATCGAAAGCGGCATCCATAACGATTAATTTATCGCCATCTTTCAGCGCGCTTTCCATTCCGTCTAAAATTTCAATGTAGAAAGGATTTGATTGATCCGCAACAGATACACCAATTTTGACAGTTTTCACTTCTTGGGCAGACCCGATCGTGAAAACACCCAATAGCATAATAAGAACGATTATGCTTGTAAAAAACAGTAAACGATTTTTATTCATGATTTCACTCCTTTTTTATTTCTCATGAAAAAATTGTTAACAATTTCATTGTTACCATGAGGTATACCCACCATCAATCAACATCGTTGAACCTGTAACAAAACTTGACGCATCGGAAGCAAGAAACACAACAATCCCTTTTAATTCATTTGCCATTCCGGAACGTCCCATCGGAGTCATTGAAAACCAACGATCAATTGCAGGATCTTTACGTTGATATCGATCTTCGCTCATTTCAGTACGCATATAGCCGGGACAAATTGCATTCACGCGTACGCCTCTTTTTGCCCATTCTGTCGCAAGAGACTTTGTCAACATGATCAAGCCCCCTTTTGATGCATTGTAAGCACATTGGTTCTGGGGAGTATTAACAATCAATCCTGACATCGAGGAAACATTAATAATGCTGCCTTTTCCTCTCTCCAACATTACTTTGCCAACCTCGCGGGATACGATAAACGCTCCTGTCAGGTTTACATCAATTACCTCTCGCCAATCTTCGCTTGTAACCTTTTCCGCGTCATCCCCTCGCCAAATTCCCGCATTGTTCACAAGAATATCGATTCGCCCAAATTCATCCATAACTTGATTAGCCATCGATATAACATCTGATTCGTTTCTTATATCAGTCTTAATCACACGGCATTTGACATTATTGGATTCAATTTCTTTTTTCGTAGAAAATGCGCTTTCGGTACGACGGGCAGCAATAACAATATTAGCTCCGACCTCTGAAAGGGCTAATGCCATTTCCCGACCCAAACCTTGCCCGCCTCCGGTTACAATCGCGACTTGATCTGTTAAAGAAAATTGTTTTAATACATGTTCTGTCGACATAATGAATCCTTGTGTGTTTTATAAATAAAATTTTCCATACAACCAATATATTCGCACCGACATCGTACCGTACTTATAATATACACATAAGAACAAGGAAAGACAATAACAATATTCGCAAAACATATAACAAAATTATCCAACTTCACTTCTTTCAAAAGAATCAAACACAGCCAAAATTTCAATAAGTGATGCGAGGATTAGTAGTGTAACATTGTTTCTGTAAATTGCTGAACCTTAACAAAAGAGTGAGTCAGAAGTACCCTTAAGTGACCTGCTCCCCGAAAACTGTACCAAATGAAATGTTAGTCGCGTAAAATGGAAACAGGAGCGACGATATGAAAAAACGATTTACAGAAGAACAAGATCCTATAAGGAGATCGTCTCAAAAAACTGATCAAGCCCGCCGCCAAAAGGGAGAAAGCAGACCAGATCATGCAAAAGCACTCCATTAGCGAACGGCGGGCATGCCTCATAATCGGGATAGCCAGGAGCACTAAAAGGCACCAAGTCATCCGAAACAAAGAGAATGAGCGCATCAGCGAGCGCTTAGTTATTCTGGCATCCAAATGGAAACGTTTTGAGTATCGCCGTCTTCAAGTAATGCTCGAGAGGGAGGGCATCATTGTGAACCATAAGAAGGTATACCGACTCTACAATGAGGCAGGCTTGAGTTTGGAGAGGAAAAAACGGAATAAAGTTTATCTAAAACGAGGGATGCCTGCCCGACCACAGGAAATGGCAGCGAACGAACGCTGGTCGATGGACTTCGTTTCAGACAAGACGAGTTTGGGAAGAAAGTTCAGCGTGTTTACGTTATTGGATGAAGTCACCAGAGAGTGTCTGGCTCTTGAAGTGGCTGGTTCAATCACTGGAAGTGCCGTCGGGCGATTTTTGGATAAAGCCGGTTTATTCCAGAGGCTATCCAAAAGAACTGCTCAGTGACAATGGATCCGAATTTACCAGCAAGGCCATGACCATTTGGGATTATGAAAGACAAATCGTGCAGACTTTTATTGAGCCGGGCAAACCGATCCAGAATGCAACCATAGAAAGCTTCAATGGAAAATTCAGAGATGAATGTTTGAACCAGAACCTGTTCAGGAATCTGGAAGAGGATAGAGAGATAATTGAAATTTGGAGAAATGACTATAACCAAACCCGTCCGCATAGCACACTGGGTTATCTCACCCCAACCGAGTATGCAGCATCTTTGAGGTAAATTTGAAAAAGACTAACTTTCTCAGTGGACGAATTTTTGGGGCTGGTCAAAACAAACAAGATACTTTCTATAATGAGCATGTCGCAGAGATTATTTTATTTGAAAGTGCAAGAAAATATCTGAGAGAACATTTAGGAGCGAGCAAGACCTTAAATATATCCAAATGGAAATTGGAAGTAACGGCATTGAAAGAAAGAAAAAGACAACCTATATTCTCAAATCGTAGACATACGAAAAGAAGTGGAACAAGCTGAAAATGTTAGAAGCTGCATAGAGAAATTATTGCAAGAAAACAGAGGACTAACACAGGTCAAGAAGCAAGAGTTAGCGCTATAAAACTTAATAAGAATACATTATAATATTAAAAATATTAAGTGGAGCAAATTAGAATTTGTGGGAGTAATAAAATGAAGCGAGAACTTGGGATAGCACGATGCGGACTGGCATGTTGTCTATGTACTGAAAATGAGCACTGTAGCGGATGCAATTCTGGAGATTATCCAGATAAAGAATGATGTGAAAACAGAAAATGCTCTATTGAAAAGAACTATGTACATTGCTATGAATGCGAATTAGAATGCAGAAAAGGCTTGTTGTCAAAAATCAAACCATACGGATTTACATTGTTTGTCAAAAGATACGGAGAGACTTTACTTCTTGATTGTCTTGAAAGAAATGAAGAGAAAGGCATTGTCTATCATCGTGAAAGAATTAATGGCGATTATGATGACTCTGATGATGTTGAGAAACTTATTAACTTTATCAGGGCAGGAGAAAAATAAATTCCAGTTTATCTAATTGAATAGAAAATTTTTGAAACAGTAAATCACAAAGGTTTGCTGTTTTTTGTTACTCAATTTTCAAAATGAAAGCGTCAATAAATCAAAAAAGGTACTTGACAAAACGCTGCCTGGAGAACATGCCCGGATTTTCAGCTTTTCCATGATTCTCATCTTTTTTCTAAATTCCGGCGCGGATAAATATGACATTTGTAACATTGACAGCGGTTTTTGCTGATGTTATTCTAAATCATACTATCAATCATATTTAGCGGATGATTGAATGGACAAAAAATAAGGAGATGTCATGAAAAAGGTTGTAAAGTTTATCGGCTTGCTGTTGGTTATGATGATGGCGCTGGCGCTGGTTGGTTGCGGCGGGACGGAAAAGCCGGCCGCGACGGAGGATCCGGGCGCAGCCGCCGAAACGGCGGGCGGCGGACAAATTAAGATCGCCGTCGCGGCGCCGCTGACGGGCGATAATTCCGAATATGGGATCGGGTTCTATAACGCGGTTTCCATGATGGCGGAGAGCTGGAACGAGAAAGGCGGGATCCATAACAATAAGATTGCCGTCGTGCAGTTCGACGATAAGAATTCGCCGGAAGAAGGCGTTTCGGTCGCGAATAAAATCGCCAGCGATAAGGATATTCACTGCGTCGTCGGTCATTTCGCTTCGGGCGTCTGCATGGCCGCGGCTACGATCTATCAGGAAAACAAAATTATCGAAATTTCCCCCTCTGCGTCGCATCCGGACTATTCCGGGATCGGCGATTTTATTTTCCGGAATAATACGGTGATCATGCGCGAGGCAAAAGCGAGTCTCGATATCGCGGTTAACGACCTCGGGAAAAAGAATATCGGAATTATTTCGATTAAGACCGACTGGGGCGTCAGCACGTCCGGGATCGTCAAGGACCTGGTCGGCGAGATGGAAGACAGCGGCGCGAAGGTCGTCGCGCACGAGGAAGTTATCGAGGGATCGGACGATTATCGCCCTGCGATCACGAAGCTGAACGAAGCTGGGGCGGACGTCGTGATCTGCGTTGGAATGTATAACCTGGTCGCGCCGGTCGCGCGTCAGTACAAGGAAATCAACCCGGATATCCGGATCGTCGGTTTCTCGAATTCTTACAGCGAAGAGCTGATCAAGCTGGGCGGCGAGGCGGTCGAAGGCGTCGCTTTCCCGGTTATCTTCTTCTCGAAGTCTGACGATCCGAAGGTTCAGGAATTCGTCAAAAATTTCAAGACGAAATTCGGGAGCGAGCCGAGCGCGTTAACGGCTCAGGCGTACGATTCCGCCGGAATTTATTTTACCGCCGTCGAAAAGCTCGGGAGCGATCAGGATTCCGCCGCCGTCCGGGACGCGATTGCGGAAATGAGTTACGAGGGCGTGACCGGAACGACGAAGTTTGACGCGAACGGCGATGTCGAAAAGTCGTTTACGAAGGTCACGATTAAAAACGGCGAATTTGTGCTGTTGGAGAGCGGTTCGGGCGAGTAATTCCCGGCCAGGGCGCGTGGGAAGAGGAGAGGAGGCGTTCCTTGTTATTGCAGCAAATCATGAACGGTATTACGATCGGGATGACCTATGCCCTGATTGCGGTCGGTTATTCGCTGGTTTTCGGGATATTGCGTCTGGTCAACTTTTCCCACGGCTCGGTATATGCGTTCGGCGCGAATTCGATTCTGTTTCTGATTTCGTTGAACTTCGGGATCGTTCCTTCGATTCTTACCGGGATCCTGATTACCGGGATTCTGGGTGTGATTGTCGATAAAACGGCGCTGGAGCCGCTCCGGAAGAAAAGCGCCGAGGGGATTACCTCGCTGATTACGACGATCGGCGTTTCGAGCGTGATTACGAATCTTCTGATTGCCCGGCTGGGCAGTCAGAAGAAATCTTTCCCGTCTCTTTTCCCGGCGGGCGCGGTCGCCGTCGGAGGAATCAGTTTTACATATTCGCAGATCGGCATGTTCCTGATTTCGCTGACGCTGCTGGTCGGGCTGCTCCTGGTCGTTGAGAAAACGAAAATCGGGCTGGCCATGCGCGCGTCGGAACAGAATATCACCGCCGCGAAATTGATGGGCGTTAACGTTAATTTTATTATTTCCTTTACATTTTTTCTGGGCGGGGTCTCGGCGGCGATCGCCGGTTCGCTCGTCAGCAGTTATTACAACATGGCGTACCCGAATATGGGCTACACGGCCGGCCTGAAGGCGTTCGCCGCGGCGGTTCTGGGCGGGATCGGAAGCCTGCCCGGTTCGCTTCTGGGCGGACTGGTCGTCGGCATAAGCGAGTCGTTCGCCGCCTCGGTTTTAGGCTCCGAATTCAGGGACAGCATGTCATTTATTATTTTGATACTGGTTTTAATTATTCGTCCCAACGGATTTTTAGGGAAGAAATCGATTAAGAAGGTGTAGCATGAACTCTATCAAGACAACGGCTGAATCTATCCTGCGATTCTTAAGCAGACCTTCGATCCTCTTCATGGCGCAGCTTCTCTCGATCGGGCTTTTACTGATTTTGCCGGCGTTTCGCCTGAATTCGTATATCATGAATATTGTTGTCAAGGTCATGATCTATATTACGCTGGCGCTGGGCCTGAATATTCTCGTCGGGTACGTCGGGCTGGTCTCGCTGGGCCAGGCAGGATTCGTCGCCGTCGGCGCGTATACGACGACAGTCCTGACGAAGGCGTACGGCTGGAATTTCTTCGCTTCCCTGCTGCTCTGCGTCGTCGTTTCGGCGATCGTC
Source organism: Anaerolineaceae bacterium oral taxon 439 (assembly GCA_001717545.1). Classification (NCBI taxonomy): domain Bacteria; kingdom Bacillati; phylum Chloroflexota; class Anaerolineae; order Anaerolineales; family Anaerolineaceae; species Anaerolineaceae bacterium oral taxon 439. Next base: position 2,109,384 of record CP017039.1, on the reverse strand, counting down.
GGGATCCTGATCGGGATGCCGTCGCTGCGGCTGACCGGGACATACCTTTCGATTATCACGTTGGGTTTCGGCGAGATTATCCGGACGATGATTATCGTCTGGGAACCGGTCACAAACGGGCCGCTGGGGATCCGCGGGATTCCCCGTCCGGAGCTTTTCGGAATTCCGTTTTCAATGGCGAATGGCGGGTTGTACTATCTTTCTCTGATCCTGATGCTTCTGGTCATGATTTTCAGCAGGCTTCTCTACGATTCGAAAACCGGGCGGGCTTTTCGCGCGATTAAGGGCGACGAGACCGCGGCGGTCATGATGGGGATCAACGTGACCTATTATAAGGTTATGGCGTTCGTCCTGGCGGCGGTCATATCCGCGCTCGCCGGTTCGCTCTACGCGAACCAGCTGGGCTATATCGACCAGAACACGTTTACCTTCGATATGTCGACGATGATCCTGAGCGTCGTGATCCTTGGCGGGATGGGGACGATCCGGGGTATGGTCGTCGGCTCGGTCATCCTGGTCCTGCTTCCGGAGCTGTCGCGGTCGCTGACGGATTATCGGTTCGTTATTTACGGACTGATCCTGATTTTGATGATGCGCTTCCGTCCGCAGGGGATTCTCGGCTGGAAATCGCGCGCGCCTTATCCGATCCGCGACGACGTTCTGACCCAGTTCGAATCGCGGCTGACCGAGTCGAAAGGGAATCAACCATGAACGAAGAGATTCTTAAAGTTTCGGGCGTCTCGATTTCGTTCGGCGGGATCAGCGCGGTTAAAAATGTCAGCCTGGAAATTCATAAAAACGAGATCGTCAGCCTGATCGGTCCGAACGGGGCGGGGAAGACGACGGTTTTCAACCTGCTGACCGGTGTGTACACGCCGGATCATGGCGAAATTCGCTTCAAAGGGGAGCGGATCGATGGGAAAAAGCCTCAGGCGATCGTTCAGCGGGGAATCTCGCGAACGTTTCAGAATATCCGGCTTTTTAAAGACATGCGCGTTATCGAGAATGTCCTTGTTGGGACGCATATTCGGACAGGGTACGGTTTATTTGATTCGACTTTCCGGACGAAGCGTTTCCGCGCGGAAGAGGACGCGAAGGTCCTCAAGGCGTTGGAGATTCTTCAGATTCTCGGGCTCGAGGGGAAGAAGGACGATTACGCAGGCGATCTTCCGTACGGCGACCAGCGCAAGGCTGAAATTGCCCGGGCGATCGCAACCGGGGCGGAACTGATCCTGCTGGACGAGCCGGCGGCGGGAATGAATCCGCAGGAAACGGATGAGCTGCTCAGCTGCATCCGCTATATTCGCGGGCTTGGGTATACGATCCTGCTGATCGAACATGACATGCGCGTGGTAATGAATATTTCGGATCGGATTTACGTTCTGGACGACGGGGCGATGATCGCGGAGGGACTCCCTGCCGGGGTCGCGAATAATCCGCGCGTTATCGAGGCTTATTTAGGGGGAAATCTGAATGCTGCGGGTTGAGGACCTTCATACGTACTACGGCGCGATTCACGCGCTGAAAGGTATTTCGCTTCATGTCGATCAGGGCGAGGTCGTCTGCCTGATCGGGTCGAACGGCGCCGGGAAGTCGACGCTGGTGAATACGATTTCCGGACTGTTGAAGCCGCGGAGCGGAAAAGTCAGCCTGAACGACCGCGATATCACCAGCCTTGAGGCGTATAAAATCGTCGAATTGGGGATGAGCTTATCGCCGGAGGGCCGCGAAGTTTTTCCGGATTTAACCGTTGAACAGAATCTCCGTCTGGGCGGATATATCGTTAAAGACGCGGCGAAGATCGAGGCTGGATATGCCCGCTGTTACGAGCTGTTCCCGCGATTGAAGGAGCGCAGGCGGCAGCAGGCGGGGACGTTATCCGGCGGGGAACAGCAGATGCTCGCGATTGGCCGGGCGTTGATGTCGGAGCCGCGGCTGCTCCTCCTGGACGAGCCGTCGCTGGGGTTGGCGCCGAATATCGTGAACCAGATTTTCGAGCTGATCCTGGAGATCCAGCGACAGGGCGTAACGATTTTACTGATCGAGCAGAACGCGAATATGGCTTTGCAGATTTCTGACCGTGCGTACGTTCTTGAGAACGGCAGGGTTGGCATGGAAGGCAGGGCGAAGGATATTTCCTCGGATCATCGCGTCCGGCAAATTTATTTAGGCTTAATTCAGAAAGGACTTTAAAATGAAGAAGATTATCAATCATCCGGATTCCGTCGTCAGCGAGACGTTGATGGGCCTGGTTTCAGCGGACAATACGCTCGAGTATCTTCCGGGCGTCGAGGTCGTTACGAAGAAGGTCAGGAGCGGGAACGTCGGGATTGTTTCCGGCGGCGGTTCGGGTCACGAGCCTGCGCATGCAGGGTATGTTGGGGAGGGAATGTTGGATTCGGCGGTAGCGGGGAACATTTTCTCATCTCCGAGTCCGGACCGGATTATCGAGGGTATCCGCCGGGCCGACAGCGGTAAAGGGGTTTTGCTGGTTATTAAGAATTATTCGGGCGATATCATGAATTTTGAATTGGCCGAGGAAATTGCCCGCGGAGAAGGTATCGCAGTGGAGCATGTCGTCGTTCGCGACGACGTCGCGGTCGAGGACAGTACGTATTCGACCGGCCGGCGCGGGATCGCGGGGACCGTCTTCGTTCATAAAGTCGCCGGCGCGGCCGCGGCGGATGGCGCGTCGTTGGCGGACGTTAAGGCGGTCGCCGAAAAGGCGATCGCGCAGCTTCGCAGCATGGGGATGGCGATGGCGGCCTGCACGCTTCCTGCGGTGGGGCGTCCGGGATTTGAGCTGGCTGACGACGAGATCGAAATCGGGATGGGGATCCATGGCGAGCCGGGGGTCCATCGCGGAAAGGTTCAGACGGCGAAGGAATTAGCGAAGACGCTGACCGATTATATTTTCGCGGATTATGACTTTGATCAGAGCGAAGTCGCGCTGATGATCAACGGATTGGGCGCGACCCCGGTCATGGAATTATATATTTTAAATTACGAGGTTCAGGAAATCCTGAAATCCAGAGGAATTCGGGTCGCGCTTGATTTGGTCGGTAATTATATGACGTCGGTTGATATGGCGGGGGCGAGCGTGACGCTGCTGAAGCTCGACGTCGAACTGAAAAAGCTGGTTTCAGCGCCCTGCCGGACGCTCGGATTAACGATAAGGGGGTAGGCTGATGAGGATTACGTCTGAGCTTTATGTGGACTTCCTGAGGGCGGCGTACGATCGGATCCATGCGAACGAAACGTACGTGACGGATTTGGATTTGGCTACCGGCGACGGGGACCATTGGTCCAATTTGGATAAGGGTTTTCGGAAGCTGGTTGAAATGAGGGACGAGCTGGCCGGTTTACCGCTGAACGCTTTATTTCAGAAGATCGGGATGACGATGATGGCGACGATCGGCGGGTCCTCGGGAGTTTTATATGGCGGCGCGTATATCGCGGCGGCGAAGGGCCTGAACGGAAAAGAAGCGCTGGATGGGCAGGGGCTTTGCGACGCGCTGGAAGCGATGCTGAACGATATCATGGCGCGTGGAAAGGCGAAGGCCGGGTTTAAGACGATGATCGACGCGCTTGCGCCTGCCGTCGAAACGTTCAGGCTTGGCCTGTCGGAGGGCTTGCCGGAGGCGGAGCTGCTGACGAAGGTGAAGGCCGCGGCGGAAGCGGGCGCTGAATCGACGAGGGCGATGGAGGCCGTTCGCGGCCGCGCTACGTATCAATCGGGCAAGGGTGTCGGGCATCTCGATCCTGGCGCGGTCACAATGTCGTATCAGGTCGGCGCGCTCTGCGACGTCATTCTGGCTTCTCTTTGAATATGGACGCGCTATCGATTGTGGTGAGGACGGCGATATGATTCAAAGAAGTAGTCGCAGGCTTCTTCAGGACGTGATGAATAATCGGGAGGTTGAGCGCGTTCCCTGCGGATTCTGGCACCATTTTATCCTGGGGAGGGATCAGTTTATCGGGCTTACGGAGCCTGAGGTTCTTGAACGCGCTTATGCGGGTCATCTCGCCTATTATCGCCGCGTTGAAACCGATCTGGTGAAGATCATGTCGGAAGGTTTTTTCGGGTATCCGCCGATCATGGAGAACGCGCTGACGACGGCGTCGGACCTCGATCGGATTCGCCCGGTCGGTCGGAATCATCCCTGGATCGCGCGGCAGGTTGCGCACGTTCGGCGGATCGCCGATCGGTTCCGGGACGAAAAGATGTGTTTTTATAACATGTTTTCCCCGCTTCAGATGATCCGGATTAAATTCGACTTCCTGGATTTGACGCTCGATAAGTTCGTGACAATCGCGGAAAGGTACCCGGAAGCGTTTCGCGGCGCCGGACTGCGCATCATGGAGGACGTCCTGACGTTGACGGAGCTGCTGCTGGCCGGGAGTGGGATCGACGGACTTTATTTCTGTGTCCAGAATATTCAAAGCGATTTCTACGACGACGAAAAATATCATGAAATTGTCGCGCCGTGCGAGCTTCCGGTCCTGAAGCTCGCGAACCGGCTGACTTCGACGAATATTCTGCATATCTGCGGTTATGATCGCCATGTGAACCGTTTTTCGACGTATCGGGATTATTCCGCGAAGATTTATAATTGGGCGGTGCATACCGAGAAAATCGGTCTTCAGGCGGGAAAGGCGGCTTTCGGCGGCGCCTGCGTTCTGGGCGGGTTCGATAATAACCCGGGGACGCTGATCGATACGGGAACGCCGGAGATGCTGCGCGCGTATACGAAAAGATTGATCGAGGAAAACGGATATTCGGGGTATATCGTGGGCGCGGACTGTTCGATTCCGAACGATATTAACGACGATCAGGTCCGCGTCATTCGCGACGCTTGCCATGAGTTTACGAATCCAGATTTCGCGGTACAGGGAGAGGAGCGTCTTTGATGACGAATCAGCGAAAAATTGTCGAACAGTTTATGAATAATGAGTCGCCGGAGCGGGCGCCGGTCGTCTTCTGGCATCATTTTGTATCGTTTCATGACCATCATCGCGGGCTTACCGATCCGGCGGTGATGAAAAAGGTATTGGACGGGCAGCTTGACTATATCCGGCGGTTCAAGCCGGATCTGGTGAAGATCATGTCCGACGGCTTCTTCGGTCATCCGGCCATGACGGGCGAGCTGATCGATTCGGTCGCTGGGATCCGGGGGATCCAGCCCTGCGGCGCGGCGCATCCGTTTATTCAGGAGCAGGTTGAATATGTTAAAAAAGTGTGCGACTTTGTTAACGGAGACGTTTACACGTATTATAATCTTTTCTCGCCGCTGCAATATATTCGGCTTAAATTTGAGGAATACGACGAAGATTTCGAAAAATTTACGCGGCTGTTTTTCGAGGATACGGACGCGATGGTCGCGGCGGGGGATCGGATCGCGTCGGATATCTTGCTGCTGATCGACCGGATTTTTGAAAAAACGCGGGTCGACGGGATATATTACAGCGTTCAATCGGTTCAGGATCCACGCGCCGATCGCGCGTTTCATGACGCGTATGTCCGGCCGCTGGACCTGATGATTATGGATCGTATCCAGAAGTACACGGATAATATTATGATTCATATCTGCGGTTACGGTCATTATCAGAATCCGCTCGCCTGGTACGCCGATTATCCGGCGAAGATTTTCAACTGGGCGACGCATACGGAGCAGATCGGTCTCGCTGAGGGCAAGAAGATTTTTAAGGACAAGCCGGTTCTGGGCGGGTTCGATAATAACGCGGGATCGCTTCTTTACGAAGGGTCGAAAGCGGAACTGAAGGATGAGATTTACCGGATCCTGGACGCGGCAGGGACGAAGGGCGTCGCGCTGGGGGCGGATTGCACGGTGAAGGACACGTTCGATCCCGAACGGGCGCGCTGGATAATCGATATCGCCGGGGCGTACGGAAAAGACCGCGGCTCGGTTGGGGCTTAGTTTTTTCGCTTCATGACTGGCTTTTCGACGTCTGAGCTGCCAGTCATGAAAACAATTAAAATGGATTATATTCGTGATAGAATAACTGGTTGAGGCAATGGCATTATGAAAATTACTTTGTCTGAAGAGATATATGATGCTATTATTGCGGCTATTATTCAGGGGGAAATCCATTCCGACAGCGTGGTTACGGAAGCTTTGCTGATGGAGCGGTTCCACGTTTCGAAGTCCCCGGTCCGCGAGTCGCTCGTCCGCCTCTGCCACGAGAATATCCTGGTCAGTATTCCGCGCGTCGGTTACAGGATTCAAAGCGTTGACCGCGAATACCTTGAAGGGATTATCCGGTTCCGGCTGAATCTTGAGCCGCGGTATCTTGAGCTCTTTTTCGATAAGATTTCGGAGACCGATATCGTTCGGATTCGGAAGAGTATCGTTCCGATGGATAAAACGGTCCTGAACAATCCGTTTGAATACTGGAAACAAACGAGCCATTTTCATCTGGCGCTGGCGATTTCGTATCAGGATAAATTCTATTACGATATTTTGAAAAAGATTCTGGACCGGCAGCTGATTACGTTTGCGACGCTGTACTGGTCGAACTTGAGCGATATCGCCGATAAAAAGATGTCGGATAATCATACCGCCGTGCTGAACGCGATCGAACGGCATGAAAAGCGGGCGGCGATCTACCTGCTGGAAGAGGATATCAAGTCAGCCTGACGGTCAAAGCTGACTTTTTTTCAAAAGGGGGCGACTCAGCGGTTATATTTCAGGGCGAGGTTGGTAACGATCAGCGTTGCTTCCGCGTTCTCGTCGTCTGTCCCGGCCATCAGCGTGATACTGACATAGCGGACGTCGCCCGGATCCATGTTGTCGTTGTGCAGGTTATTTTTATCGGATAAATCGAGCGTATAGTTCTCATCGCTGCCGACCGTCGTATCCAGCTCGATCTGGCGCAGGCTGTTGAATTCCTGATCGTGGAAGCTGATAATGACCGCCGTGAATCCGAATTCGCTGGCGTCGAGGCGTTCGTCTTTCGTTACGGCGGAATCAAAGCTCATCGAGAAAGCCAGATCGATTGAGTCAATCGCGATGACCTGAGTGAAAAAGAGGGCGCCAATACCGGTCTGGCGGATCCGGAGCGCCCGAACGTTCGGATCGCTGTTCGATTGAAGAATATCCGCGCTGCCTGATCCGCTTCCGTCAATCTTGTCCGGTATCCAGCCGTCGAGATCCCATTGGAAGTTTCCATTCCAGATCAGGTTACCGGGGTCGTGCTCCGGCAGCGCCGACGGATACGGGATGTCCATCATCGGCGCGTCACCCGATCCGGATCCGGTCCCCGGATTCTCAAAAATTCCGGGATCGAGCGGCTCGATCGAAATCGGCGAATCGTTCGGCGGAATCGCGGCGGGAGTCCGGTTCGGATCATCGAAGATCTTGTTAATATTGAATTCGCCTTCGCGGATGCTTTGGATAACGGCGTCCGTGATCGCGTCGATCGCGGCATCTCTGGCGGCTTTTTCTGATCGGTTCCTGTTTTCGTCGATCATTGCGGCGATCAGGAGGAAGACGCTGAAGACGAGCAGGAAGGGTATGTACTTTTTCATGTGGTCCTCCGCCTGACGATCAGGCTGTTTTTATCATTCCCTGACAGGCGCTGCATGACGTCGCGTCTCAGAGGTAGTATTTCAGGACAAGGTCGGACACGGTCAGCGTCCCTTCGGCGTTTTTATCGTTCGATCCGGCCAGGAGCGTGATTTTCACGTAGCAAACGTCGGCGGGGTTTATCCCCAGCAGGTTTTCGCTGATTTCCGATGCTAAATGGAGAGTATAATCTTTATTGACTTTGTCCGACTCGATGCGGATATAGTGCTCCGTATTTGTATCCGCGATTTTATCGGGCGCGCCGACGGCGGGCCCTCCGGCGAACGGACTTTCGTTGATCGTCGCCAGCATGGTATAGCCTAACGGCTGTATATAATAATCGTAGTAGTCCAGGATAATCGCTGAGTATCCGGTTCCGCTGAAGCCCCAGATGACGCCCTGCGTCGCGGTGGACTCGAAGGTTACGGAGAAAGTGAGGTTAATCGAGTTGACTGGGACGAGCTGCGAGAAGCTGATATTCCCTAAACCGCTCTGCTGGATCTGAAGCGCACGGTTGAACGGGCTGTTATTCGATTCGACAATCGCCGCCTTGCTCGATCCGCCTTCGTCGGTTAATTCGCGCTTCCATTCAGTAAATTCGTTCAGAAAATATCCGTTCACGATCAGGTTCGCGGGATCGGGCGCGGGCAGCGTCGGCTCAAACTGGATATTTACCGGCGTGTCTCCGTAGTCCGGGCCGTTCGCTGGCTCTGCCTCGGTCTCGGGCGAATCGAAAGCGCCGGGGGCCAGCGGTTCGATGATGGCTGGCGGGACTTCCGGCGGGGCCGGATCGTAGATGGCCGGGAGCGTGGGACTGACGGCCTGATGCGTACTGTTGCCGCTTCCGATGATGCCTCCGATGACGGCGGCGGCGCCCGCGCCGATGAGGGTTCCCGCGCTGGTTTCTGAGGGCTGGTCGTTATTCTCTTCGATCGTTATAACGATCAACAGAATGACAAAAAAGACCGCGAAATAAGGAATATACTTTTTCATGAGTTTCTCCGACAGCTTGATTTTTATATTATTATAAGATGGAATGATCTGCTAAACCTTGTGATAATCTGTCAATTCAATGAAAAAACTCGGGCAGTTCCTTGAAAAGGATGATTTTCCTGTATGCTTGTAGATAAGTCGGGAGGAATAACTGCATGATCGAACAACGATATCCATTCGTCGAAATCGGCGGGGCGACCGATCCTGGGCGAAAACGCGCTGAATCGCCCAACCAGGACGCGATCGGCATGATCGAACCGAATGAATGGCTGCGGCGGCCGGCAGGGCTGATCGTATCGGACGGGATGGGCGGGTATAACGGCGGCGAAATCGCCAGCCGTACCGCGATCGAGACGTTTACCGCTTCGTTTCGCTTCGGACTTCTGACGCGGTCCGCGGAAAGCGCGATTCGGCAGGGGATCGACGCGGCGCATCGCGCCATTAAGCGCGTTTCCACGCGGGACGCGGAGCATGGCTGGATGGGTTGTACGATCGTCGTCGCGCTGCTGACCGGGGACCGGCTGACGATCGCGAATGTCGGCGACAGCCGCGCTTACCTGATCCATGGGGATCAAATCAAACAGATCAGCTACGATCACAGCCTGGTCGCGGAGCAGGTCCGATTGGGGCTGATTACCGAGGAGGAAGCCAAAACGCATCTCAAACGCAGCGTTTTGACCATGGCAATATCGCTCCGGCAGGAGAAAGTCAAACCGTATATCGCGAAGGCCGAATGGGCGCGGGGCGATCGCGTATTGCTCTGCTCGGATGGGCTCTGGGGCGTCCTTCAGGAGGATGAGATTCGCGACGTCGTTCTGGAAAAATCGCCGCGTGGCGCGGCGGAAGAGCTCATCCGCCGGGTCAACGAAAAGGGTGGGCCGGATAACGTTTCGGTCCTGATCGGGCGCCGTCTCTGAATCGCGGGCCGGCGCGGCGGTTTTTTATCCGTCGCGGACGCATCGGAAGCCGACGTCGTCCCGTTCCGCGCCAGCTTGAACCAGGTTCGCGGGATCGAGGAGCGAATCGCATTCGCTTTTCCAGGAGCCCCCGACGACAAGAAAGCGCAGATCGGTTTCGCCCGTGATTTCTTCGATGAGCGCCGCGTCGGGCGCACCGTTGATCCATTCCCAGACGTTTCCGTACAGGTCGTAGACCCCGTTCCCGTTCGCGGGAAAGTGAGGATTGTCGACGTGATTCGCGCGGAGACTTCCGCAGTTCGTTCCCGTCAGGTCGATATCCGGAGCGAGCGCGATGCCGGCGGCAGGGTCATAGCCCGGATTCGCGGCGGCGAGCCATTCCCGGAACGTCGGGAGGCGTCCGCCAGCCCAGACGCAGTAGTTGGCGGCGTCGGTCCGCGAAACCTGCGTCATTGGCGCCGCGGGCGGATCGTTCGGTCTCCGCTGGACCAGGCCGTTTTGGACGGCATAATTGGTAAATTGCTGCGCCGATATTTCTCGCTCGTCTATCCAATAATTCATCGATCTTGAACGGATATTGACTTCGGTCATGTTATCGATCGTTCGGACGCGGTTTTCCGCTCGCTCCGGGACCGGGGACGCGGCGAACGCAGTTGACTGCGCTCGGGTTGGCTGAAGCGTTGGCGTGAGCGTCGAAGGGAGCGTGGACGTGCTGAGCGTGGCGGAAGGTTTTCGCGTAGACAACTGAGTTGAAGTTGACGCGGCGGTCGGCAGACCGGTCGGTCCCGTTTTTTCCGGGCCCGTCGATCCGATCGGCGCGGCGGCTCCCGGCCCGGTCGCGGGCGCGGAAGTCAGCTTCAGGATCGGATAGACGGCGAAGCCCGAATGGCTCCGGGTCAGGCGGTTGAACCCGTTGACGAGCGCTAAATAAGCGGTGGCGAGGAGAAGGAAGCGGAAGAGCGGCCCTCGGAGCAGTTTCCGATCGCTTTTCGCTTTCGGTTTCCCCGAGCGGTTTTCAGCGCCCGTTTTTTTATCGTCGGCCCGCTTTGATTTCGCGTAGGATTTATTCTCCGCGGCGGGGTCGGACGTTTTGGCTGGCATAGGGGATTGGGAACGGCTCAGCGCGTCTCGGAATTCGGCGATCGTCTGGATCCGGTCTTCAGAATGGATCGCCAGCGCTTTTACGATCGCCCGGTCCGCCGCCGAAGGAAGGATCGCGCCTTTTTTCGACGGGGCGGAAAGCGAATCCTTGAGGATCCGGTCGGTGGCTTCGGGAATTGCCTCCCCGGTCAGGCAGCGATAAAACGTCGCCCCGAGCGCGTATAAATCGGTCCAGGATCCCTGGGCCTCAGCCTGTGCGTGCTGTTCAATCGGCGCATACCCGGTTTTCAGGATCGTCGGCAGGTTTTCCCGACTGCCTTTCAGGGCGGGAAGCGTCGCCCCAAAGTCGATCAGGCGGATCCGTCCGTCGGTCGCGATCAGGATATTATCCGGCGAGACGTCGCGATGAAGGAAACCGGCGTTATGGAGCGTGTCCAGCGCGTCCATGATTGGGTTCAGGATCCGGAGCGTTTCGTTGTATCCGAGTTTCCCATTCTTCTTTTCCAGATACGTTTCCAGCGACGTACCGGTAATATATTCCATGACGATATACGCGGTCCCGTTTTCGCGGAAAAAGTCGTAAACGTTGACGATGATCGGATTCGAACGGAAGCGCGCGAGGTTTTCGGCCTCACGATAAAAGGTCTCAACGCCTTCCAGGAACGTTTCACGGTTCTGCGGATTGGCGGGGACGATTTTCCCGTTTCTTCGCGTTACAAATCCGTTCAGGAAGTATTCCTTGATCGCGATTTTACTTTTCAGGTTCAGGTCGAAGCCAAGGTAGGTGATCCCGAAACCGCCCTGGCCGAGGACCTTCCCGACCAGGTATTTTCCGCTCAGGATCGTTCCCGGCGGCAGCGTGAACCCGCTCTGCGACGGCGGCTTGACCGGCGCGCCGCATTTCGGACAGGGGTTTTCTCCCTGGCGCGGTTCGAAACAGTTCATGCAGAGATCGTCAAAATTCGTCATAGCCCATTACCAAGTATTTCATATTTTTCGATTTATTCCTGCCAGGTATTTTCTAAAATACCTTTTCGTACTATAATATGGATTCGGAACTTAATCTTTCGTTTGCATAAGTTTACATTCTTTTTATCGACAGCGGGTGTTTTAACAGAAATTGACCTTGTTTTGCCCAAATTTTATTTAATTTTTCATGCCGAGGCGGACTATAATATGTCTAACTTATTGTTAAGGGCTTAATTTTTCATAAATTTTTTTGAAAGCAGGCTTTCTTAGAGATTATGTCGGGTTTCGTTCATAATGAGAATCGTAATTCTGGAGGATTCTGATGAAAAAAATTGTGTGGGTACCGCTTGTGTTGTCTTTCGTTCTCCTGATTTCGTTTTCGCCGGCGCTGGCGTTCGAGAACGCGTTCCAGCCGGCGCTTCAGGACATGGGCGAACTGATGGGCGTCTTTGGTTTGGATTCATCTCCAGCGATTGAAGCGAGTTCGGGATTTTTGGATGGGGTTCTGGACTATTTAAAGGAATTCGCGGGAGGAACATTAGAAAATGTAGTAGGCCACGGTATATGGGATTTGATTAATGGGGTTTTTAGGCCAAAGAAATCTGTCTGGGAAGAGCACAAGATGACGATTATCGTCGCGCTGGTTGGGGCGGCGATCCTGATCGGGATGATCCTCTATGACCGGTCGCAGAAGCGCGGCGGCTCCGGCTCGCGCCGTTCGCGGCAGGATCCGTTTTCGTTTGACGACCGCGATGACGATATTTTCAGGTCGGAAGGACGAAGCTCCTCCCGATCGAGCCGGTCGCGGGGCGGATCGATGACGTTTCAGGACGACGATACGGATCTTTTCGGCGACGGTCGCTCTCCTTCCCGACGTCCGTCGGGATCGCCGTCGCGGGCCCGTCTCGTCGGAATTGAAGGCGATTACGCGGGCCAGTCCATCCCGCTTTCGGGCCAGATGCTGACGATCGGGCGGTCGCGCGAATGCAGTCTGGTCATGCGCAATTACGTGAAGGGAATCAGCAAGAAGCACTGTGCGATTCGTTACAGCGCCAGCCACGGCGCGTATCAGGTCGTGGATATGGGGTCGACGTACGGGACGTACCTGAACGGGCGGAAGATCGAGCCGCGCGCACCGAAGACGCTGAAGCGAAACGACGTGATTTATCTGGGTTCGAAGCGGGTGGGCTTCCGGGTCGGATAGATCGCGGGGCGGAAGAAGCGAAAGGATAGGGAGGATGTCTATGCCGAAGGCGAAGCGGTTGAACGGGATATGGGGCGGAAGGGCGCGGCGGGCGCTGGGCGCGGCGATAATTGCAATGGTTCTGGTTTTCGCGCGGGCGCTCGCCGCGCTGGGGCAGGGGCAGGAGCCGCCGGAATACCCTCATTTTATTCAGGAAATTATTGACGCGTATGAAACGAAGATTTATGGCGACGAAAATCTGAAGGCTGACGAAAAAAAACAAAGAATAGATGGGATGAAAGCATATGTGGATACAGACAAGGAATTATGTTTAAAGAGGGCTTTCGATTGCTGGATTATGTCTGCCTCGGATAATCAGGATTCTGGTGATTTTTTTTCCTCTCCAGAATTTGAGAACCTTTTTTTTCAACCGGTAGATCTGAGCTCTGGAAATAATGCAGTGAACCAAAATTGTATTAAGATGCCGAGCGAGTGGTATTACTTCAAAGTATATGAAAATTGTATAAAAGAAAATTATCGTGGTATATCCTCGTCTGACGATAAAAGCTTTGATCCTCACCGCTTCTTTGTCAGCGAGCTTGCGTGGATGATTGACCAACGGAATCCTGGCATGTCTGACCTTTATTCAACATTAGACGAAGTGTATAAGATGGTGAATCCTCATAGTATGCCTACACCGGACGCGACATTTGTGCCTTCAGATACCCCAGATCCTTCTAAAACTGAGCAAGCCAGGGTTGCATTGGCCCAAACGGAATCCGCGAGGACACAAGCGGAACAGGCTCAAATTGCAACTGAAACCGCACAGGCTCAAACTGCACGGGCTATTTGGGGTGATGGAAATCATTCTGTACAATCTGCACCGTCCAATGGCGCGCCAGGTGCGGACATTCTCTCAACAGGTAATCCTGAATCTGTACAGAATCAGGATTTTCAGAATCCAGAAGTTGAAGAAGGGCAAGGATTGAACCTGGCACCTATCGGACCGGCAGGGAATGAGAATGGCTCGGACGAAAACATATATCCACCTGCGCCAACGCCAACGCCAATCCCGACGCCAACGTCGACGGCGACGCTGACGGCCCGCCCCATTGAAACCACTGTGCCGGGAACGGGCAGTGCAGATATCAACCCTTTGGAAACGAGCGATACAGGCGTTCCAACACGTGGCGGGATCTGGGATAAAATTAAAAAATATCTTCGAGAATTAATCATCGCAGCGGCAGGACTGGTGGGGATCGGCGCGGTCTGGACGCTGATCCGGAAGCGGAAGCGCCGCCCGGCCCGTCCGGAGCGGATCCGCCCGGCGGCGGCACGACCCGCTCCAGTACGACCTGCCGCGGCGCCGGAAGCGCGGGATATCCGGGAGCCGCGGGAAAATCGGACGCTTCGGCTCGAAGACGGGGTCGGGACCGATCCGAAAACGATGGAGATTCAGGCGATGAGCGCTTTCCTGAAATTCGATTTTGGAAACATGCAGCATCAGGGGCGGCGGGATTATCAGGAAGACTCATTCGGTTTTTCGGATATCTCCGATCCGGAACTGGTCGCGAAGCGCGGAATTCTGGCGATCGTCGCGGACGGAATGGGCGGGCTTAAGAACGGGAAATCGATCAGCGAGCGGGCGATCGGGAAGTTCCGAAAGGCGTTCCTGAATTTTTCTCCGGCCGGAAATATCCCGCGGCAGCTATCTTCTCTCGTCGCAGAGACGAATCATGATATCTACGAAACGGATCGTCAGAAGGGCGGGACGACGTTAATCTGCGTCTATATTTACCGGAACGGGATGTACTGGGTCAGCGTCGGCGACAGCGCGATTTTCCTCTTCCGTCAGGGCCGGCTTTACCAGCTCAACAAGGAGCATAACCGCCTGAACGAACTGTACCTGAAATTCATGTATCGCGAGATTACGAAGGAACAGCTCATGGCCGAGCCTTCGCTTCAGGGGCTGACGTCGAATATTGGGCGGCGCGAACTGCGCGATCTGGATCAGAACCTGACCGGGCTGCGGCTGCAATCCGGCGATCGGATCCTGCTCTGCACCGACGGGGTCAGCGGCCGGCTGACCGAGAAGGAGCTTCTGGTCGCGATGAGCCAGGGGACGGCGCAGGCCTGCGCGGACGCGATGAAGAGCATGGTTTTAAAGAAAAACGCACCCAAACAGGATAATTTAACCGCTGAAGTTATTTGCTGCGATTAGCGAGGAACGATGAAACTGTCTACTTTTTTATTTACCAATCCTGGAACCCACACGCCGAACGAAGACGCGCTCGAATTTTTCGCCGACGGGAATCTGGGCGTCTGGGCGCTGGCGGACGGACTGGGCGGGCACGCCCGCGGGGAACTGGCTTCGCAATACGCGGTCAGAACGATCCGGTCGCTTCCGATCGGAGAGGCGGAGCTCACGAACGAGGCGATCGAAGCGGCGTATCAGGGGATCAATTCGTACGTTTATTCTCAGAACGGCCCGCGGACGACGCTCGTCAGCGCGTTTTTGAAAGAGGGTGTCTTTCGCTTCGCGAATGTCGGCGATTCGCGCCTCTATTATTTCCGTAAAGGCGAACTTTTCCAGCGGACCGCCGACCACAGCGTCGCCTACGCCGCCTACGCTTCCGGCGAGGTGAACTATGGGGATATCCGGTTTCATCCCGACCGGAGCCGGCTTGTCCGCGCGATCGGAACGAGCGAAAAGGTCCAGCCGCAGCTCTATCCCGCGATCGATGCCGCGGCGGGCGACGCTTTCCTGATGTGTTCCGACGGATTCTGGGAATATCTTTTTGAAACGGAGATGGAAATCGATCTGCTGAAATCGCGTCAGCCTAAGGATTGGGTTGACTTTATGTTGCTGCGTATCGTTCGTCGACTCAAGTCGGAAAGCGATAATTTTTCGGCCATTGCGGTCATGATTCAATAAAAATGGAGCTTGCCATGAAAAAAAGGATACTGTGTCTTGTTGTTTCGCTGACGGTTATTTTCCTGCTTTGCGGATTTCAGTCGAACAGCGACGTCGTTCGCGTTGGGAATATTTATTATTCCTCGAAAAACGTCCAGATTTATTTCAACGATCCGACGCATGTCGTCGACGCGACCGAACCGTTCGTGACGATCGACGATTCCCCGCTTCAGAACGTCAGTTTTGAACAGATCGGGAAGAATACCGACTATCCGATGACGATCCTGTTCCTGGTCGACCTGAAGAAGAATAATTATTTTCTCGAACGGTCGCGCGCGAAGGAAATTATCGAACGCTTCATGGACTCGACGAAGAACGACCTCGGCGAAGGACGGACGCGAACGTATTTCGTTATCCCGTTCGGAGACCGCGTTGAAGGCGCGTATAACCCGGAAGAAAATTCGCAGGCGTTCTCCTATACGGCGGAGGATTCCGATTATTTCGCCGCGCTTTCGGAGGGGATCGCTTTCCTCGCGCAGCGGCGCGAAACGAAAATTCAGGAGTATCAGGCGATCGTCCTGATTACCGACGCGACGACGCATTCCGAAAAAAAGATTTCCAAGCTGAATTTGAAAAACGCGTTGAAGGAATATGGAATCCCGGTGTACGCCGTTGTTCATAATGATAAGGACAACATGACAAAGCAGGAGCATGTCGACCTGATGCGCGAGATTACCGACAGCTCGAGCGGAACGACGCAGCGCGCGCGCGAATACAACGACGGGAATCAGAAGGTTGTCGATAATATTGTTGTTGAGATGCTCCGGTCGTACGTCCTGACCGGACAGCTTCAGCAGGATTATATCGGGCTGAAGCCGAATCCGGAGGACACGTACCAATTGACGCTGCGGTTCGGGACGCGAGGATCGGAAACCGCGTCGGCGGTCAAGAAGAACGCGAAGATCCGCGGTCTGTATAACGACGTCATGACATATGCGCAGGAGCTGACCGCTGTGGCCCAGTCGCTGACGGCGACGGCAGAAGCGCAGATGACGGCGACGGCAGAGGCTGAGATGACGGCGACGGCAGAGGCTGAGATGACGGCGACGGCAGAGGTTGAGATGACGGCGACGGTAGAGGCTGAGATGACGGCGACGGCTCAGGTGATGCTGGAACCGTCGGAATCTTGGCTGGATGGTTCGACGACGCTTTTCGGATATACGGTTAAAAATAAAATTCTGATCGCGATTGGAGCGGGGCTGGTCGGGCTGGTCCTGCTGGCGGTTATTCTCTTTACGCGGGGTGTCCGCTCCGAGAGGAGAGACGCGCGGGACGATTACGATTGGGACGACGAGGGCGCCGATATTCCGCCGACCGTGACGGACATGGTTCCCGACGGAATTGCGAATCAGCTTTCGACCGTCGGCTTTGAGACGGAGGCGGACCGCGCGAAAGGCTCCTGCAATATCTCTTTTGAAAATATGGACCGGAGTCGGGTCGAAGCGCCGATCCGCGAATCGATTATCAGCGGCGGCGAAAAGACGTTCGGGCGTCGGACCGCTGAAGGAATCGTCGGGCTGAACGGCGACGAGAGTATTTCCAAGGTGCATTTCAAGCTGGCGTATCTCAACGATACGCTCTATATCGAGGATATGGCCTCCAGTAACGGCGTCGTTCTCAACGGGAACCGGATTCAGACGCGGGCGCGATTAAAGGATGGGGATATCCTGCTGATCGGGAAGACGACCTACCGGGTTCATGTGATCAGGTCTGGGATTTCGACCGCGGACGATAAGACGCAGCTGTATTTTTAGCGGCGGCGGTCATATGGACCTGCGCGAAGGCTGCGGATCGAAGCGATTCGTCAGTGCGGCGGTTCTGACAGGACGTGGGCTAAGGGAAAACGATGTTTGAAAAGGTTTGTTTCAATTGTTTTACGGCGAAGCGGAACGACGGGGCCTGTCCGGTTTGCGGGTTTGATAACCGGACGGGCGTCGGCTCGAACCAGAGCTGCGGCGTTTCGCTCGCGCCGGGGACGATTATCGGCGGGCGCTTTATCGTCGGAAAGACGCTGGGGCAGGGAGGTTTTGGGATTACTTATCTGTCCCTTGACCTGAAAACCGAAAAAATCGTCGCGATCAAAGAGTTCTTCCCGTCGCATCTCGTTTCCCGTCAGGAGACCGGTCTCAGGACCAATGTCCAGCCAAACTCAACCAAAGACGAAGATATCTTTCGCTATGGACTGAAAAAATTCAAGGAAGAAGCGGAGCTGTTAGCGACGTTCCGAAACCAGGAGCATATCGTCTCGGTCCATCGTTTCTTCTATGGGAATAATACCGGTTATTTTGTAATGGATTTTATTGACGGGATTTCGTTGAAAGATTATGTCCGGCGGATGAATGGACGGCTGCTGTATCCGGACGTGGTCGGGATTATCGATCCGATCCTGAAGGCGATCGCGTTTATCCATAGCAAAGGGCTGATCCATCGGGACGTCAGTCCGGATAATGTCTTTATCCAAAAAGACGGGACGGTTAAGCTCCTTGATTTCGGCGCGGCGCGATTCTTTACGCAGTCGAAGGGAAAGGCGATGACGACGATCCTGAAACCGGGGTTCGCACCCCCGGAACAATACACCTCGACCGGGAAGCAGGGCCCCTGGACGGATATTTACGCCGTGGCGGGGACGATGTATTACGCGCTGACCGGAAAGACGCCGCTCGATTCGCTTTCCCGGAAGCTCGACGATCAGCTGATCCGCCCGACGGCGGTCAATCCATCGGTCAGCAGGGCTCAGGAAGCGGTCCTGCTCAAGGGGTTGGCGATTGAGCCGTCCGAGCGATATGGAAGCGCGATGGAGTTCCGCGAGGCGCTGGTCCGATCGATCCAGCCGATTTTTTCCCGCCGGACGGTCGCAAGCCGGCGGCAAATGCCCGCTGCGCAGCCAGTTCAGGTTCGCGCTGGACAGCAGCCCGGTGCGGCTCCCGTTCCAGCGGCGATCCCGGCGGCCGCGCCGGTTGTTGAATTCGCGGCGGCGGAAGCGAATTTGCTCCCGGAGCCTGCGGAGACCGGGGTTGCGCAGCCGATCGTTGAAGGCAACGCACTATTCGACACTTTTTTCGAAGAAGAAGAAGAAGAAGAAGATATCCTGCGCGCCGAAGATGCCGGGGAGCGGGATGAAAACAGGATAGCGAGCCATCCGGAAATCTGGAACCGGCCGAACGAGACCCAAAAGGGGCTGTCGATCGTAGATTACGTTCTGTATGGATCGCTTGTTTTTATTGTTATTATGGTTATTATAATTCTGTTTAGTTGACAAGGAGTTATGTTATGGGTATCGTTCAATGTCCAAATGGTCACTTTTATAACAACGACGTTTTTGATCAGTGTCCGAATTGTAATGCGGATTCAATGACGTTTGGAAACAGCGACGCGCCGACGGTTCCGGTTTCGTACGGCGCGAGTGGAATGGATTTTTCATCGGACGTTTCGTCAGATTTTCTGTCGGACGTTCCTTCTTCGCTCCCGACGGATGCCATGTTCAGCGAAATGGCCGCTGAGAAAAAAGGCGCCGACGACAGCGGGCAGACGATCGCTTTCTATAATAAGGAAGAATATAAGATTGGGCCGGTGGCGGGTTGGCTCGTTTGTATCTCCGGTCCGGATAAAGGAAAGGATTACCGGATCCTGGCTGGGCGCAACCTGATCGGGCGTTCGTCAACGAATAAGTATCAGGTCAACCTGAGCGACATGAATATTTCGCGGACGGAAGCGGTCGCTTCAATCGCGTATGACGACCGCCATAACGAGTTTATCTTCGGCGCTGGATCGTATGGGAACCTGCTGCCTTTCGTCGATGGGGAGCCGTGCATGAATCAGCTTCCGATATCGGCGTACAGTCGGATCGAGATCGGGGAAACGACGATGTTGTTCGTGCCGTTTTGCGGAGCGCAGTTTACCTGGAAATCTGATTCGGAGAAGGATAAAAACGGTTCACAATCCGGATAAGCCCGCCGCTGCCGCGGGCGTCTTATGATTTCGTGATCGTTTCGTTTGAAATTGAGCATTGCTGAGATAGGACATTGTATGCCAACGAATGATACTGCTTTTCTGTTTGATTCGGCGAGGAGAAAGATTTGCCTGTCAGACGGAGAGTTTATATTCGGACGAAGTCCAGACGCTGATCTTGTGATCGACGACCAGAAGGTCTCGCGTCACCACGCTAAGATTCGGAGACGCGGGAGCCGGTTCACGATCATGGACCTGCAGAGCCGGAACGGAACGTTCGTGAACGGGAAGAAGGTTTTAGACGAGGTTTCGTTGTTCGCGAACGATCGTATTTCGATTATCGGGAAGTATTACTTCCTGTTTCAGGATTCGGATATTACGCTGACCGGTACGACGCCGCAGTTCTCGCTGGGGATCGTTCTCGACACGCGGACCGGGAACGTCTGGATCGAGAATACGTTAATCTCGCCGCCGTTGAGCCCGAATTGTTTCAGACTGTTGGAGCTTCTTTGTCAGGATCCGGGCCGGCTGTATTCGTACGAGGAGATCCATCGGTTTATCTGGCCTGATCTTGAATATTACGGTGAATCAGATCGGAACCGCTGTCATGTCGTCAAAAAACAGCTGCTTGACGTGCTGCGAAAGTATTCGCCGCGGGTTAACTGCGTACGTGTTGTCAGCAAGCGCGGTATGCGTCTGATCGATCCGAACGAGTGTGAATAATTTGACTGCCCGCGCAGGGGAAGGAATTGAATATGGATGAAATTTTGCGGGATCTGACGTTTATCATGCGGCACTGGCTGGAACCGGTTTCAGCCGCGAAATGGGTCGTAAAAAAAAGGAAGATGGGTTTGGCGTTCACGCTTTTCGCGATTATTCCGATCTGGGGTTCGCTTTTGTCGCTTCTATTCAGTATTGACAATGATAATATGGCGGGTATCGGGATCCGGGTATGGGCTTCCATACTGGTCGGATCTGTCCTGCTGGCGCTTGGGATTGCCTGGCTGATTTCCGCGACGTCGGGGTCGATCTTAGGTCGGGATATTCCGTTTGACTATGTTTTTTGCGCGTTGTCAGCGGCGCAGATCGCCGCGATTCCATTACTGGCGGTCGCGGTACTGTTCTCGAACCTTGCGCTGGGCTTCCGGTCTTTTTCCGTCGCCAATCTGGGAATCAGCGCGCTTGCGGTTGCTCCCGCCGCTTCGGCATGGCTCAGTATGGTGACGCTGATATTTACTTTCTTCGGGCTCGATAAAAATCGGATCGTGCGCGGAACGATTATCTATATCCTGATCGTCGCGCTGATTCTGGCTTTGGTATTAGCGTTATCCGGTGCGATTATGATCAATAATTTAAATAGTTTTTTGAGCTTCTGACGGAGCTATGCGGATGAAAACGATTGGACGGTACGAAATCCTGGGCGAACGCGGGCGGGGCGGAATGGCGATCGTATATAAGGCGCATGATCCGAAACTGGATCGGGTTGTCGCGATCAAGCTGATCCAGGCGAACGCGTTCGCGGCTAATATTTTCGGGCATATCCGGGCGCGGTTCGAACGGGAAGCGCGGGCTTTGGCGCGCCTGGACCATCCGAATATCGTAAAGGTCCTGGATTACGGAGAACATGAGGAAGCGCCCTACCTGGTTATGGAGTACCTGGAGGGCGCGACGCTGAAAGACGTGAAAAAGCCGCTGCGGGTGGAAACGGCGGTGCGATTAATCCGGCCAATCGCGGAGGCGTTAGCGTATGTGCATTCGGAAGGGCTGCTGCATCGGGACGTGAAGCCGTCGAATATCATGATCACGAAGCATGAAAAAGTCATGCTGACGGATTTTGGGATCGCGAAGTGGCTTGAAGAGGATGAGGATCAGAAAGGCCTGACGGGGACGGGCGTCGGCGTTGGGACGCCGGAGTATATGGCCCCCGAGCAGGGGTTAGGGAAGAAGACAGACGGGCGCGCCGACGAATATTCGCTGTCGATCGTATTTTACGAGCTGATAACCGGGCGAAAGCCGTTTACCGGCGATACGCCTTTGGAAATTCTCATGCGGCAGGCGAGCGAGCCGGTTCCCGATCCGCGCGAGTTTAATCCGGAATTGAGCGAATCGGTGAAACGGTTCATGGATCGGGCGCTGGCGAAAAAGCCTGAAGACCGGTATGCGGAGATGAAAGATTATCTGCGCGATCTGGACGGGCTCCGGTTGCAGGGGCTGGCGCTTCGGGCGCAGCGAGCAGCGCTGAAGAAGGATGCGGAAGCGACGGGACAGGGGACGAATGAAGCCGCGGCTGCCAAGCCTGAAAGCGCCGATGCGGCTTCTGCGGCACGAACGACGGCGAAGGATGCGGCCGCGCCGGATCGTAGCGGCGTTATGACGATTCCGGTCAGCCAGACGGCGGTTGAGGTCCTGCCGACGGATTCGGCGGAAAGCGGCGATAGTTCCGTGATGCTGCGGATGTCGGAGCTGCGGACGGTTCGGGCTGCGGCGGAGATGGCGACTGTTCCGGCGGAATCCGCTGAAAGGATGGCCAGCGAGGTTAAGACGCGCCCGTCCGCGCCGACGAAGGTAAATCGAAGTCGATATCGCATACCGATTGTAGTTTTGGGGGTGATTTTATTCGTTGCATTCGTTGGAAACCTGGTTCGTGTTTCTCGATTTAGCCGGCTTCCGTATGGTTTGGACGTCATTCCAGATGTAATTTCTGCTCATCTGTTCGAGAACGGTCTTCAGCTGGCCTCGACAGAAATGGCCGCGGGGTTAAAGAACGCGATGACGGTTGCGGCAGCCGTTCCAAGCGCTACGCTTACGCCTGCTGAGTCGAACGCCAGACCGATCCCTGCCTTGGAGACCGCTACGCTGGCGCCTGCTTTGAGCTCGGCATGGAATAGTTTGGCCGGAGTGGCTGGAACACTCGTTAAGAAAACGCCTGCTTTGACGAAAACGGCGATGAGTATTTCTCAGATTCAGGCGGAGTTTTTTGATCGGGAATATGAGAGTCAGGACGATTTCCTGCGGGCGTTTGACGACGCTTATGAAAAGATCAAGCAGGCTTCGAAGAAAATGCGGGCTGTTTCTGAATCGAGTCTCTCCCATATGGAAGACGATTATATTGAGACATACAGCCCTTCAACTTTAGACGATATCCGGAATTTTATTCTTGAAGCCAGTTTTATTAACCCATACGACGCATCCTTCCATTCCTGGGATTACGGCATGCTGTTCCGCGATGACGGTCCGAATAGCCAATACCGGCTTGTTGTCGATTCGGACGGGGATTGGGCTCTGTCCAACCATACTGGCTCGGGCGATGCAGCGGCTTTGAGCAGCGGGAGCCTCTCGAAGTTTTATTCCTATCAAAAGGGTGAAAAGAATACGCTGAAGTTAATCGTTACCGGGAGCACTGGGTTGTTTTTTGTGAATGACCAGTTTGTCTCGTGGCTGAATCTTTCAGATCGAACGAACAGCGGTCAGATTTCGCTTGGGACCGGATTTATGAATGGACATGAGGTTAAGGGGTATTCGACCCGGTTTGAGGATTTGGCAGTTTGGAAAATGACCGGTAATTTAAAGCTGGCGAGCGGAGATTGTAAACCCTGGAGCGCTGAGGGAATGGGCAGCTTATATAATATTTACAGCGCAACGCGAGGCACTTCTGATGGGATTACAGCTCTGGGCGGCGTCATGGCGGTGATCGAGCCTCCGGATTGGGCTATGAATCAGGATTGGGAAATTCAGGTTGAAGATGTGGGTCGTTTCTATTCCGATCGGTATTCTTGTCAACTGATTGATAATCGCTTTCATTGCGGCCCCTTTATTCTTAGCTATAACAGAAATCGGTTTTCGGAAGAAGATTATACGATTACGGTGTTCCCGAAGGGGCAGGGATGCTCCGTTCTCAAGGCTCATATTTCTTCAGGCCAGTTTACCGGTCTGATGGATGCGTATAGATAAAAAACGAGCAGGCAGATTCTGCATCCCGGATCAGTGTGATGACGTATGATAAATAGTGGATCGACGGTGGTCACCTATAGTTTCGCCGAGAGAACAAGTATAAATATAAAAGGCCGCTGATATCAGCAGCCTTTTGTATTCTATTAAAATATATTTATTTACTTATCTTCGAGCGCAGCGACGCCGGGCAAAACGAGCCCTTCGAGCATCTCCAACGAAGCGCCGCCGCCGGTTGAAATATGCGTGACCTGATCCGCGAGGCCGGATTGCTGGATCGCGGCGACCGAATCGCCGCCGCCGATAATCGAGATCGCTTTTGACTCAGCGACGGCTTTCGCGACGTCAAAGGTCCCTTTGGCGAACGACGGCATTTCGAAAACGCCCATTGGCCCGTTCCAAACAACGGTCCCGGCCTTCGCGACGTATTTTGAAAAGAGCTTGACCGTTTCCGGTCCGACGTCAAGAACGCGCCAGCCGGCGGGGACGTTTCCGGTCGGGATGACTTTCGTTTCGGCTTCGTTGTCGAATTTATCGGCGATGACCAGGTCGACTGGCAGGATGAGTTTTTCCGATCCGGCGGCAAGGATTTCCTTCGCGGTATCGAGCGCTTCGTCCTGAACGAGCGAATCCGCCGTTTCGAAGCCCTGCGCCTTGAAGAACGTATTCGCCATTCCGCCGCCGATCAGGACATGATCCGCTTTCGTCAGCAGATTCTTAATCACGCCGATTTTGTCGGAGATCTTCGCGCCGCCGAGTATCGCGACGAACGGACGTTTCGGGTCTTCGACCGCCGATGAAAGGTATTGGATTTCTTTTTCGAGGAGGAAGCCGGCGACGCCGGGTTTTGTATGCGTGACGCCTTCGGTTGAGGCGTGGGCGCGATGCGCCGTGCCGAACGCGTCGTTAACGTAGATGTCGGCTAACGAAGCGAGCCTGGCGGAGAATTCGGGATCGTTCTTTTCTTCTTCTTTATAGAAACGCGTATTTTCGAGGACGAGGATTTCGCCGGGTTGAAGCGCAGCGACGGCTTTTTCCGCCGGCTCGTTGATACAGTCTGGAACGAACGAAACCTTGTTGGGGACGAGTCCGGCTAAATATTCCGCGACTGGTTTCAGCGAATAATCCATGTTAAACGTTCCCTTCGGCCGGCCCAGATGGGAACAGAGGATCACGGCGGCGCCATGTTCCAGCAGGTACTGAATCGTTGGAAGCGCGCTTCGAATCCGGGTGTCGTCGCCGACTTTTCCGCCTTTCAGCGGAACGTTAAAATCGACGCGGACGAGGACTTTCTTCCCGTTGACGTCGACGTCGCGAATGGTTTTCTTATTGAACATGCGATATCTCCTTCTTTTATCGAAAAATGATCGGATCGGTCAAAAACCGAAGCCGATCATTTCATTTTTCGGATCCGTCAGTTTGAACGGAAAATTAAAGGCTCCTGGACATCATGAGCGCGAGGTCGCAAGCGCGATTTGAATAACCCCATTCGTTATCGTACCAAGTCACGACCTTGACGAAATTCCCGCCCATGACGGCGTTATACTGAAGATCGACGATCGAGGAACGAGGATCTCCGCGGAAGTCGGTCCCGACGAGCGGGTTGTCATATTCGCCGGTGGTGACGCCGAGAATGCCCTTGAGCTTGCCGTTGGCGGCTTCGGTGAAGAGCGCGTTGAGCTCATCCTTCGAGGTTTTCTTGCTGGTCATGCAGACGAAATCGACGACCGAGACGGTCGGGGTCGGGACACGGAGAGAATACCCGTCGAATTTTCCCTTGAGTTCCGGAATGACGAGCGCGACGGCTTTCGCGGCGCCGGTCGTCGTCGGGATAATATTCAGCGCGGCGGCGCGGGATCGACGCATTTCTTTCTTATGCCCCTGATCGAGGATGACCTGATCGTTCGTGTAGCTATGAATGGTGGTCATCAGGCCGTATTCAATGCCGAAAGCGTCGTTGACGATTTTCGCCGCGGGGGCCAGGCAGTTGGTCGTGCAGGAGGCGTTGGAGACGACGTGATGTTTCGACGGATCGTATTTGTCGTCGTTGACGCCCATGACGATCGTAATATCTTCGTTCTTCGCGGGAGCGGAGATAATAACTTTCCTGGCGCCGCCTTTGGTAATATGGACGTTCGCGCCCGGTTTTCCTTTTTCCGGATCGCCGATTGCGTCGGTGAAGATGCCGGTTGATTCAATGACGATATCGACGCCCAAATCCTTCCAAGGCAGATTCCCCGGATCTTTTTCGGCGAAAACCCGGATTTTCTTTCCGTCGATAACCAGGTTGGAACCGTCAACGGCGACGGACCCGTTGAAGCGGCCGTAGGTAGAGTCATATTTGAAAAGATGTGCGTTGGTCTTGATATCAAAGAGATCATTGATCGCGACAACCTCGAGATCGTTTCCGTAATTCTCGATCAGCGACTTCAGGACCTGCCGTCCGATTCGACCGAAGCCATTAATACCGATTTGAATCTTGCTCATTTGTAATCCTCCGTTTGAATATAATATTTTTTATCGTTTCTTTAGAGTGATTTCATCATTTGTCTTTGGCTTTACCACTCTGGAATGCCTTAAGGACGGTCGCGGCGAGCTTATCGGGATCATGCCGCCAAGGATGCTGGTCGTCGATTAAGTCGCCTTGAAAAACGGTGAATTCACTTAATAGATGCTCATTTATTTTAACCCACTGAACCGGTACAGACAGAGCGGCTTCGTGATTGTTGTTACAAATTATACCGTCCAAACTCACGTTGGGAAGGGCGTTTTGAATCGCTTTTGCGTGGTCATAGCAGGTGTAATGATCGGTTTCGCCGGGCTGTGTGCTGACGTTGCAGACGTAGATTTTTTTTGCATGCGACGCTTGAATCGCCTGATGGATACCACGCACCTTCAAATTTGGCAGCACGCTGGTATAGAGCGAACCCGGGCCCATCGCGATCAGGTCGGCGCTGAGGATTTCCCGGAGCGCGGCGGGGTTTGCGGCTGCGTCGCAGGGTACGATATCGAGGCGGATAATTCGTCCGTTTCGTTCTGTGATCGTTGATTCGCCGCGAACTGTTTCGACGAGTTTGGCCCCATTCCGTTCGGTTTCGATGTCGGCGACCAGGTTGATGTCGCTGAGCGTGGATGGGATGACTTTCCCGTGGATGGAGAGGAGCCGGCTGAGTTCGTTGACGCCCTGTTCGAAGGAGCCGGTGATATTCGCGAGCGCAGTCAGGAGCAAGTTGCCGAGGTTATGACCGCCGACGCTGGATTCCGCGGGAAATCGGTACTGAAGAACCTGCGTCAGGAATTCTTCATCGTCGGACAGGGCGGCCATGCAGTTACGGATGTCTCCGGGCGGAAGGATGCCGATGTCGCGGCGGAGCGCGCCGGACGAACCGCCGTCGTCAGCGACGGTAACGATAGCGATTAATTCTGACGCGATTTTTTTGAATCCGCGGAGCGCGGTGGATAGTCCGTGCCCTCCGCCGATGGCGACGATTTTCAAGCCTGCCTGATTTTTCATGAGGTAACTATAGCATTTCCGCTGCGTCCTGTAAAGATAGAGGCGGCGTCGCTTCACGGTCTGTCTTTTACCCCATTTTTACCAGCGGCGTCAAAATCTCAAACGCCGTCTCCAACTCCTTCGCATTCAAGCCGCAGAACGGAATCCGCAGGAAACGACTTCCCAGCGCCGGGTTCAGGTAAAAGCCGCGTCCGTCGGTGATATTCAATCCGGCCGCTTTTGCCGCGGGGATTAACGTTTCCATGTCGTTCCCTTCGGGAAGCGTCACGCCGACGAAAAAACCGCCTTCAGGCCGCGCATACTGAGCGAAGCTCAGCCGCTCGTCGAGCAGCTCCAGCGTTCGAACGAGCCGCGGACGATAGAGCGCTTTCAGTTTTTCCAGGTTCGATTCGAAATATCCGCCGACGATGAACTGATAGGCGGCTGCCTGCGCAACCGAGCCAGGCGCAATATAGGTATTCCCGGCGTAGGCTTTGACACGTTTGACGATTTCCGCGCTGCCGACAATATATCCGATGCGAAATCCGGGGGCCATTGTTTTCGAAAATGATGAAGCACGGATAACGCGATCTGGATTCGCGAAGCTGGCTAATTCCGGAAGGTCTTCCCCAAAATAGCGCAGGCTTCGATACGGCGAGTCCTCAATAATCAGAACGTTATATTTTTCAGCCAGCCCGGCGACCGCTTTTCGCTTTGCGACACTCATTGTTGTTCCGGTCGGATTCTGAAAATCCGGGATGCAGTAGAAGATTTTCGGTGAATCCGTTTTCATCGCGTCTTCCAGCGCGTTCAGATCGACGCCGTCCGATTCGAGCGGAATTTCGATCGGGATCGATCCGCGCCGTTTCAGGAGCAGGTTCGTCCGATCATAGGACGGCCCTTCAACGAGAACCTTATCGCCCGGCTGGAGTTCGGTCTGCGCGATGAAACCGAAGAGCTCAAGCGAACCGTTCCCAAGGAAAACCTGAGCAGGTTCGACATGATTCCGTTCAGCCAAAAGTTCAACCAATGGCGCGTATCCAGGCGCGCCGTTATACGCGCAGGCGCGTTCCCCATCTTCTTTCATCGCCTTTGCGAAGCAGTCCGCAAAATCGTCGGTTGCGTAAGATTCCGGCGCGGGTGCGCCGCGTGTTAAATGGATCATGAAATACCCCCAAATCGAGTTATTCGTTCGAATTTCGGCTCAGAAACGCGATTAATCATATTTTACCTGCTTTCGGAATCCAGGCATTTTTGGTATTTCGTAAAATTACACTCTGATCATCCGCTTATCAAGGCGCCGATCCAACGAAACCCGTCCGGGAGGAGTTTTCCCTGAATGAACTTTTCCGCCATAATGCATCGTACAAACTATGAATTCGTTATACCGTTGACTCGGACTGAACTTGCGATTCGGCTGCGCTGCGCTAAGGATGACCTTACGAGCGTTCGTTTCGTTTATTTCAGCCGCTATCGATCTCCTTCGACTGCGCTGACTCAGCCGCTCCAGATCGCGTATCGAGACGCTTATACCGACGATTATCGCGCGATTCTTAAGTTTGATTCGCCAGCGCGGTTCCTGTGTTATTACTTTGAATTAACGGATCAGGATCATCGGAAGATCTATCTCAGCGAGTATGGATTCAGCGACGGCGTTCCTGAGGACGGTTTTTTCGAGTATCAGTATACGAACGAAAATGACTGCGTTCGACCGCCGGACTGGGCAAAGGGGATCGTTTATTATCAGATTTTCCCCGACCGCTTCTATCGGAGTTTGAATCAGAAAAATCGGGATGATTATCGGGATTGGGATGAAAAACCCAGTCTGGATGACTATTGGGGCGGGGATCTGCCCGGGATTACCGAGAGGCTTCCCTGGATCTCGGCGTTAGGCGTGGACTGTATTTATCTGAATCCGATTTTTCATGCAGAATGTAATCATAAATATGCGACGACCGATTACTTCACGATTGACCCTGATTTTGGAACGATGGCGGATTTTCATGCGTTCGTCGCTAAGGCGCATTCGTTCGGGATCCGCGTCGTTTTAGACGGCGTTTTTAATCATAGCAGCCGGAAGTTTCATCCGTTTATGGATTTTTTAGCCAGAAGAGAGGCGTCGGAGTATTTTCGCTGGTTTCTTCCTGTCGATCGCGGAGAAGGCGGCGAGATCCTGACGTATGAAGCTTTCGCCGATAGGGCGCATATGCCCAAGCTGAATACGGATTACCGTCCGGTCCGGGATTTCGTTATTGAGGTTATGCTGTTCTGGCTCCGCGAGGGAAAAATCGATGGGTGGCGTCTTGACGTCGCCGACGAGGTTCAGCTTACGACCTGGAGCGAGGTACGCCGTGCGGTAAAAGCCGAATTCCCGGAGGCGATCCTGATCGCCGAAACATGGCGGGACGCCTCGCGTTACCTGACGCAGGGAGATAAATTCGATACGGCGATGAATTACGCTTTCCGCGAAGCGGCGCGCGACTTTTTCGCGAATCGGCGTATTGGCGCGGCCGCTTTTTCTTCGCGGATCAATCATATGCTTTCCAGTTATGCGGACGTCACCAATCAGGTCATGTTCAATCTGCTCGACAGCCATGATACGCCGCGGTTTTTATACGACGCGGGGAACGATCGGCGCCGCCACCGTCTGGCGGTTGGGTTCCAGATGACGTTCGTCGGGTCGCCGTCGATTTTTTACGGCGACGAAGTTGGGCTGAGCGGCGGGCCGGATCCGGACTGCCGCCGCGGGATGATCTGGGACGCGTCGCGGCAGGATCAGGAGACGCTCGTTTTGTATAAAAAATTGATTGCGCTGCGGAAATGCGAGCCGGCGCTTCGATTCGGCAGCTTCAAAACGGTCTTTACTCAGGAACCGGGAGTTTTTGTCTATCAGCGTGATTTTGGGAACGTGTCGATTCTTTGCGCTGTCAATAACAGCGATGCGGAAGCGGCGATCAGTCCGCCGGAATCGCTTCGAAAGGGAATTTTGCACGATCTGATGACCGGCGAGGACATCGAAACGCCTTCCCTGTCTTCAAAGATCCTGATCGCTCCGATGACGCTTCGGATCCTTAAATGAGCGTCGGAGGCGAACGAACCGAAGGCGATTTATCCGTCTTCAGCCTGTCATGACAGATTGAGACGATTGAATTATCGTCCTGATGGGTTGGTAAAATATTCGTACAGGTTTTTTTGAAATTTAATAGATGGCCTCGTTGCGTTAATGGTTTTGGAGGAAAAGGTGAGATTACTTGAAGAGCGAATCAGGAGAGACGGCGTTGTCCGGAACGGAACGATCCTGAAGGTTGACAGTTTTTTGAATCATCAGCTTGACGTAAAGCTTCTCGACGAACTCGGAAAAGAATTTTACCGTCTCTTTAAAGATCAGGGGGTTACGAAGATTCTGACAATTGAGTCTTCCGGAATTGCGATCGCGGTTTCGGTCGCTCGCGAGTTTAACGTCCCGGCCGTTTTCGCGAAAAAAAATCGAACGAAAAATATTGAAGGCGAGGTTTATTCCGCTGCGGTTGAATCGTTTACGTCCGGAATTACTTACACGGTTATTATTTCCAGGAAATTTTTGAACAGAGGCGATCGCGTCCTGATTATCGACGATTTCCTCGCGCAGGGGCAGGCGCTCAAGGGTCTCGTCGGCATGGTTGAGGATGCCGGCGCGGTGGTTGTCGGATGTGGGATTGCGATCGAAAAGGGATTCCAGGCCGGCGGAAAGAACCTCCGGAATCAGGGGTATCGCGTCGAATCGCTGGCGATTATTGATGCGATGAATCCGCAGGGCGAAATTATCTTTCGTTCACAGTCAGACTAACGCGGCGCGGTTATTCAGGAGCTCATATGGACCAGCAAACGATTGTTATTCTCAATTTTGGCGGGCGTTATCGCGATACCATCGCGCGCCGCGTTCGCGAGCTTTCGGTTTATTCGGAAATTCTGCCGGTCGAAACCCATGCTGATAAGATCAGAAAAATGAATCCGATCGGGATTATTCTCGTCGGCGGTGGGAAATCAATTCTGGATTCGGATATCGTTTTTCCGGAGAAGAGCCTGTATAAATCAGGAATCCCGATCCTCGGGATTGGCCTCGGCGCGCAGCTCATGGCGGCGCAGCTGGGAGGAACGGTTATCCCGTTGGATTCACCGGGTTCGGCGGCGGAAATTCGCGTTGACGCGTCTTCGCCGCTTTTTTCGAATCTGGACGAGGCTCAGCCGGTTTATTTTGATCATGTGGCGCGAATTGAGAAGCTTCCGGACGGATTTCGCTCAACTGCCAGTATGCAGGATTTGAATGTTGCTGCGTTCGAAAACGACGCCGCGAAGCTCTACGGAACGCAGTTTTTTCTTGAAGCGGAGGAAACCGCTTCGGGAAGGCGAATGCTCGAACGGTTCCTGTTCGGGATCTGCGGCGCGGAGGGATCGTTTACGATTGATGATTACCTGAATAATCAGATTAAATCGATCAAGCATACCGTTGGGAAAGAAAGAATCCTGTTGGCGCTTTCCGGCGGGCTCGATAGCTCTGTTGTCGCCGCGATTCTGTCTGCGGCTGTCCCGAATCAATTGACCTGTGTCTTCGTGGATCATGGCTTGATGCGCAAGGGTGAAGGCGATGAAATCGAGGCGGCGTTCCAGGGAAAATCGCTGAAGCTGGTCCGGGTCGACGCCTCCGAGCGCTTCTTTAAGAAGCTCTCCGGCGTCGTCGATCCTGAGAAAAAGCGAAAAATTATCGGGGAGCAGTTCATCAAAGTTTTCAGCAAGCAGGCGCAGCGCGTTGGCGGCGCAAAATTCTTAGCGCAGGGCACGATCTACCCTGACGTTATCGAAAGCGGAATCGGTAAAAATAACCTGATCAAATCGCATCATAACGTCGGCGGGCTGCCGAAGGAGCTCGGCTTTAAGGATTTAGTCGAGCCGCTGCGGTATTTATTTAAGGATGAAGTCCGCCAGTTAGGCCGGCTGATGGGGCTGCCGTCGTCGATCGTTAACCGTCAGCCGTTTCCGGGTCCTGGGTTAGCGATCCGTATTTTGGGAGATGTTACCCGGGCGAAAGCTGAGCTGCTGCGCGAGGCGGACGCGATTTTCCGTGAGGAGCTTGCGGATGCCGATTTGCGTCCGAGTCAGTTTTTCGCCGTTTTATCCGATCATCGCTCCGTTGGCGTCGAAAAGGGGGCGAGAACGTATCACCATACGGTTATTCTGCGTGCGGTTCAGACGATGGATTTTATGAAAGCTTCGTATGTGCCATTGCCGGACGAGGTTCTGCGGAGAATTTCGCGTAGAATTACGAGTGAAGTCGCGGGGGTGAATCGGGTCGTGTACGATGTAACGGATAAACCGCCTGCGACGATCGAGTGGGAGTGAGTCAACAGCAGCTAACACAAGCATTGAACGTTAATTACACCACGGTAAATCGTTGGGAAAACGGCAAATCGGAGCCAAGTAATCTCGCCCAAAGGACATTCTTTCAATTTTGCGAAGGAAATCTTGTAGGGATACCTGCCGAATTAAAAGACAAAAAAATAGGCCATAAAGAAAGGAGGTTTCAAAATGGCGAGAGCAGACCTTTTATGTGATATTATAAAGTATGGACTAAATAACGATAATATCAACTTCCGAAAAGCAGTAGAAGCAATATGTGCTGAGGAACGATCTAAGCAACATAACGTAGTAGCAAAAAAAATTGAGGATATACTACATATGTCCTCTAAGAATCCCATGAAAAATACTATAACGCCTTCTACTCGCAATGGGAACGGCGAAAATATCGTATACGAAAAAATTCCAGAAAAAAAATTAAACCAATTGTTATTGCCACAAAGCATTATAGATAACTGTAATGCACTAATTGAAGAACACATGAGAGCCGATTTGCTTCGTTCATACGGTTTGGAACCGCGCAATCGAATATTATTAATTGGGCCACCTGGAAATGGAAAGACATCTCTTGCAGAGGCAATAGCAGAGGCTTTAATGCTCCCTTTGCTAACTGTTAAATATGAAAGTCTTATAGGAGCATATTTAGGTGAGACGGCATCGCGACTTGTCAAATTATTCGACTATGCAAAGACTCGACAATGCGTTTTATTCTTTGATGAATTTGAGACAATTGGCAAGGAGCGTGGCGACATACATGAAACTGGGGAAATAAAGCGTGTAGTAAGTTCGCTCCTTCTCCAAATAGATGCTCTACCGAGCTATGTTATTGCTATTGCTGCTACAAACCACGACACACTACTTGACAAAGCTGCTTGGCGCAGATTTCAAATACGGATGGAGCTACCAAAACCGTCTCGAATGGATTTAGAAAAGTGGTTTTATCTTTTCGAGAAAAAGAATTCACAAAATGGCTTCACATTTGGTTTAGCACCATCGACTTTAGCGCGTAAATTGCTTGGACGCAGCTATGCAGAAGTAGAAGAATTCGGATTATCGGTTTATCGGCAATTCGTGTTACGTTTTCCTGATGGTAATCCACGCAGCATCACTCAAAGGGAGTTGTCTCTTCTCCCACTGGTAAACGATGACTCGGGAAACCATTTATAAAAAGGAGGATATAAATAATGCCAAAACGACCTATAATTCTCTTTGGTCAGCCAAATATGGCCTCAAGAGCAAAACGCCATGGCGGCCCAGATAAAATACAATACCCCACACACGGAAGACAAATTCAAAGACTTGCTCCTAAAATGACAAATTTACAGAATGCAGTGTTAAAGCTAACACAAACTTCTGCCGCGATAGAAGTAGAAAAGACGCTTGTTTTTGATGTAATAGGAGATGTTGAATCTTTTTATACTGCTATAAAAAATTTCGGAGATAATATTGAATGGATTTTTGATGTGTCGGATGAATTTGAGACTGATGAAGATTTTTTCACCTTAAAATCGGATGGTACACGGGCTGATGATGCCTTAAGCGGAAAGGTATATTGTGTATTATCCAATGTGCGAGCCATGGAAGAAATACTGTCGTTATGGAAACTCTATAGTCAAGATGAAGATGTAGTTTTTCCACATGGAAAAACAGGTTTGAAATATATCTTTAAACATTTACGAGACATACGTTTTTGGGGGTATAAAGAGCGTATTGAAGAGACAAATATCCTTGAATTTTGGCAAGAAGAGTTGCAAGATCCTCATGCTGATAAAGTACACTGCGAGCTTGAATTATTTTTTAGAAAAGACGAACAGAAACGCATAGTCGCTGAAGCGGAATTAAAGGACAAGATTAGAGCTCTTGGCGGGGAAATTATAAGTAGCTCCGTAATACCTGATATAGCTTACCATTCAATACTTGCATCTATACCTCGTGCGGCTGCAGAAGATATCATTAATGGAAATAAAGACGTATCAATTGTAATAGCAGATCAGATTATGTTTTTTCGTCCGGTTGGGCAAGCGGTTGCTATTCAAGATACATACTTTGATGGAGATTTTATTATTCCGCCATCAGAGGAAATATCTGATGAGCCAATAATAGCTCTTTTCGATGGCTTACCGCAGGAGAACCATCCTTATCTACAAGGTCGTTTGATTGTAGATGATCCAGATAACTATGCGGCTGGATATGTCGCAGATGCAAGAAAGCATGGCACATCGATGGCTTCAATAATTGCGCACGGTGATTTATCTGAAACAACCCATACAACAACACATAAAATATATGTGCGTCCTATTATGAGACCATATAATACTGTTGACGGTTTTTGTGAAGAAATCCCATCAAACAGCCTTCTAGTTGATAAGATACATGTTGCAGTGAGAAGACTTTTTGAAGCTGATGCAGAAGAAGTTGCTCCTTCCATAAAAATTATTAATTTGTCAATCGGAATAACGTATAGGCAATTTGATAGGATAATTAGCCCTCTTGCAAGATTGTTGGATTGGTTGAGTTGGAAATATAGAGTTCTATTTATTGTAAGCGCAGGAAATCATATCGATGATATCGGTACAGGTATGAATTTTAGTGATTTTTCAAATTCAACAATGAAGAATCGTGATAATATAATTATTAAATATATAAATAGAAAATCTAGAAATCTAAGACTGTTATCTCCTGCTGAAAGTATAAGTGCATTGACGGTAGGGGCAACATTTGAAGATAGTGCTACACTTGCTTCAAATATGAATATTAACCAAACTATACCTTGCTCAGACGGGTTGCCATCTGCTTACAGTGCAATTGGTATGGGACTGAACAGAGCTGTCAAACCAGATATCCTTTATCCAGGCGGACGAAGTTATGTAAGAATGAGTGTAAATAGAGGCAAAAATTCGACTGTTAAATGGCCGTTTTCACCAACCAATAAGCCAGGAATTGCGTCAGCTGCACCATTATCTATTGGTGGAATGGGAAATAAAATTATGTACACATACGGAACAAGCAATGCTGCTGCACTTATTTCTCACGAAGCCAGTAGATGCTATGATACCTTACTCGACATGTTTCAGAACGAAAACGAACAAATTCCTGATGCTCACTTAGCTTTGTTGATTAAGGCAATGTTAGTGCATGGTGCTGAATGGGGTTTTTTAGCGAATATATTAGCAATTTCACTTGAATTAAAGACAAGGCGGGATATATCTAACAAACTACACCGCTACCTTGGATATGGGAAGCCGGATATTAATCGAGCCATAGAATGTACTAAAAATCGTATCACTCTTATTGGTTATGGTGATTTGAAAATAGAAGAGGCACTCCTTTATGACTTGCCATTACCATTTGACTTCAGCACAAAAAATTGTCGTCGTTTAACAGCGACTTTAGTTTATTTTCCTCCTACGGTTTCTACACGACAAAAATATCGTGCTACTAATCTTTGGTTTACTATTGAAAATGGGATTAAAAATTTACTAGATTCGAGAGTTGATATCGACTGGCAGGCAACCAATCGAGGCACTGTGCAACATGAAATTTATGAGAATGATGAAGCGGTAATTTGGGATGAGGAAAAATCAATTCAAATCAAAGTTAGCTGTCGTGGTGATGCGGATGAAAAATGTCTTGATATTACGCCATACGCACTGATGGTTTCCTTTGAAATTAAAGACGCTATTGATATTGATGTTTATGCCAGAATCGCTGAAAAAATTACACCAAGAATAAAAGTATGAAGGCGGGATTTTACTTACATAAATATTCCGAGCGAGATTTCTGTGCTATGATATTGGCTATTATTACATCTGTTGAAACTGTCTGCAGAATCATAAAGTTTTTACTATAAGAGGACTTTTTCTTTCTGGAATTGGAAGTGGAATGGGAGAAAAAATCGAAAAACCATACGGATTATTACTGACAGAACGGAAGTGAATTGCTGGCAAACGCCTGTTTTGAAAGGTTTTGCCCCTGTCGAACAAACGGATAAGAAGAGTGGGAGTAGAGCAGCTTTTCTCGCAAATGGGGCTGAACATCAGTCATAAGCTTGGCGTGAATGCCGTTGACATTTTGATTCATCTCAGCGATAATTATTGCCGTTCTAGAGTTCCGGGCAACCCTCAAGGCGTTTCCGCAGCCAGAAAAAAGTCATAGAAAGGCTCGGCCGGCGGCAGGCGCAACGTTCCAGAAACTTGGGAGAGTAGGCAGTACAATGGCTAATATTAAGTCACAGAAGAAGCGAAATAAGCAAAATGAAGCCCGCCGATTGCGCAACCGTCTGGTTCGCGGTCCGATGCGTTCGGCGTTGGCGAAGGCCCGCGTTGCCGTGGCGCAGTCGAGCGAAGACGCTGAAGCGCTGGTTTTCAACGCCGTTCGTGCGTTGGATCGAGCCGTTCAGAAGGGCGTTCTGCATAAGAACAACGCTGCTCGGAAGAAGAGCCGGCTGGTTAAAAAGTTGGCCGCTAAGGCGTAAAGTTCCGATTCAACCCGATCATGGTTCGGGTTGATTGTGTTCGCTGAAAGAGGGCTGTGTTCATTCGAACGGATCAGCCCTTTTTTGTTGATAATTATGAGAAGCGAAATTCAGCCGGGATACCGGGGAGATCAGGTAGACAAAACATGTTTGAGAAAGAACAGCAGGAATTAGCAAATCAGGTTCAGATCCTGAGCGCCAAGGCGGGCGTTCCGCTTGGGGCGATTCAATGGTCCTGGATTCCGTTCAGTGGGAATTGGGGCTTGTCGACTTCATTCTTCCAGCCGGTCGCGGTCGCGGCGAAGGCGCGGGGCGAGAAAACGAATATCGGTCAGAAAGCGCAGGAAATCGCGGCGCAGGTCGCTTCGGAGCTGAGTCTTCCGATCGGATTCGAACGCGCGGAGGCGATAAAGGGTTATCTGAACGTGTATTTTTCTTCGAAAGCGTATGCGCGCCGCGTTATTGATATTGTTCTTGAAGAGGGCGCCGCCTTCGGACGGGCGCCGAGGCGTGGACGGCGGACGATGGTTGAATTCGCGCAGCCGAATACGCATAAATCTTTCCACGTCGGGCATCTGCGCAACGTCATTTTGGGTAACGTTGTCTGTAACCTGATCGACGCCGGGGGCGACGACGTTGTTCGTACGACATATTTAGGCGATATCGGGCTGCATGTGATCAAATGGATGTGGTGTTATCTGAAATATCATGCCGGGGAAAAGCCGACGGGCGATATTACCCGCTGGATGGGCGATTTATATACGGAAGCGTCGCAGCGCGCCGAAAGCGAACCCGGCGCGGACGGCGAGATTCGCGAGCTTTTCGCCCGCTGGGACCGGCGCGATCCGGAGATTGTCGCGCTTTGGAAAGAAACGCGGCAATGGAGCGTCGACGGCTTTGAGGAAATCTTCAAGACATTGGGCGTTGGTTTTGATCATTATTATTTTGAAAGCGACGTTGAAGATTCCGGGAAGGTTGTGGTCGACGAGCTGATCGAACGGGGAATCGCGGACGACGAACGCCCGGAAAACGCGGTCGTCGTCAAGCTGGATGAAAAATATGGGACGAAGGACAAGTATCGCGTTTTAGTCGTTTTACGTTCGGACGGGACGTCGCTTTACGCGACGAAGGATCTGGCGCTGGCGATTCAGAAATTCGCTGAGTTCAAGCTCGATCGGTCGGTCTACGTTATCGACGTCCGCCAATCGCTCTACCTGACGCAGGTTTTCAAGACGCTTGAGCTGATGGGGTATTCGTGGACGAAGGACTGCTATCATTTATCATATGAAATCGTCAATCTGCCCGGAAACGTGACGATGTCGTCCCGGGACGGGACGGTCGTTTTCCTGAACGATCTTCTGGCTGAGGCGAAAGCGCGGGCGCTGGAAATTGTCCGGGAGAAGAATGATGCGCTGAGCGAAGCGGAAAAGGTTCGTGTTGCGGAGCTGGTCGCGCTGGGAGCGCTGAAATACTCGATGGTCTCCCGTGATAATACGAAGATCGTCACGTTTGACTGGGCTTCCGCGCTTGACTTTAACGGTCAGGCCGCGCCGTATATCCAATATGCCGCCGTGCGCGCGAATAGTATTCTGAAGCGGACGGAAGCGCCGTTTCCTGAAAGCGCGCCGCTGACGTACGATTTGAGCGAGGTTGAAATCGAGCTGATCGACCTGATGACGCGGCTGCCGAAAGAGATTCTGCGTTCGGCGAATGAAATGAAGCCGCTGTACGTCGCGTCGCTGGCGTTTGATCTGGCGAAAACGTTTAACGAGTTTTATCGTGTTTGTCCGGTTATGAAGGCGAAGGGATCCGTGCGCGATTTTCGACTGCGGTTAACCGCCGCCGCGCGTCAGGCGATTGTCAACAGTCTGGCCGTGCTGGGGATCGAGACGCCGGATGTGATGTAGTGGCGGTGTACTACCTGCCCTCATGCGCCGTCAACATGCCATACAGAAAAGCGGCCCCTACGAACGGGGGCCGCTTTAACTTAACTTCTTACAGCGCGTCCAGCGCGCCCTGATCGTCCCAGCGCTCCCGGAAACGCGTCTTGAATTCATCGATTGTGAACGAATGCGTCTGCGTGCCGACCTGCTCCAGGACATAGGTCGAGACGAGCGCGCCCATCTTTCCGCAGATTTCGAGCGGGAACCCCTTATAGTAGCCGGTCAGGAATCCGGAGCGGTAGGCGTCCCCGACCCCGGTCGGATCAGCGATCCTCTTCGCAGGGTAAATCGGCGCGAGGAACTCGGTTCCGTTCGCGATAATCCGCGATCCTTCTTCCCCGAGCGTAATCACCGTAATTTCGGTCTGGCTCAGGATTTCTGCCTCGCTCCATTCGCTATGCTTTTTGAGCAGTTCAAACTCATACTCGTTGCAGAAAAGGAATTTCGCGCCGACAATTCCTTCGCGCAGCTGCTCTTTATTCATGCGGATGATTTGCTGCGATGGGTCGAAAGCGTAAGGGATTCCCAGCTCCTTAGCCTGTTTCGCGTAGCCTATCATGGCGACAGGGTCGGACGGGGAAATAATAAACAGCTCGACGTCCGCCGGATCCAGCTCCGAAAGCTTGATATCCCCGGAATTGGCCATCGCGCCAGAGTAGAACGACGCGATCTGGGCGTTCGAGAGGTCGGTATTGGCGAAGAAGCTGGCGGTGTATTTTCCCGGAATAACGCGAGCGAACGCGCAGTCGACGCCATGCTCTGTCAGCCATTGCCGATAGTCGGCGAAGTCTTCGCCGACCGCGGCGAACAGGATTGGCTTCTGGCCCAGGAGCGCAAACGAGTAACTGATATTCGGGGCGATGCCGCCGCGAAGCTTGGTCATGTCGTCCACGAGAAACGACAGACTGACATTTGCCAGATGCTCCGGAAGGATATGATCTTTGAAGCGACCGGGAAAGCGCATTAGATAGTCGTAGGCGACAGAGCCGGAACAGACGATAGACATGATAACAGGTTTCCTTACCTCTCTTAATTCAGTTTCAATTCATTGGCCTATGGGTTCAGCTGAACCGAACCGCTCCATAGCTGGAGCCATTTTTCGAAGCTGGCGGCGACAAGTGCCGGATCCATCATGACCGGATTCCTCGGGGCCGGCGCGAATGTCTCGAACAGTTCAGGAACCGTCGCTTCGCTGTTAACCGGGTACACGAACATCTGACCCGGTAAGTCCGACTGCCATTCGGGGCTCAGGACAGCGTCGACAAATTTACGCGCCAGAGCAGCCTGATCCGTGCCTTTAAGGATTCCGATATATTCAATCATATTGAAACAGGTTTTATCGGCGACAATCGCGGCGGTCGGCGCTTTTTCCATTGGTTCTTCCGCGTAAAACGGCGCGGCCGCAGGACTGGCGTCGTATGAAACGACCATTGGCTGATGCCCGTCGCCACCGCCGGCGGTAAAGTTCGTATAATAGGCGGTCGACCAGTCCGGAACGATTTCGGCGCCGTTCTCGACCAGCAATTTCCAATAGTCGAGGAAGCCGTTTTCGCCAAAAACGTCGATCGTCAGCAGCATGAACGCGAGCCCCGGCGTTGAAGAAACCGGGCTCTCGATCGCCAGCATGCCTTTATACTTCGGATCGGCAAGCTCTTCGAGCGAAGCGGGAACGTCCAGCCCGTTCGTTTCAAAATAAGCGGTATCGTAATTCAGGCAGATCCCGGCATGATCGAACGGGAGCGCGCGATTTTCGGCGTCGACTTTGAATTTGTCGTCGATCGAATCCAGCGCCGGCGCGGCGTACGGTTCAAGAAGGTCGTTTTCAAGCGCTCGCGCGACGAGGACACTGTTGATTCCGAGGATGACGTCGGCTAAGGGCGCGTCTTTGGTTAAAATAGCGCGGTTGAGGAGTTCGGTCCCGTCTCCGGCTTCAATAAATTGCAGCCTGACCTGATTCGCGGATTCGAAGGCGGCGACGAGGTCTTCGCTTACGGCGTATGAATCGTAAACCAGGACGTCGAGCGTCGCATCATCCGCGAAAACGGACGAAACGGTCAGGCAGGCGATCACTAAAATCACGGCTAAAACTTTTTGCAGCATTCCTTTACAGACTCCTGAATACTAATGATTTAATGGATCAAAGAACAGTCGAAAACCGTTCCGTTCTATCCATTCGCAGCGAACCATTTTCCCACCGGTCAGCTCAGCGCAGCTTTCCAGCAGGACGCCGCAGAGCAGCGCGGCGGCGACATGATCCGAGGGATCCGTCGAATTGGCCTGAGGCTCGAATTCGAACGCCTCCGCCGTCTCGGCGCGCAGAACAGGGAAGCCCCCGGGACAAAAAACGTCGTCGATAAGACGGCTTATCCCGCTTCGGACGCGCTCAGCGGGCGTAAGAATTCGGAAACGCGCTTCCGAAAAGCGGAGCATATCGTTAAATTCGGTCCTGATTCTCGGAAACGCGAACCTTCCGATCGCGATCCCCGCGCCTTCGGCCTCCGGAAGCGACACGAAGGACAGCAGGTGGGAGGCGATTTGAATCAGATCTGATTTTGCCCCGCCGACAGGGGTCAGGCGCTGAAACCGGATCAGCTCGCTTTCGCCAAAATATTCCTGATACCCGTACCGCAGGGCGCGATTCAATCGTTCCGAAATGCTCGCCACGCCGTCTCTCCTTAATCAACCGTTTCAGCAGCTGAAAAAAATCATTCCCGGGAAAATTATAATCAGAAAAAGACGTTTCGGACCGCGGCGGGCCGTAAGACGTTCGGAGCCTTTACGTTTCGGGCTGGGGACGGGGGATTTCCGGGACCGGATCCTTTTCGAATTTCCTGACGCCGAAAACGAAGTATACGATATGCCCGAGCCAGACGGTCGCGAGAATGATCCTGCCGATCGGCACGTTTTTCATCATGATAAACCCGAACGTCATCAGGATCGTGACCATGACGATTATGCGGATTTTCGTTTGAACGGTCA
Organism: Anaerolineaceae bacterium oral taxon 439; assembly: GCA_001717545.1. Classification (NCBI taxonomy): domain Bacteria; kingdom Bacillati; phylum Chloroflexota; class Anaerolineae; order Anaerolineales; family Anaerolineaceae; species Anaerolineaceae bacterium oral taxon 439. The sequence goes on along the minus strand of CP017039.1, from coordinate 2,067,485 downwards.
TGCCTTTTTTATTCAGGAATGGTTCAAGATGTTCTTTGTACAGGGAAGTCCCTCGGAACCAACGGTGCAGCCTGTCCGACGATTTCGCGAAGAAAAAGGCGGTCCCGACGAAAAACGGGAAGGACGGCAGGAGCGGCAGCACGACGCCGACACAGCCGGCGCCTAAGCAGATAAATCCGAGGACCAGATAAATCGTTCGTTTCAGGTTCATGGAGCGTTTCTCAGATTCCTTTTTTCTTTGATAGATTCGATAAGGTGACGCAGCGTCGCTTTCGGATCATAGAAAATCATCCAGGGTCCGGCGGAACGCATGACGATCCGGATTTTTTCACGCATGGCTGGTTTATAACAAGGCGCCTTGCAGTTCGAACAGAATGTTTTCGTCTCAATAAACGGGCAGCGTTCCGATCGCGACTTTGCGTAGGTCTCCAGCTCGGCGCATTCGGCGCATAAACCAGCCTTCGTCCCATGCATTTTATGGCAATAAATTTTAATCATGCGCGAGACGATCCCCTGCTCAAGCGCGCGTTTTTCGGCGATGGAAACGGTTTTTCCCATCGTCTAACTGAGTCTCCCGTGGTCGACGGAAACGACATGATCGGCGATCCGCACCGTCGATTGCCGGTGCGATACGAGAGCGATCGTCTTCCCGGCGCGTTCCGACTGGAGCGATTTCAGGATGACGGCTTCGTTGAGGCTGTCGAGATTGCTGGTCGGCTCGTCCAGGAGGAGGAAAGGCGCGTTGTGCAGAAACGCGCGGGCCAGTCCGAGCCGCTGGCGTTCGCCGCCGGACAGTGTATCGCCGAGTTCGCCGACCGGCGTATCGTATCCTTTCGGGAGCGTCAGGATGAAGTCATGTACGGAGGCCATCCGGCAGGCAGCTTCGATTTCGGCGTCGCTTGCGTCCAATTTCGCAATGCGAAGGTTGTTTCGGATACTGTCGTGGAAAAGGTGGGTTTCCTGCGTGACGAAGCTTTCGATTTCGCGCAGGTTCGCCGTATCGATCCGGTTGACGGGTCTGTCCGAGATTTTAACCGTTCCCGAATCCGGGTCGCGAAAGCGCATGAAGAGCTTCAGCAGCGTCGATTTTCCGCTTCCGCTCCGTCCGGTAATTCCGATAATCGATCCGGAAGGGATTTCGACCGAAACGTTCTTCAGGATTTCTTCTTCCGCGTAGGAAAACGATACGTTTTCAGCGGCGGCTCCGCTGAAGCTCACGGGTGGGTTGCCGTTAATTTCCTGAATCAGCGGTTCTTCGTCCAGAACGTCGAGAACGCGGTTCCCAGCCGCAAAGGTATTCTGAAGCGTGGTTCCGAGTCCGGCGAGCGCGATCGAAGGCCCGAACGACGCGAACAGCGCGACCGTCGGGATGAGGACGCCGCTGAAATCAATGCTTCCGCGTCGGAAGAGGACGGCAGCCGCAAAGAGCATCAGTAAATCGAAGCACAGGATGATCAGCTGCGCTTCCGCCTGATTTATCGCTGCGATTTTTTTCATCCGTGCTTCGTCGTCCGACAACGCGTCGGATTTCTGATCGATCGCCGCTTTGCGGGATGCGCCCTGCCCGTATTGAATCGTTTCGGGAAGACCGCGCAGGCTGTCGAGCACAAAGGCGCTCAGTTCGCCGGCTTTTGCGCGGAATTTCATCCCGTCGTTCCCGTTCCGATTCGAAGCGGCGATCGGAACTGCGAGCCCGACGGTCAGATAAGCGGCCAGCGCCAGAAGGCCCAGGAACGCATGAAATCTGCCGATAAAAAAGGTCATCGTTATGGTAAACAGCAGCCAGATGGCCGCCGGAGAAATCGTATGCGCATAGAAGACCTCGAGGAGCTCGATATCCGACGTTATAACCGCGATCAGGTCGCCTTTATCCCGCCCGTCCAACTTTGCCGGACTGAGCCGCCGGAGGGCGCGGAAGACCTGATCGCGGATCAGCGCCAGCAGCTTGAACGCGATAAAGTGGTTGCAGGCCTGTTCCCCGTATCGGAGTCCGGTCCGAAGGATGGCGAAAACAACGATCGCCGTAAGAAAAAGCGGCGTCGGCGAACCGGAGGCTATTCTCAGGATGATCATCGCGCCGAAAACGGTAATCATCGCGGCGCAAAGATGCCCCAGCCATCCCATCAGGATCGCCAGCGCCATATAACCTGAAAGCGGTTTGACCAGTCCGACCAGCCGCGCCATGACGGCGAGGCCGCTTCGGCGGCTGAGCTGCGTTTTATTCTGGTTCAATGCGTTTCCCTCCGTGCGTCTTCCTGGAGCCCGAGTCGTTCGAGCTCCTGCTGCGTTGTCCAGAGCTTCTGATACAGGCCGTGATGGCTGAGAAGCTGTGGATGCGTTCCTGCCTCTGCGACGCTGCCGCGGTCCATGACGTAAATCCGATCCGCGGGAACGACGGCGGCTAATCGATGCGATATCAGGATAACCGTCTTCGTTTTCGCCAGCGCGTATATTTTTTCGAGGATTGCGCTTTCGCTATCGACGTCGATATTCGACGTTGCTTCGTCGAAAATATAAATCGGGCTGTCATGCAGCAGCGCCCGCGCCAGCGCCAGCCGCTGGCACTGGCCGCCGGAGAAGTTCGACGCTTTCTCGGTCAGCGCCGTGTCCAGCCCGTTTTCAGATTTAAGGAAATCGGCCAGATGGACCTGCTCGAGCGCATTCCAGCATTCGGCGTCGGTCGCGTTCGTGCGGCCCATTCGTAAATTATCGCGTACGGTTCCTTTAAAAAGATAGGCGCTGTGGCTGACGTACGTGATCCGGCGGTTCAGCTCCGCCTCGTCGATTCGCTTCAGGTCTTCGCCGCCGATCGTTACCGTTCCGGTATAGTTCTTCTTTCTTCCCATCAGGATCGCGGCGACCGTCGACTTTCCGCAGCCGGATTCGCCGACAATCGCGCTGAAGCTTCCGAACGGGAAGCGCAGCGCGACGCCGCTCAGGATTCCCCGATCCGTTTCGTAGGCGAAGTTCAAATCGGAAACGACGATTCCGCTGTCTTCAGGAATTCCACGGATCGTTCCCTTCGCCGGTTCGTCCAGGTCGAGAAGCGCGAATATTTTCCCGCTGGCGGCCATTCCGTTCATCGCGATATGGAAGAAGGAGCCGAGCTGGCGCATGGGGATAAAGAAATCGGCGGACAGCAGCAGGATCAGCAGGCAGCCGGCAAGCGAGACGTTCCCGGCGGCGTACTGCGTCGTCGCCAGGATAATCCCGAGCGCCGCGCCGCCGTAGGCGACGAGATCCATGATCGTGATCGAGTTGAGCTGCATGACGAGAACCTTCATCGTGATTTTACGGAATTTTTCCGCCTCTTCGTTCATCTCGGCGTTTTTAAATTCGTCTGCCTGATAAATCTTGAGCGTCGTCAGTCCCTGGAGGTTTTCGAGGAAGACATCGCCGAGCGCTGTGTACTGTCCCCAGTATTTCGAGAGGAGTTTTTTTGCCCAGGCCTGGACGGCCGCGATCGCGATCGGGATCAGCGGGACGCAGACGAAAAGGATAATCGCGGAAGGGAGGTTGATGAAAGCGGTGACGGCGAAGAGCGTCAGCGGCGCTGCCATCGCGTAGAAAAATTGCGGAAGGTACGCGCCGAAGTACGTTTCTAACTGCTCGACGCCTTCAACGGCAAGCTGCACAATTTCGGACGTTTTCGTCCGCTCTTTATAGTCGCTCCCTAATCGGAGCAGTTTTTCGTAAATCAGACCGCGAATCGTTTTCCTGACCTTCTTCGACGAGAGGAAGCTTAGCCGTGAGGACTGGATTGCGCAGGTATATTTCATCGCGACGGCGGCAGCGGCGCCGATAAGCGTAATCCCGAACAGGCTTTTATCCGCGCTTCCGTCCGCCAGTCCGGCCAGCAGGTTTGCCAGCGCGGTCATCAGCGCAATATTTGCCGCCAATGAACACCATTGATAAGCGACATTGCCGATGATGAATTTCATACTTTCCGGGACAATTCCGATCAGCCGTTTGTTGATCATTCGCTGTTCCCACCCGGCTCAGCGTTTTTTAACGCAGGAGAAGTACGCGATCGACTTGACGGAACCGAGCTTCGTTTCCGCGTAGAGCGAGTTCAGCCGCGTATTCAGGCTCTCCATCGTTTCGAACGGTGGGCTGAAGTAGCCTTTTTTAACGTAAAACCGGTTGATCAGGCGATCGGTTCGGGAGACTTCGCCCTTCACGTAAAAACAGCCGCAGAACGTTCCGCCGGGTTTCAGGACGCGGTACGTTTCTTTCCAGGCTGCTTCTTTGTCCGGGAACGCATGAAATCCGTTCTGCGACAGCACGATATCGAAGCTTTCATTTTCGAACGGGAGCGCGCCGACGTCGCCCTGCCGGAACGAAACGTTTGAGAGCTGCATCGCGTTCGCGCGGCGTTCAGCGCGGACGATCATATCCGGCGAATCATCCATGCAGGTAATTTCCGCGCTGCTGAGCTTACGGTACAGCGGCATGGTTAATACGCCCGTCCCCACTGGAATTTCCAGCAGCTTACCCTGAAAATCGCCGGGAATCGCGGAGAGCGAGAGGTCGATATATTTCCGGCTCTCCTCTTCCCCCATCGCCCAGACCAGACGGCAGACAATTTTTCCGGGAATTGTTGAACAGGTTATCATTCCGTCGTAGAAATCGTGGTCGCCGCCGGTCTTTTCGTATGCGGCGCGAATCCGGTTTTTTTGACCGCCTTTTTCGACCGCTTCGGAGCGATAGCCAACGAACGTGTAACCGGTCGGGGCCAGGGCTTTCCGGAGCTCCTCTTCCGTAATTTCATTTTCCGTCAGGATCACCGTTTCGCCCCTCGCGCGGGAGGAGGTTACTTTCCGAACTTTAAAAGCGCGCCGGATGACGTCGTTGATATAGCTTTCGCACATGCCGCAGGACATTCCGTCAATTTTTACCGTAATCTTTTTCATTCCAATCTTCTTCCTTTTCTATCTCGCGAAAGGGCGCGTCCGTTCCCCGCTTCTCTCTCCATTATTCGGATAAACGCTGCCATGCGGATTGATCATCAAGCGCCTCTGATTGATAATTAGACACACCTAATAATTAGGCGCCTCTAATTATACTCTGCTTCGGATTCAGTGGATATCGCCGCCGGGAAGCGCGATCTGACGTATACTTATTCCATTCGTAGTTCGCTTTTACTTAGATCAGTCAGGTTTTACGGAGATCATATGATGCAACCAAATCAGCAGGGAACCGACGACAGTCGGCAAAGGATTCGAAACCGTTTCGGTTTCGGGATCGGAACGATTGGCCGCGACGCGGTATACACGATGATCAGCATGTACTTGATGTTTTATCTGACCGACGTGCTGCGCGTTCCGACGGCGACGATGTGGTGGGTTACGGCGGCGATTATTTTTACGAAGGCGTTCGACGCGTTCAACGACCCGTTCATGGGGATTCTCGTCGATAACACGAAGTCGCGTTGGGGGAAATTCAAGCCGTGGATTCTCTTCGGCGTTCTGACGTCCGCGGTGATGTCGGTCCTGATGTTTACGGATTTTCACCTGCATGGGATGGAGTATGTCCTGATTTTCCTGCTCGTCTATCTCCTTTGGGAGATCAGCTTCACGGCTAACGATATTTCGTACTGGTCGATGCTCCCTGCGTTAAGCCGGGACCAGAAGGAACGCGAGCGGATCGGAGCGGTCGCGCGGATCTGCGCGAATATCGGCCTTTTTGGCATGGTTGTTTGTATCACGCCGATTACCGAAGCGCTCGGAAGGGCCGCCGGTTCGCTTCAGCTGGGGTATTTCTGGCTTTCCGTCATCGTTTGTGGAATTATGATTGCGTTTCAGATGGTGACGCTGGTCTTCGTAAAGGAAGAAACGGCGGCCGAGGTTTCGGACGAGAATAAAACGAAGATCCGCGACCTGCTGCCGATTATCCTGAAAAATGATCAGCTGCTGTGGGTCGTTCTGGCGATGACGCTGTTTCATACGGGCTATACGACGACGACGTCTTTCGGTCAGTATTATTTCAAGTACTATCAGGGCGATTTGAATATGTATCCGGTTTTCGGGTTGATTCTCGGCGTGGCTCAGATTTTGTCGCTCCTGATATTTCCGTTCGTCCGGCGGAAATTTAAGCGCGAGCCAATCTACGCGGCGGCGACCGTGATTATTTTAGTCGGGTACGTCGTTTTCCTGGCGGCGCCTCCAGGGACGGTTATCGGCGTTGCCGCCGGCGGGCTGCTGATATTTATTGGTGACGCCGCGATTCAGCTGATTATGCTGATGCAGATTTCGGATTGCGTCGAGTATGGAGAATGGAAAAACGGGAAGCGGAACGAATCGGTGACGGTCTCGCTTCAGCCGTTTATTTTCAAAGTTGCCTCGTCGCTCGCGAGCGGGATCGTCGGGATAACCGTGATTCTGTCCGGGATGAAGGAAGCGCTGACGCCCGCGGACATGACCGCGAACGGGATGAACCTGTTCCGGTTCGCGATGTTTATTTTTCCGATGATTTGTATTGTCGTAAGCTACCTGATTTACCGGCGGAAGTATGTTATTAATGAGGATCGGTACGCGACGATTCAGGCGGACCTGGCGGAACGGCGAGCGCAGGCGCAGTAGAGAGGGAGCTGACGGATCGGCATGAGTAAGCAAACAAGATTTCTGGTATTATTGCTGGCGCTGTTCCTCGTTACGGCCTGGATGCTGATGCTATGGCGCGTTCCAGCCGTTCGTTCGGATATTTTTGTCAACTCTTATCTGAACCTTTTTACGGGCTACACGCTTTCAATTCTGGCGCTCGCCGCGATCATCCTGGTTCTGACCGAGTTGCTGACGAGCCAGGAAAACCGTTGGGCGTATATTGATTTCCGGAAGCTTCATGGGGAGATTCAGGCTCCGGGCTTTTTCAGGCTTCCGAAGTCAGCCGACTGGTTTTCCTCCGGCAGGATTGCTGCGCTTGTTCCCGCCGCGCTGACGGTCTTATTGAAAATTTTCTCGCTTCCGGGGACGGCGGTTTTTTCGTTCCGAATTGGCGAGCTGCTGATGACGCTCGTTCTGGCGGGACTGTACGCGGCGGCGATGGAAATTTTTTTTCGCTATTCTCTGATTACGCTGGGAAAGGACGCTAACGTTCGGAGCGGCGGAATCATGGTATTCTGTGTTGTATTTTCTGCGTTGTCGGGTTATTATTTCCCGATGCTGGGCGGAGTTTTCGGGTTGCTGATCGGCGCGGTGCAGGGGACGCTGTCTGCGCGTGCGATGCTCGATACGCGCGGAACGTTCTGGCCCTGGACGATTCATTTCGTTCAGGCGTTCGTCATGATGGCGTTTTCGGTCGTAACGGCGTAGCTTCGGCTTCCGCCCGCTGGTTCGGGCGCCCGGGCAGGATCTGGAAAGGAAACATATGAAAACGGTATTTACAAACGCGGTGATCCTGATCGGCGCGGGAAACTGGCGGCCGATTGAGAACGGATATATCGCGATCGACGGCGATCGGATTATGGAAATCGGTTCGGGCCCGTACCTCGGAGCGGCGGATTCGATCCACGACATGAGTGGGAAACTGATTCTTCCTGGACTGTACAACATGCATTCGCATACGCCGATGTCGATCCTCCGCGGCGTTGGGACCGGTCTGGCGCTCCAGCAGTGGCTTTTCGAGTGCATGTTCCCGCTGGAAGCGAAAATGAACGCAGAAGACATGCGGATCGGCTGCCGGCTGGCGATTGCCGAGATGCTTTCCGGCGGCGTCGTCAGCTTTTCTGACATGTATCATTATCCGGCGGACTACGTTCAGGAAATTATCGACGCCGGGATCAAGGCGAACGTCAGCTTCCCGATCATGGAAGAGAATCCGACCGGGTCGCAGGCGCACGATTCGCGCTTTAATTTATCTGTCGAGTTCGTCCGCGCGTTCGACGAGAGCGCCGGCGGACGGCTTAAAGCGGACTTCGGAATTCACGCCGAATATACCAACACGCCGGAGAGCATGGAACGCTATGCCCGGGTATGCCAGGAGATGAACGGGCGAATGCACCTGCATTTATCCGAGACGGCCGCGGAACATGACCGCTGCAAACAGCGGTACGGGAAAACGCCGGCGCGGCTGTTCGCGGATCTGGGCGTTTTTGAAAATCCGACGATCGCGGCGCATTGCGTTTTCGCTGAGCCGGAGGATATTGAACTTTTCAGGGAAAAAGGCGTTTCTCCGATTCATAACCCGAGCAGCAATATGAAATTGGGCAGCGGCCTCATGCCGATTCGGGCGATGCTGGACGCGGGCGTGCGGCTGACGATCGGAACCGATTCTTCCGCGAGCAACAACAATCAGAACCTGTTTGAAGAGATTCATCTTGCGGCGATGATTCACTGCGGTTTTCATCGGGACGCGACCGTGATCCGTGCGGAAGAGCTTCTGGATATGGCGACGATTAACGGCGCGATCGCGCAGGGACGCCCGGACTGCGGCGCGCTGAAGGCAGGCTATAAGGCGGACCTGATCGCGGTCGATTTACGCAGGCCGCACCTGATCCCCAATCATGATACCGCCGCGCTCCTCGTTTACAGCGCGCAGGCGTCCGACGTCGTTCTGACGATGGTCGACGGGAGGATCGTTTATGAAGACGGACGGCTGCTGACGATTGACTGCGAGAAGATGGCTGCGGATGCGGACGCGTCGCTGCGCCGGGTCTTTTCGGTGGACGTCGCTTCCGCGGGGTGAGGACCCGTGGGAACAGGGGCCGAAAATCATCTTTTCAGAAAATGGAACTTTATCCGGGGCTGGATCGTCTATTCTGTATCGCGCGGATCGGCCGCCGTTCGGATATTTAAACGAAAAAGAAAGAATGTACCTGTATTCTCATGGAAAATGTGCCTGAACTGCCGTCTGTGGATTTACTGACGTCGCCGAATTGGACCGATTACGCTTTGATTGACAGCGGCGGCAGCCGGAAGCTGGAGCGATTCGGGGCGGTGACGCTGATCCGACCTGAAGCTGAGGCGGTCTGGTCCCCGAGGGTCCCGGAACGGGAATGGGCGCGCGCGGACGCGGAGTTCGTCCCGTCCGCCGAGGAAAACGGCGGCCATTGGGTTCCGTTCCGCGATGTTCCCGATCGCTGGACGGTTCGGTACGGGGCGCTGCGCTTTTGCCTGAGCCTGTCGAACTCGAAGCAGCTGGGGATTTTTCCGGAGCAGGCCTGCCAATGGGACTGGGTTCAGGAGACGATCCGCGAGCGGGCGAAGCCGACGCGGGTCCTGAATCTCTTCGGGTATACGGGCGCGATGACGATGGCCGCTGCGGCGGCTGGGGCGCAGGTCACACACCTGGACGCTTCAAAGAAGGCGATCCAATGGGCAAAGGAGAATCAGGCAGCCTGCCGCGTTCCGGAGGACCGGATTCGCTGGATCCTCGACGACGGGCTTAAGTTCGTTCAGCGCGAAGCCCGCCGCGGGAGCTTCTATCAGGGAATCGTTCTCGATCCGCCGAAATTCGGACGCGGTCCGAAAGGGGAGGTCTGGGAGTTCTATAAGAGCTTTCCAGAGCTGATTCGCGGCTGCCGCGCGATCCTGACGGACGACGCGGCGTTCCTGCTGGTAACGGCGTACGCGATCAAGGCGTCGTCGGTTACGATCGGGAACGGCGTCCGCGAGGCGTTATCCGGGCTGGGCGGATCGGTTCGGCAGGGGGAAGTCTGCCTGCGGGACGGTTCGGGGCGAGTGCTGTCGATGGCGGTGTTCAGCCGCTGGAAGGGAGATCGAAAATGACAAAAGAAAATAGGAAAATCGCAGTATTGGGCGTCGGGGTGATGGGCGGCGCAATTCTTAACGGGATCCTGACGAAGAAATTCTGTTCAGGGTCGGAGGTCACGGTTTACGACCTGATCCCGGAAAAGGTCAGGCCGTTCGTCGACACGTTCGGCGTAAAAGCGGCGGCTTCGGCGAAAGCTGCGGTCCAGGGCGCGGAGGTCGTCGTTCTCGCGGTCAAGCCGCAGTATATCAACGCGCTGATGGAAGAGATCGCGGAAGAACTGGACGTCGAAACGCTGGTCATTTCGATCGCGGCCGGGGTTTCCCTGTCGCGCTTGCAGGAGTATTTGAATACGGGGAACCTGATCCGCGTCATGCCGAATACCCCGGCTCGGATCGGTTCAGGCGTCTCGGGCTGGATCGCGGACCGTTCGGTCAGCGAGGAGGATAAAGCCTACGTTCGTTCGTTCCTGGCGCAGGTCGGGATCGAAGTCGAGGTCCGGAACGAGGATCAGATCGATCAGATCGGCGCGATCAGCGGTTCCGGCCCTGCGTTCGTATATCTTTTCATGGAAGCGATGATCGATACAGGCGTGCATATGGGGATGACGCGGGAGGCGGTTACCGAGCTGGTTACGCAGACGCTGATCGGATCGGCGGAATACCTGAGGGCGCGCGGGGAACATCCTGCCGTGCTGCGCAACGAGGTTACGTCCCCGGGCGGGACGACGGCGGAGGGGCTGTATTACCTCGAACGGGAGAATTTCCGCGCAGCGATCGCGCGCTGTATGTGGGCCTGCCACGACCGGACGCGGCAGCTTCGGAACGAGAGCGCTCGGCGCGAAAAGAATCTTGATATCCGGGCGTAGGAGCTCGGCTTGAACGTTTATCTGGACTCGGTTGGCTGCCGCCTGAATCAGGCGGAGATAGATCGATATGCCGCGGAATTAACGGCGCAGGGGCATACGATTACGCAGCAGATCGAGTGTGCCGATCTGGTGGTTATCAATACCTGCGCGGTGACGGCGGCGGCCGCGGCCGACTCGCGGGCGCGGATTCGCCGGGCGGCGCGGAACCCGAACGCGCGGATCGTTGTGACCGGCTGCTGGTCGGAGATCGAAGCGGACGCGGCGAGGCGCTTTCCCGGCGTCGCTCAGGTTGTTCCAAACGCTGAAAAAGACCGGCTCGTCGGACGGCTTCGGCCGTTCATATCCGGCGCGGCGTTGTCTTCGGCCCCGATCTGTCCGGCGCCGGTCCACGCGCATGGACGGACCCGCTTTTTCCTTAAAGTTCAGGATGGCTGCGATAATTTCTGTTCGTTTTGCGTGACGCGGCTTGCGCGCGGAAAAGCGCGCTCGGTTCCGGTCGAGCCGATCCTTCGCGAAATCCGCGGGATCGAAGATGCCGGCGGGAAGGAAGTTGTCCTGACCGGGGTCAATTTGGGCGCGTGGGGATTGGATTTCGAGCCGAAGCGAACGCTGACCGACCTTCTGTGCGCGATATTGCGGGAGACGTCGGTTCCACGGATCCGTTTATCGTCGCTTGAGAACTGGAACCTTGATCTGGACTTTGTCTCGCTTTGGGAAGACGATCGCCTCCTTCCGCATTTCCATCTCCCGCTCCAATCGGGATCGCCGTCCGTCCTGCGGCGCATGGTCCGACGGACGAAGCCCGAAGGTTTTTTGAGGCTGATCGAGGCCGCGCGGCGCGTTCGCGGCGATTTTTCAATTACAACCGATATCATCGTCGGATTTCCCGGGGAGACGGAAGAGGCGTTTAACGAAACGCTTCGTTTCGCGGCGGCGGCGGCGTTCAGCGGCGGCCACGTTTTCCCGTTTTCCCCAAGGCCGGGAACTGCGGCGGCGAAGCTTCCGGAGCCGGTCGCGAACGAGGTAAAAAAAGAACGCTCAGCCCGGCTCAGGGCGCAGCTCGACGCGCAGAAAGACGCCTTTTCCCGGGCGCAGCTCGGAGCGCGGCGCAGGATCCTTTGGGAACATGGGGCGATCAGGGCGGAAGGCGGCTACCGGAATCGGGGACTGACGGATAATTATCTGGCGGTTGCGAAGACTTCCGAAACCGCTCTGACGAACAGGATCAGCGAAGAACGGATCCTGGCGCTTCAGGATGGGGTCCTTCTGGCGTAGGTTATATTCTGCCGCGGCGGCTGTGCGAAAGCTGCCTTGTCGTTCCGATCCTTCAGGTTTTCCCGTCCAGGAAAATTTCAATTTGCTTTGCGGCTGTGGAGCTGAAAACGGAGGACGTCGATCAGGGCCCGCCAGCAGGCGATAAACTCGCGAAGCTGCCAGAGGATGAAGTCGTCCCAGCGTTCGATGTGATGCGGCGCTACGCAGCCGATTGCGTTGATCCCGAGGCGGCGCGCGATCCAGACGGCGCGGGGAAGATGAAACTGCTGCGTGACGAGGGTTATCTGGTTCGATCGCAGCGGGAGAAGATTGACGCAGCTGTCGAACGAGCGGAATCCATCCGGATCGATCAGGATACTTTCGTTCTGAACGCCGAGCTCGGCAGCGTACAGGCGCATTGATTCCGTTTCATTCGCGTAGATAGATTTATTCCCGCCGGTCAGGACCAGCGCGCTGACGTTCGCTCGGCGGAGCAGGTTGACCGCCGTTTCGATCCGTTCGCGTAAAACGCGCGTCGGTCGCCCGTCTTTCTCGATCCCCGCGCCGAGGACGACGGCGAAGCGGTTCGGCGGGCACTGCCGATCGGAGAAAATTGAGCGCCTGGTTGTCATGAAGATAGCGATCCTTGGCAGAATCCCGATTATCATCGTTATCAATAGGAACGTGGGCAATTCGTGCGATTCCTTTCGTAAAAAATATAGATAACGCAATCCATCACATTGACGATGAAATATGATGGATTGCGGGGAGGTTTTATGGAACCGGTTTATCAAGTTCATCCGCCCTCTAGTATTATACAGGCGGAGCTTCCGGACGGGCGAATTATCAGCGGACCCAGAGGCGAACCGGTCGGCCAATTCTTAGCTCAGATCAGCGGCGAGTTCGATCGCGAACCGGTCGGCGCGATTGTGAATCATGAGCTGCGGGAGTTGACGTACCGGCTTGAATCGAACGCGAAAATCGAAGGTGTAACGACGGCGATTTCGGACGGAAAAAATATTTACCGGCGATCGGTCGTTTTTCTCCTGGCGGCGACGTTCGAGCGTCTATTCCCGGACGCGGATCTCATGGTCGATCATTCGATCGTTTCCGGCGGGTTGTTCTGCAGGATTTGCGGGCTGGAAATTGGCGACCCGAAGACGTTTTACGCTGCGCTGGAGTCCGAGATGCGGAAGACGGTCTCGGAGGATCTTCCGATTGAGCGCGGGAAGGTTTCGATCGAATCCGCGCGGAGGATTTTCGAGGAAAAGGACCAGTCCGAAAAGCTTCAGCTTTTGAAACATCGAAAGAAGGATTATCTGACGATGTACCGGCTGGGCGATTATATCGATTATCACTACGGGTATATGGTCCCGTCGACCGGGTATTTGCGCTGGTTCGCGATCGAGCCGTCGGAGAACCCTGACGAATTTTTCCTGCGATATCCGAAGGACGGAAAGTCAACGGAAATCAGTCCGCTTCGCGAGGATCCGAAAATCCTTTCACAGTTCCGTCTTTACGGCGACTGGCTGACGAAGCTGGGGATCGGATCGATTGGATCGCTGAATAACGCGATCGAGAAAGGCCGGATCCAGGAGGTCATTCTCGTCAGCGAGTCGTTCCATAGCCAACGTTTTTCACAGATCGCGCAGCGGATTGCGGACATGGATCCGCGTCCGAGAGTCATCCTGATCGCCGGGCCGTCTTCTTCAGGAAAGACGACGTTTTCGAAACGACTTTCGATCGAGCTTCTGGTTCATGGGATTTCTCCGGTGCCGATCGAGATGGACAATTTCTTTATCGATCGGGCGCAGAGTCCGCGTGATGAAAATGGGGAGTATGACTTTGAGGCGGTGGAGAACCTGAATCTGCCGCTGATGGACGACTGTATTCACCGGCTGATCGATGGGGGGGAGGTCCAGCTTCCCCGTTACGACTTTTTAGATGGAATCAGTAAACCCGGGCGAACCGTCCGGATCCACGAGGACCAGATTATTATCCTTGAAGGGATTCACGGAATGAACCCGCGGCTCCTTCCCGGGATCCCCAAGGCGCAGAAATTTCAGATTTATATCTCTCCGCTGACGCAGCTGAACGTCGACCGGTACAATCGGGTTTCAACGGTGGATAACCGCCTGATCCGCCGGGTTGTCCGAGACTATCGCGAACGCGGTTATTCGGCCGAGGAGACGATTAAGCGCTGGGCGTCGGTTCGCGCCGGCGAAGACAAGCATATTTTTCCCTACCAGGCGTTCGCTGACGCGTATGTGAATTCTTCGCTCGTTTACGAACTTTCGGCGCTGAAACCGTTCGCCGAGACGGCGCTGCGTCAGGTGACGTTTGGGTCGATCGAGTATATCGAGGCGAAACGGCTGCTGTCGTTCCTGGCGTGGGTGCTGCCGCTCCCGGTTGAACTGATTCCCGCGAATTCGATTTTAGCCGAGTTTGTCGGCGGTTCAAACTTGAAGAATTTCTCCGTCTGGAAAGGGAATTCGGATTGACTCCGATCCGGCGACGCGGAGGAACGTTTGGAAAAGGAGGACTTTCGACTGGCTCAGCTTGTCCGCGAGAGCGGCATGGAAATCCTCTCGAAAAAAGGAAGCTCCGATTTTCGCGGAGCTTCCTTTTTATTCAGTGTATAAGGTTTTCGATCAGAGCGGCTTATCGACCGTCAGTTTCCTCGCGGCTGGATGCGGCGTGGCAATCTTGGCCTTCGCGGCGGCGAGGCGGGCGATCGGGACGCGGAACGGCGAGCAGCTGACGTAGTCGTTTCCAATCAGATGGCACCATTCGATCGAGCTCGGGTCTCCGCCATGTTCGCCGCAGATACCGACTTTCAGTTCCGGTCGGACGGCGCGGCCGTCTTCGATCGCAATCCGCATCAGCTTCCCGACGCCGTCGCGGTCCAATTCCTGGAACGGGTTGGTCGGAAGGATGCCTTTTTCGACGTACGGGATCAGGAACGAATGTTCCGCGTCGTCGCGGCTGTATCCGAACGTCATCTGGGTCAGGTCGTTCGTCCCGAACGAGAAGAACTGGGCGACTCCGGCGATCTCTCCGGCGGTCATTGCGGCGCGCGGGATCTCGATCATTGTACCGAACAGGTACTCGACTTCGACGCCCTGTTCCTTCATGACTTCTTTGGCGATCGATTCCAGCTTCGGCTGGATCGTCTTGAGCTCGTTAACATGCCCGGTCAGCGGGATCATGATTTCCGGCTTGGGTTCGAATCCGCGTTTCTTAACGTCGCAGGCGGCTTCGATAATCGCCCGGACCTGCATTTCGACGATCTGTGGGATCATGATCGATAAGCGGACGCCGCGCAGCCCCATCATCGGGTTGGATTCATGCAGCTTCTCAACCTCGGCTTTCAGGTCGACGAGGCGCTGGATTTCCTTGCTCTGCGGCTTACCGGAGACGTAGTCAGCCAGATTGTCGAGGCGTTTCTTGATAATTTCTTCTTCGAGTCCGACGGCGGACGGGAGAAACTCATGCAGCGGCGGATCGATCAGGCGGATAATAACCGGATAGCCGGACATGGCGACGAAGATCCCCGCAAAGTCGCCGCGCTGGAAAGGAAGCAGCTTATTCAGTTCTTCGACGCGGTCCTCAACGTCCTTCGCCAGAATCATGCGCTGAACGATCGGTAAGCGTTCCTGGTCGAAGAACATGTGCTCCGTTCGGCAGAGGCCGATCCCCTTCGCGCCGAAAGAACGGGCGCGTTCGGCGTCGCTCGGGTAATCCGCGTTCGCCCAGACTTCGAGGTCGGCGATTTCGTCCGCCCAGGACAGGAGCTGGCTCAGGTCTTCCATTTCGGAAATATCGGGAACGACGACCGGAATACGGCTGTCGTAGATCTTCCCGGTCGAACCGTCGACCGAAATCCAATCGCCTTCCCTGAAGATGCGATCGGCGATTTTCATCGTGCGCTTGTCCATGTCGATCTGGATCGAGGCCGCGCCGACGACGCAGGGGACGCCGAACTGGCGGGCGACAACGGCTGCATGCGAGGTGGCGCCGCCCTCAGAGGTCAGGATTCCCTTGGCGGAGAGCATGCCGTGAACGTCGTCCGGCTTCGTGAACGGGCGGACCATGATACAATCCTGATTTTCCTTTTCTTTCATTTCAACAACCAGGTCGGCGTCGAAATAAATTCGGCCGACGGCCGCGCCCGGCGAGGCGTTGACGCCGATCGCGACCGGTTCGGTCTTCTTCAGGACGTTGTTGTCGAACTGCGGATGGAGCAGCGCGTCGACCTGTTTGGTCGTGACGCGTTTGACCGCGGTGACCTTATCGATCAGCCCTTCGTTGACCATCTGGACAGCGATCGAGACGGCGGCTTTCGCGGTGCGTTTCCCGTTCCGCGTCTGGAGCATCCATAGCTTGCCGCGTTCGATCGTGAATTCGACGTCCTGCATGTCTTTATAGTGTTTTTCGAGCTTGTCGGTGATATCCATGAATTCGGCGTATGCGCTGGGCATGGCGTCCTTGAGCGCTTCGATCTTGCTTCCGGTCCGGATGCCGGCGACGACGTCTTCGCCTTGGGCGTTGATCAGGTATTCCCCGAACATTTTATTCGTCCCGTCGATCGGGTCGCGGGTAAAGGCGACGCCGGTCGCGGAGTCGTCGCCGTAGTTCCCGAAGACCATCGTGCAGATATTGACGGCGGTTCCGAGCGAGTCAGGGATATTTTCAGCGCGGCGATAGTCGATCGCGCGTTTCCCCATCCAGGATTTGAAGACGGCGATGGTGGCCAGGCGAATCTGTTCGACGGGATCCTGCGGAAATTCTTTCCCGTACTGGAGGATGACGATGCGCTTGTACTCGTCGCAGATAAATTTCCAGTCCTCGGCGGTCATTTCCGTGTCGACCTTATAGCCCTTCTCGGCTTCATATTGAAGCAGCAGGTTTTCGAAATGTTCATCGGCGATTTCGAGAACAACCGAACTGAACATATGCAGCAGGCGGCGATAAATATCGTAAACGAAACGCGGATTGTTCGTCAGCTTGATCATCGAAGCGACGGTCACGTCGTTCAGCCCGATATTCAAAACGGTATCCATCATGCCCGGCATCGATTCTTTCGCACCGGAACGGCAGCTGACCAGCAGCGGGTTTTCGCTGTCGCCGAATTTTTTGCCGGTCTGCTTCTCGGTCTCGGCCATTGCAGCCACGACCTGGTCCCACATGCCCGCCGGGAATTCTTTCGTTTTCGAATACTCGTTGCAGGCTTCCGTCGTAATCGTAAAACCGGCCGGAACGGGAACGCCGATCCGCGTCATTTCGGCGAGGTTCGCCCCTTTCCCGCCTAACAGACCGCGGACATTGTCCCAAACGCCGCCGCAGTACGCTTCAGCCTTTTGGACTTCGCTGAATAGATAAACCCATTTTTTTTCACTCATTCCATGACCTCCGGGAGTTTTCTGCTGAAAGCTTCTTGAATTTATTTGATTGATTGAATTTTACCATACGCGGCGAAGAATTTCCGCGGGATTCACGGAACTTAAGAGAGAAAACGCGGGAAAACGCGGATCATTCCTCATCGCCGTTATCTCGTTTCTTTCTGTTTCCCCGTGATCGAGAATTCGACCCATTCGGCGATGTTGACCGCGTGGTCCCCGATCCGTTCAAGGTATTTCGCGACCATGAGCAGGTCGATCGCGGTTTCGCCGATTGCCTGACGCCCGTCGGGATCCGCCGTTGAAGAGATCGTCTCGACCAGGTCGTTGCGAACCGTATCAAAAAGGTCGTCGACGATATCGTCGTAAGCGATGACCGCGTGCGCCAGTTCGAGATCGCGGCGGACGAAGGCGGTAATCGCGCCGTTGACCATGTCGATCGTCGCGCGCGCCATTTCTTTGATATGGCTGGTTTTGCTTTCGAATTTTTTCGTATGACCGCTGCGGACGATTTCGGCGATATCGCCCGCCTGATCGCCGATCCGTTCCATATCGGTGACCATTTTCATCGCGGCGGATATCAGGCGTAAATCGGACGCGACTGGCTGCTGCTGGAGCAGGAGCTTATAGCATAAGCTGACAATTTCGTTTTCCTTCTCGTCGATTTCGCCGTCCAGGTAAATGACCTCGTGCGCCAGGAAGGGATCGGAATTCAGGAGCGAATTCGCCGATTTCAGGATCGCCTTTTCGCAGAGTCCGCCCATCCGCGTCAGTTCGGCGCTCAATAAGTTCATCTGCTCGGTAAAATGAACGCGCATTATCCAAACCTCCCGGTGATATAGTCTTCGGTTTTCTTATTCTCAGGCATCGAGAATAATTGCTCGGTTTCATTGTATTCGACGATTTCCCCGAGAAGGAAAAATGCGGTTTTGTCCGAGATGCGGACGGCCTGCTGCATGTTATGCGTCACGATGACGATCGTATATTTTTCCTTCAATTCGATCGCCAGGTCTTCGATTTTTGACGTCGAAATCGGGTCCAGCGCCGACGTTGGTTCGTCCATTAATAATACCTCAGGCTGGACCGCAAGGGCTCGCGCGATGCAGAGACGCTGCTGCTGGCCCCCTGAGATTCCCAGCGCGCTTTTTTTCAGCCGGTCCTTCAGCTCGTCCCAGATCGCGGCGTCCCGGAGCGATTTTTCGACGATCTCGTCCAGGCGTGCCTTCCCCGAAATGCCATGCGTCCGCGGGCCGTACGCGACGTTATCGTACACGCTCATCGGGAACGGATTCGGCTTCTGGAAGACCATGCCGACGCGCTTGCGCAGCAGGTTGACGTCCATCTTCCCGTAAATATCTTCCCCGTCCAGCATGATTTTCCCGCTGATTCGGACGTCTTCGACTAAATCGTTCATCCGGTTCAGCGTTTTCAGGAGCGTCGACTTTCCGCAGCCGGACGGGCCGATAAACGCGGTAATTTCGTTGGCCTGGATCGGCAGGCTGACATTCTTCAGCGCCTGAAAATTTCCGTAAAACAGGTCCAGATTTTCGACCAGAATTTTTTCCATGCGGCTTCGTTCCTTCCTTGAAATTTCCGCGGCTTAGACCTTCGCGAGCTTTCCGGCGAGAAAAGACGAGATCAGGTTCAATCCCAGGACCAAAACGATGATGACGACAGCGGTCGCGTACGCCTGATCGACGTAGATGCCTTCCGTCGCCAGCAGGTACATATGAACCGCGAGCGAGCGTCCCGAGGAAAGGGAACTTTTCGGAATTGCGGCGACGGATCCGGCCGTGTAAAGCAGCGCGGCGGATTCGCCGACGATCCGTCCGATACTCAGGATCACGCCGGCTAAGATTCCGGGAACCGCGGACGGCAGCACGATGACGAAAATAGTTCGCATCTTTCCCGCTCCCAACCCGAACGAGCCTTCACGATAGGAGTCCGGGACCGCGATCAGCGCTTCTTCGGTTGTGCGCATGACGAGAGGGAGGATCATGATCGCCAGCGTGAAGCTCCCGGCGAGGATCGAATATCCCCAGCGCAGGAAGGACACAAAGAAAAGCATCCCGAATAAACCGTAAATAATTGAAGGGATTCCGGAGAGCGTTTCGGCGGTCAGCCGGATGATCTTTACCAGCCGGCTCCCGCGCTTTGCGTATTCGACCAGGTAAACCGCGGCGAAAATTCCGAGCGGGACCGCGATGATCAGCGCGAGCAGCGTCAGCAGGATGGTCGTAACCAGCGCTGGCGTCAGCGAGACGTTGACAGAATTGTATTCGAAGGCGAAAAGGCTGAGCGTCAGCCTGGGAACGCCCCGGATCAGGATATAGCCGAGTATAACGACCAGCGCGCTGATTGTCAGCGCCGCCGCGGTCCAGATCAGGAACGCGATTGCGCCGGAAAGCGGATCTTTTTGATATGTGCGGAGCTGACCGGCGAAGCTGCGGCGGTTGATTTGCGGCGGCGCGGCTGTCATGCGGACCGGTCCTTCCGGCTGATCAGCGAAAAACTGAGATTGATGATCAGGATGAAGACGAAGAGGACGACGCCGGTCGCGATCAGCGCTTCGCGATGGAGCCCGGCGGCATAACCCATTTCAATGACGATATTGGCGGTCAACGTTCTCAGTCCTTTCAGCAGTCCTTTCGGGACGCGCGCCTGGTTCCCGGCGACCATGATCACCGCCATCGTTTCGCCGACGGCGCGTCCGATTCCTAAGACAACGCTCGCCATGACGCCGGATTTCGCGGCTGGCAGCAGGACGAAAACACAGGTCCGCTCATGCGAGCTTCCTAAGGCCAGACCGCCTTCGTAATAGCTTTTCGGAACGGCGCGGATCGCCGCTTCGCTGACGTTGATAATCGTCGGGAGGATCATGATTCCCAGCAGGATCGACGCCGCGAGGAGGCTGTTCCCATGTCCGCCGAACGTGGCGCGGATTCTGGGGATAAGAACGGCCATCCCGAAGAAGCCGTAAACGACTGAAGGGATCCCGGCGAGGAGTTCGACGGCTGGCTTTAAACCGCGGTACAACGGCTTTGGACAGAACTGCGCCAGAAAGAGAGCGGTCAGAATCCCGATCGGGACGCCGCCGGCGATCGCTCCGGCGGTTACGTAGATACTCCCGAGGATCATCGGGAAAATTCCGTAAATATCGTTGGACGGTTTCCAGGTCCTTCCAGACAGGAATTCGAGCGGGCCGATTTCCGCGATCGCCGGTATTCCGTTCGCGAAAAGGAAGACGCAAATCAGGAGGACGGCGAGAATGGACGCCAACGCGCAGATCAGGAAAACGATCCGCATCCGATATTCTTTATCGAAAAAAGCTTTCCGAAGGTTCATGGGTTTTTCTTCATCTCCTGAAGGCTGCGGACCCGACCGTCCGCCGGCCGGTTTATTCAAATTCGTTCCAGCTCAGCAGCTCGCCGGTGAAAACGGCCCTGAGCTGTGCGAGCGTGATCGATTCGATCGGGTTGTCGCGATGCACGATGACGGCGATACCATCCCGGGCGATCACGACCGGGGTCAGCGCTTCGCGTTCCGATCCTTTCAGTTCCCGGGACGCCATCGCCAGGTCGACGATCCCTTCGATCGCGTTGAGCGCGCCGGTCGTTGAGTCGGACGGCTGGACTTCGATTTCGACGCCGGGGTTCAGCGCGCGATACGCTTCCTTAAGCTTTTCCATGACCGGCGCGACCGACGAGGATCCGCCGATAACGATCTTACCGCTTCGCCCGCCGTCCGTCCGGTAATCGCCGGACGAGACAGGAACATATTTCGCCGACGCGACGCCGGCCTGGCCGGCGTCGCTCAGGACGAAATCAAGAAAGTCACGCGCGGTCTCGGATAATTCGCCCCGGTACGCGACGGTAAACGGGCGCGCAAGCTTATATTCGTCCGAATGTATCGATTCGACGGAAATTTCGACGCCGTCGATTTTCAGCGGCTTGACGGTTTCGTTCAGCGACCCGAGCGAGATATAACCGACTGCGCAGCGATTCCCGGCGACGGTCGTCATGACGACGTTCGTGTTATTAGCGACGATGGCTTCGACGGTCGTCTGATCAATCTTTTCCCCGTTGGGGTCCGTTTCTTCGATGCCGGTCAGCTCGACGAAGGCGCTGCGCGTTCCCGATCCGTCTTCCCGCGAAATGACGGCGATTTCGAATGGATCGCCGGGCTCACAGCCAAACCTGACGACCGCGGCGATTAAACCGATCAGGGCTGCCAGAAAAACGACATACGGCCTCTTTTTCATGCTTTCTCTTTCCTTTAATAATCGATGCGTTTTTATCTCCTCGGAGACAGGATGACGCATTCCTGTAAAGGGCGCGGAGCAGGCTGTAAAAAACTTTTATAAAAATACGCCGGCGTTTACCGTTTCGGGACGATCTCGATCCAGTATCCGTCCGGATCAGAAATAAAATAAATTCCCATTCCTGGATTCTCGTAGCAGACGACGCCCATGGCTTTATGCTTCGCGTAGGCATTGTCATAGTCGTCGGCAGTAAGCGCCAGATGATATTCGAGATCGCCGAGGTTATACGGTTCGGCGCGGTCGCGGAGCCAGGTCAGCTCGAGCTCAAACCCGGTTACGCCGTCGCCCAGAAAGACGATTTTGAACGAACCGTCGCCGGCGGTTTTCTCGCGAATCGGCGTCAGTCCCAACGCCTCGCGATAGAATTTCAGGCTTTGATCAAGGTCAAAAACGTTAAAGTTGAAATGCGCAAATGTAAACATCTTTCGCTCCTGTCGGCTTGCTTCCTTATCATTATACCCGGACAGATTTTGAGAAATAAAGCACAAAGTTTGTTTTCCTTTTGTCACGGTATAATTTCGACAGCGAATATCTATCTTCACGGCCTCGCAGGCTATCCCGGAAAGGACAGGTCTAATGGATTCATTCTTTTTCAACGGTTCCCTTTCAGAAATCGATCCCGACGTGGATTTTTTGAATCAAGTCGAAGCGGAACGGCAGAAGCGGAAGCTGATCATGATCGCCAGCGAATCGTTCGCGCCCGAATCGGTCCGCGCGTCGCTCGCTTCGCGTTTCCAAAATATTTACGCGGAAGGTTATCCGCCGGAAGAAACGCGGACGATGCGCTGCGATCAGATTTTAAATTACCCGGAACGTCTTACCGAATACCGGCGGAATTCGGACCCGCGTTATTATAAGGGCGTCGAATACGCCGATACGATCGAAGAATTGGCGCGGCGCCGCTGCGCGGCGCTCTTCTCGAATTCGCGCGTCTCTGCGGACCAGATTCAGGTCAACGTTCAGCCGCTCTCCGGCGCTCCCGCGAATAACGCAGCGTACCACCTGATCCAGCCCGGTGACACGGTTCTGGCGATGGACCTGCTTCATGGTGGGCACCTGACGCATGGTTCCCCGGTCAACCGAACCGGCCAGCTGTATAACATTATCCAGTATACCGTCGATCCGGAAACGGAAAAAATCGACTATGAAGAAGTCAGGCGGCTGGCGATTGAGCACCAGCCTAAGCTGATCATCGCGGGTTATACTTCGTTCCCGTATATTCCGGACTGGAAAGCGTACCGGAAAATAGCCGATTCGGTCGGCGCGATCCTGCTCGCCGACGTCGCGCATATCGCCGGGCTGATCGCGGCCGGGGTCGTCCCTTCGCCGGTCGGGATCGCCGACGTTATCACGTTCACGACGCATAAGACGCTGACCGGTCCGCGGGCGGCGGTCGTTCTGACGACGAATCCGGCGTACGCGAAAGCGATCGATAAGGCCGTTTTCCCGGGCGAGCAGGGCGGACCGCATATGCACGCGATCGCCGCGCTGGCGACGACCTTTAAAATCGCCTCGACGCCGGAATATCGGGAATACCAGAAACAGATTCTCGCCAATTGTCAGGCGCTCATCGCGCAGGTCCGCGAGCGCGGGATTCATGTCTGCTACGGCGGGTCCGATTCGCATATGTTCCTGATCGACTGCAAGCAGATTAAGGGCGCGGACGGTTCGACGCTGACCGGCGACATGGCGGCTCGTATCTTCGACAACGCCGGCATCGTCGTCAACCGCAATACGATCCCCGGCGATAAATCTGCGCTGCGTGCCAGCGGGCTGCGGATCGGGCTTCCCTGTGTGACGCAGATCGGGCTGAAGGAAGCCGATATGGTCGAGCTGGGGAATATCATCGCCGACCTGATGTACGCGACCCAGCCATATTCGACGTATGGCGCGAAAGGCATGCTGCTGCGCGCGAAGGTCGATTTCAAAGCGTTCCAGGACTGCAAGCTGCGTATCCGCACGCTGGCGGAGAAGCGCCAGACGTTCAGCGATCGCGCCGATTTCGGATATCCGCATTTCTTTTATCTTGACGACCGTTTCCGGGCGATCGACGGGAAAGCGTACCTGAAAATCAGCGGCCCATTCTATCGGCAATTCGTCGATTTTGCGTTCCTGACCGATATCGCTGCGCTGGAAACGGGAGAATCGGCCGATGTCAGTTTTGTTGTCGACGGCGAATCGCTCAGCGGCGAATTGGGACTGGCGGAGGACGGTTATCTTCTCGCGGTCCCGGCCGAAAAAGCTGGCCTTGCCGCCGCCTGGCTCCGCGATCTGTCGGACGGTTTCGTATCGTTTGACGCCGATCCGCGGACGCGGCTTCCGGAGCGCACGATTATTACCGAAGCCGAGCCCGGCGCGTTCCGGAAGGTTAAGCCGGATGAGTTCGCGAAACCGTTCGCGATCGGGTTGAAGCCCGCGGGCGGAGATCCGCTCCCTGAGTTCGATTTCGCCCGGTACGAGCGGACCGCCGCGCCGATTAAATTCACTGCCTTGCATGAGCTGCACGTGGCGGCGAAGGCGAAGATGGCGCCGTTCGCAGGGTATGAAATGCCGCTTTGGTATAGTTCGGTCAAGGAGGAACATCACGCCGTCCGTACGGCGGTCGGTCTCTTTGACGTCACGCATATGGGCGTGTATATGGCGTCCGGGCCGTCTGCGTTGTCTTTCCTGAACTGCGTCGTTCCGAACGATATCGCGGCGCTGGCGGTTGGCGATACGGTATATACGCACCTGCTGACGCCGGATGGGAACGTGATCGACGACCTGATCATTTATCATGTCTCCCTCGAAGAATACATGATCGTCGTAAACGCCGCGAACGACGAAAAGGACTGGGCGTGGCTGAACGCGGTTAAGGACGGGACAGTCCTGGTCGACCGGGACGCGCCGGGCGCGCGTGCGTTCGGGCGCGGCGTCGTCCTGGAGGATTTGCGCGATCCGGAGGCCGGCGAGCGCATGCGCGTGGATATCGCGCTCCAGGGCCGCGCTTCGATCCAGATCCTTGAACAGTATGATATGGAGGCGTCGGATCGGGCCAGGCTTCAGCGGCTTGCGAAGGGGAAAGTGATCCGGGTTAATCTCGGCGGATACGACGTTATTATTTCCCGAACCGGCTACACGGGCGAAAAATTTTCGTATGAAATCTTTGTCCATCCGGATAAAGCCCCCGCGCTTTGGACCGACCTGCTCAATATCGGTTCCGCGTTCGGAATCCTGCCCTGCGGGCTGGCCGCGCGCGATTCGCTGCGAATTGAGTCGGGACTGCCGCTGTATGGGCATGAGCTCGCCGGACCGTATAATTACAGGCTCTCGGAGGTCGGGTTCAGCCATTTCGTTAAGATCTATAAACCGTGGTTCATCGGGCGCAGCGCATTCTTATCCGAGGTTGAAGAAAAGAAACGGCGGCTCGTCCGTTTCACGATCAAAGGTAAATCGCAGCGGCTTGCGCAGCCGGGCGATCCGCTCTTCGACGAAAAAGGGAAGGTCGTCGGCGTCGTGACCAGCTGCTCGATCGATTCGGAGGGCGGCGTCGTTGGCCTGGCGATGGTCGATATTGCGTTCGCGGTTGAGGGAACCGAATTCGTTATTTATCAGAACGCGGCGCGGACAACGATGAAAAAGCTGGACGAGCTGAAATTAGGCGATAAGCTTCCGATGCCTTCGACGGCGGTCGTTCTTCGGCGCTATCCGAAGCTGGCGTAGCGCGGACTGTCCGTTCTTGCCGTCCGTTTGAGGACTTTTCAGGAAAACAGAAGCGATTGTTCACAGTTGCTTCTGTTTTCCTGCTTTTTTTACCTGAGCTTTATTTCTTTTCCGCTTCGATACGGCTGACTCCATTGCGGACCATGACGACGAAATCCTGAACGTTGGTGATAATCGAGGTCACGGTCAGCGTACCGCGGTCCGACAGCTTATTCAGCGCGAATTCGGAGATGTCGACCGAATAGATAAAGAGCGGGCGAATCTTTCCGTCGACCTTCCGGAAACAGGGCGTCATATTGCCGGTCGCGATGGTGTGAAGCTGCGTCGCGAGGCAGATTACCGTCGTCGCCTTTCGGACCAGCGTCCGCATGGCGTTTTGCCCGTCGTAGTTGTCGCGGTAGACTTCCGGGAGCGGGCCGTCGTCGCGGATCGATCCGGTCAGGACGAACGGGATCCTGTTTTCGAGCAGCGTGTAAATGATGCCGTTGTTAATCCTATGCTCGCGGATGAACGACGGGATTGAGCCGGAGCGCCGGACAGCGTTCAGCGTGTCAAGGTGATGATAATGGCCGTTTGGCTGAGAAATTTGCGTATAAATATCCTGCCCCAGGGCCGTGCCTTTATACGCCGCTTCAAGATCATGAGTCGCGAGGGCGTTACCGGCGAGTAGTCCGTCGACGAAGCCGGCGCGGATCAGGTCCATCATCGCCTGTCGTGAGTCGGCGTCGAAAGCGCAGGCCGGCCCCATGACCCACAGGATATTCCCGTGATCGCGTTCATGCAGCAGCATTCGGTACAGTGAATCATAATCCTTCGAAAAGGCGGTTTCGCGCGAACGGCCGCTTCGAAAAGCGAAAACGTCTTTCGCGTCGGGACCGCTTTCGTCGAAACCGGTCGCGTGGAGGAAAATCCCCTCTTCGCAGTTCTCCGTCCGGCCGAGAATGACCTCATCGCCGCGTTTCAGGTTCCGGAATTCGACGACGTCGAGCGTCCCGTCCGGACGGATCACGACGACGCAGTCCATCCGCGATTCTTCGGCGAGGACCCAGACGCCGTTGATTTTATAGTATTCGGGGAAAATCGACGTCGCGTGATAAAGATCGGGGGCGACGCCGTCGGCGATGACAGGCTGGCTTTTGACGTCGGGGGCTTCGACGAATTTCCTGGCTGAAAAATCCGGTGCCCGATATTCGGGGAGCGTGAAGATCATTTTGGGATACTCCTTTATTTCCATTCTGTTATCGATTTGTATTGAATAGATTATACCAGAGACGAGCCCTTGAACGATCGGGCTCCGGGCGGGAACCGGGGGTTATCGGGCGTAATGGTACTGGGCAACGAAGGTCTGTAAAAAGGTGTAATGGGTCGCGATTCCGAACGGATTGAGATAGATGATCAGTTTGGCCGCCCAGAAATAGCCGACCGTTACGAGGAACGCGCCCCAGGAGGTCGAAAATAACGTCGTCCAGGTAAAAACGCGGAGCGAAGTCCTGCGGAAGCCGCAGAGGATATTAATCGCTTTCGATCCAACCGCGGGAAGCATTCGGCCGAGAATCTGGTAGCGGGGCCGCGCGATCGGGTAATTTTCAAGGAATCCGGGAAGCTTTTTATTCTTCTTTTCAAACTGGGTAATATCCTGAAGCCCGGTCCCGATAAAATACTCGATATACGAGACGGCAGAATTTCCGAGTACGTCGAGGATGAACGCTGGAATGACGCCCATTGTCGCCAGAATGAAGACCGTCAGTCCGTCAGTCGGGATCAGGAACAGCCCGATGACAACGTAGAGGAACATGGCGACGAAAACGCCGGAGACGCGGTTCTGCGCGATGAATGAGCGAATCGTATCGTAGTCATAGACCAGAAACGGGAGCATCAGGAGAATCGCCATGACGACCGTTAACGTGATGCGAAAATAGTTACTGTTGGCGAGGTTATGCAGCGTGGTTCGAAATCGGTCGATCAGGCGCGAATTTTCCATCTGACTTATTTTATCATTAGTCGACGGAAAAAATGACGAATGCGGCGCATGGAAAGTATAGTAAAATTTCTCCTGTATGACCGAGAAGAAGCAGCCGGAAACGAAGATTCAGACGCGAAAAGATGAACATTTGCGGATCTGCCTTGAAGAGGACGTCCGTTCTGAAACGACGACCGGATTCGAGCGGTACCGCCTGATTCCTGCGGCGGCGCGGGAGGCGGACTATCTGACGTTTTCGCTGCGGACCGGGTTTCTCGGAAAAGCGATCGCGGCGCCGCTGTTGATTTCGTCGATGACGGGCGGAACGGAGCGTGGCGCGGAGATCAATCGGAACCTATGCCTTGCCGCGGAGTGGATGCGGATCCCGCTGGCGTTGGGGTCGCTGCGCGTGTATACCGAGACGAACGACTGGCGCGGGTTAGCCGATATTCGGCTGAGCGCGCCGACGGCCCCGGTTTTAGCGAATTTCGGCGCGGTTCAGTTGAATTATGGAATGACGGTCGGCGCGATCCGCGAGGCGGTCGAGTTGATTCGTGCGGACGGATTGATTTTGCATTTTAATCCGCTTCAGGAGTTGATCCAGCTGGGAGGCGATACGAATTTTTCCGGACTGATGGCGAAGATTGCCGAGCTGCGAAAAGAAATCGCGATCCCGCTGATCGCGAAAGAGGTCGGGTTTGGCTTCGACGTCAGGACTGCGGGGCGGCTGATTGACGCGGGGTTCGATTGGATTGACGTCGCCGGGGCCGGTGGAACGTCATGGGCGAAAGTTGAAATCGCGGCCCGGGGCGAACGTCTCGACGACAGCGTTTACGCGCCGTTCCGGGATTTTGGGCTCCCGACCGCGGAGGCGGTCCGCCGGATCCATGCGGCGTTCCCGAATATGCCGCTGATCGCTTCGGGTGGAATCCGCACGGGCGTTGACATGCGCAAGGCCGAACTGTTGGGCGCGCGCATGTTTGGGGTTGCGATGCCGTTCCTGCGGCCGGCGTTGGAAGGGCCGGAGGCGGTCTGCCGGCTGGTCGAACGGTTGGTGACGCAGTATAAGACGGCGCGGTTCGTATCCTCCGGGATCGAGCCGGCCGGCGATTCGAACGAAGGGAGAGCGGACCATGAACGAGGCGTATATTTCGAGGATTAACGAGGCGATTTTCTCCGTGTTGAACGCGGATTGGGGGCTGCGCGCCGACGAGAAGTTGGGCGAGATGGTTTTCAGCGCGATGGGGCTGGACGCCGACGGGGCGCCGATTCCGCGCGGCGGAAAACGGATCCGTCCGCTGCTGGCCTGTTTGAGCTGCGGCGCGTTGGGCGGGAACGTCGACCGTGTCTTACCGGCTGCCGCTGCGCTGGAAATTCTGCATAACTTTACGCTGGTTCATGACGATATCGAGGATCAGTCCGATCTCCGGCATGGCCGACCGGCGCTTTGGAAAAAATATGGCCCGGCGCTGGCGCTGAACGCGGGTGATTACATGATTTCCCTGTGCTATCGCGCGGTGCATTCGGCGGCACGGACGACGCAGCTCCCGATTTATGTCGATTTATTTGACGAGATGATTAAGAAGGTTATCTTCGGGCAGCATCTCGATATTTCGTTCGAAGGCAGGACGCAGACGACGACCGAAGAATATCTGGGGATGATCAGCGGGAAAACGGTGGCGCTGCTGCGCGGGGCGATGCAATCCGGCGCGGCGGCCGCGGACTGCGACGAGCGGACGATGCGGCGCGTTCGCGAAGCGGGAAAGAAAATCGGGATCGCTTTCCAGCTTCAGGACGATTATCTGGGCATCTGGGGCGCGGCGGATCAGCTCGGCAAGCCGGTCACGTCCGATATTATGACGAAGAAGATGACTTATCCGGTTTTATACGGAATCGAAGCCGATCCGGGGTTCGCCGACCTTTGGAACGCCTATGACGGATCGGCGGGGCGTGTCGCCGAGATTGTCGACCGGCTGGCAGAGGCGGGGGCGCGCGAGGCGACGGCGAAGTTCGTCCGCGAGGAGTCGGAGACGGCGCTGGCGGTTTTACGGGATGCGCTCGCTTCGGTTCCGGACGGCGCGCCTGCGGCGGCGGATCGCAGCGAGCTGTTTTCGCTGGCTGAGCGGCTGATTACGCGGGTCCGCTGATGAGCCGCGGCGGCGATCGGACGGGCGAGAGCCGAAAATGGCGCTGGCAAATGACGCGGCCGGCGCGAAAAGTTTTACTCCTCGATATCGATGGCGTTCTGGTTCGGCCCGGCGGCTATCGGCGCTCCTACCGCGACACGGTCAATTCGTTTTTGCGCGAGCTTGGCCTTGAACGGTTCGAGCTGCGCGACGATCGTTTTGCCGAGCGGTTCGAAGCCTGCGAGATCCCGGCGGAATGGGATATGGTTCCGTTGACGCTGGCGATGGTTTTCGATTACCTGCTGTCGATCGATCCCGCGTTCGCGCTGCCGTCGAAGCTTTCGAAGATCCGGCGAATCGACGCGCCGGAAAACCTGACGGCAGTGGATTTTGACGCTTATTTTGATCGTTCGCTGGCGCTGATCGGCGAAGGGTTTTCTGGCGCGCAGTCCCCGGCGAAGGCAATCTATTTATCCGTTTTGCGCGGGGACGCTCCGGCTGGGCTTTTCCCGCGGCTGCGCAGGATGCGGCTCTTTGCGGAACTGCTCGGCGATTCGCTGAACCTGTCGGCGTCGCCGACGCTTCGGCGTCTTGAAACGTATCTTTTGGGAAGCGAGCTGTTCCGGGCGACGTTCGGGCTTGATTGTCCGGAAGGAATCGCGTCGAACCTGCGGACGTTGGACGTCCCGCTTCTCAGCGCGGAATATCAGCGCCGGATTAAAGCGGAAAACGGGACGGCGATCTTCGCGGCTGGAATGACCGCGCGTCCGGACTTGCCGGACGACAGTTTCCCGAACGGCCTTCCACGCCCTTTTTCCGCGATCCCCGAAGCGCAGTGCGCTTTCGAAACGTTGGGCTGGGGCGGCGAAGCGGTTCGGCTGATCGGCGTTGGGTCGTTGAACGCGTTCGAAGCTTCGATCGGGGCGGCGCTGGATTCGTACCTGAAGCCCAGCCCGATTCACGCGTTAGCGGCGATAGGTCTGGCGATCGGCGGGAACGCGTTTCATGCGTTGGATGCGGCGGTTCGCTTCGCCGCGCAGCGCGGGAAAGCGTCAGCCCGGGCGCTTCTTTCCGACGAACGGCCGCTTCAGATCGCGGTTATTGAAGACTCCGCCAGCGGGATTAATGCGGTTAAATCCGCGTTTGAGCTGCTGCGCGGCGTTGGAATTCCGGCTGCGTTCTATCCGTACGGCGTTCGAACGACGGCGGCGAAAAACGCGCTTTTGGACCGGGCGGGGGCGATCGCGGTCGCTTCGGTCAACGATGCGCTCGATCTGTTTTACGCGGTGTAAGCAGGGGGATTCGTATAGGTATTCTTTAGCGGGATAACAGGACTTGAAAATTCAATCCGACTGATTCAGGAAATCGCCTGAGAAAACAATCGGGCCAGTTCCGATTTGCGCCGCATAGCGGTTCAGTACGTTTTCGACGATGGTGGGTGATTGGAAAAAGTTTCGATCGTTTTCGTAAATCGACCGCATGAATATTTCCTTCGATATCCTGTCTTTCGCGCGGGCGGAAGCGGCGAGCCGAAGCGTCAGCAGGTTTACGCTCAGGACGAGCCGCGCCAGCGTTGTTTGGACCGCGTCGGCCAGCGTAAAATCAGGGCGGACGAACGCGTTGATTTCGGTCAGCGCGTCGGCGTACAGCATGGCGGCGAGATAGTTCTCGAACCAGCGTGGGCGCGATTCAAAGAAAGGCGAGAGATACGAGCGATCCGCTCGGGAGAACGCCGCGCCCAGCCTGATCTGGCGGTCGGACGCTGATCCGAGAAGCCCGCCGACCGCGTCCGATACAGAGAACGCGAATCCGTCCGGCGGCGGATTGAAGCTCTTTTCGAGCGATAAAACCGCGGCGCCAAGGTCCGCCTCTGTCGGTCGTGGGTTGATCGCGGGCGGAGAGGCGCCGTTCAGCGCGGCAATCCGGGAACAGAGCCGGCTGAGCTTTTCATGGAACGGCGCGCCTGGGTCGTAGATGACCCTGAAGCATGCCGTGAGAAATTCCTCACGGCTCGATAAAACTTCGCGTAGCGATTTATCGGTAACCTGATCCGTATCCAGCCAATCCGCGTTCAGGTCAACGGACGATTCGACCGTCGTCAGCGTCAAAGGCTTTTCCGTCAGGATCAGCTCGCGGATCGTCTCCGGACAGGCTAACGACACGGTCATCCAGGTCTGTTTGTCGAATTGAATCAATCTCCGCGGGAACAGGGCGCAGCTATCGCACAGGGCGTCTTCGCCGAATCGTTCCTGCAGCCGGCAACGGCGCGCTGCGGACAGGAAACGACAGCGCCCGCCAGGCTCCGCCGGCAGGTCCAGGAATGATTCGGTCGTCAGCTTTCCGGCGCGTCTGACACGGACGCAGCGAAGGAATCCGGCGAATGGCTGGGTCCCGTCTGTCTCTGTCCAGGATGTATAGATCGTCGCATGGGCCGGATCGACAGGAATCCGCCACCCATGGCAGCACGTCCATTCGCAGCGCTCCGCCGCGCAGATGAACGACGTCATCGCCGCCGGCGCACGGACGGGGATCTTGCTGCGAATCGGAAAATTCAAGGGAACTTTTTTTAAGGCGGGTTCGTCTTTATCCATAGAACGTAAACCTTTTTCGGAAAGTTTACGGTAAGATATTATAGTCGTGGAAAAATGAAAATGAAAGGTCATCCTATGAAAAAACGGACTTATTTAATAGCAGGATTAAAGCTTGGCGTTTTTTTGATCCTGTTCGGACTGATGACGCCGACGTTCGTCAAGGCTCAGACGGTCGTTCCGACTCCGGCGGCGCCGCTTCTTCAGAATATCCGCCTCCGGCTCCAAAATCCGACGGTCGTTCCCCCCATTCCGCAGCCGACGCAAACGCCGTACGTGATTGTGGTGACGGCTACGCCGAACGCAGCCCAAACGCCGCACGTCCTTCCCGATGACCTCGTTGCCCGCAAGGCATACGATTGCGCCGTTAACGTCAATAAGCCGTATTTTTATCAGCAGTTTTATCCGGGCGAGGACTTCGATTTTGACGTGACGTTTACGAATACGGGGACGCAGCCCTGGTCCACGGACGTCGACGTTCAGCAGTATACCGGATGGCGAATGGAGATCGAGAAACGGTATACGTACGATATTGATAAGGATTACGATTCAGCGAGAATCGTCTATCCGGGGCAATCGATCCGCTGGAAAATCCGAATGGAAGCGCCGAAGGACGAATCGAGCGAGAACGGGAAATATTACTCGACGTATTATTTAGTTCATGGCGTTTTCAATAATAATATCGAGGAGACGTATTCGCGGTTGTTCTGCCCGTTTTCGGTGTATATTTACGTTCCGCATAAATAAAAGGGAATCCGGGTATTTCTGGAAAGCGCAGTGGAGATCCGCCGCGCTTTCCTTGTTTTATCCCGGAAGATGAAAAGGATTGTTAGAATTTTTGCCGTCCCGAGAGTGCGCGAAGGAGCGTATTCGGATCGGCGTACTCGAGTTCGCCCCCGACGGGAAGCCCGCGCGCCAGCCGGGAGAACTGTATGGATGGAAGATGCTCCAGCTTTTTCCGGATATACAGCGCAGTTGCGTCGCCCTCCATCGACGGATTGGTCGCGACGATGACTTCGCTGAAATTCCCCGTTTCAACGCGGCTGAATAGCTCGCTGAGGCGGAGGTCCTCCGGATTGACGCCTTCGATTGGCGACAGCGCGCCGTGAAGGACATGATATTTTCCGAAATAACCGCCGGATTGCTCCAGGACGATCACGTCCATCGGCGATTCGACGACGCAGAGAACGTCGTCATCGCGCGATGATGAGGCGCAGATATCGCAGCGTTCTTTCCCCGCGTTCATAATATTGAAGCATTCGGGACAGAACGCCGTCTCGCTTTTCAGCTTTGTCAACGCTTCCGCCAGGTTTTCTCCCGCGTCGCTCTCGTTTTTCAGCAGGAAGAACGTCAGGCGTGAGGCCGTCCGCGGTCCGATACCGGGAAGCCGCGAAAACGCGTCGATCAGCGCCTGAACGGATTCAGGAATGAGCGCCATGCGTCAGAAATTCAGCCCTAACGAGGAGAGCGTATTTCCTAAAAAGCCCATATTTTCGTCGGCGAGTTTCCGGCTCTGTTCGAGCGCCATGTTAAATCCGCTCAGGAGGATGTCCTGGAGCGTTTCCGCGTCGCTGTCTTTCAGGAATTCGGGATCGATAACGACCGATTTACAGACCTGATCGCCGGTCATCGTGATTTTAATCGCGCCGCCGCCGACGGTCGTCGTGGTTTCCATTTCGGCGATTTTCGCCTGCTGTTCCTGCATTTGCTTCTGAAGCGCCTGGACCTGCGCTTTCATATTTCCGCCCGACCGGGGCGCCCCGCCGATTTTTCCGTATCCTTTTGCCATGAATCAATAATCCCTCTTTCTTTTATCAGGTTCTGAGCCGGGAAGGAAGCTTCCGTTCCGGCTTATTTCTTGTCGTTGACGAGCTTCCCGCCGAGCTCGAGCGCGGCGCTGACGAGCGACTGGTTCCCGGTCTTGCCGGCGGAGCTGCGAACGGTCGCGCTGCGGACGCCGACGTTTTTGCCGATGACTTTTGTGATCGCGGCGCTGGTCCAAAGGAGGAGCTTGCCGTTGCTGTTGATATTGTTGGCGGCGGTGTCATGCGAATAGGAAAGCGTCAGGATTCCATCCTTGACGTCCATGACCTTTGCGTGCGAAAGGAGCGCGTCTAAAACGGGGTCATATTCCCGGATAATTCCGCGGATTTCGCTCCAGTTTTTAATAATCTCGTCTTTGGCGACGGACGGATCAGGATGGTTCCCTTTGCGGATGTAGACCTTGCTGGTTATTGCGATTTCATCCATCCCTTCGCTTTCGAGTTCTTCCGGGGACGGAAGCGTTTCGACATGCGGCCCGGCCGGGCGGTCGACGACGCGGACGGCTGGCGGCTGCTTCTGCGCTGGCTGCGGCTGGACGACGGATGGCTGAGGCGCGGTTTTCTCCTCAGCGCAGCTTTGCGCCAGCGCGATTTCCAGGTCCAGCCCGGGATTCCATCCAGCGCGGCTGTCGACGACGGCCTGATTGAAGAACTGGATCAGCGTTACCAGCCGCTCAACGCTGAACCGCTTCGCCTGTTCGGCGATTTTCGAACGCGACTCCTGTGGAAGTTCGACGGTTTCGTTGGCCCCCATTCGCAGGTTCAGCATCCAGCGCAGATACTCGACGGCCTGTCTGGCGATCTGACGCGGTTCGGTTCCGCTGTCCATCGCAGCATGCAGGATCGACAACCCGGCGGCAGGATCTTTTTCGGCGATAGCGTCGATGAGCTCGACGACGGCCTGGCTGGTTGCGACGCCTAAGATCGTTTGCGCCATGGCGAGGGTCAGTTTGTCGCCGGTCGAGGAAAGCTGATCGAGGAGCGAAAGCGCGTCGCGCATCGCGCCGGTCGACTGCCGCGAGATCAGCGTCAGCGCTTCCGGTTCGTACGGAAAGTTTTCCGTGTCGCAGATCTTCTGAAGATAGCGGCTGATTTCTGTCGTCGGAAAACGGCGGAATTCATGATGCTGACAGCGGGAAAGGACTGTCGCCGGAATTTTCTGGAGCTCGGTTGTCGCCAGAATGAACATCGAATGGCTCGGGGGCTCTTCGAGCGTTTTCAGCAGTGCGTTGAACGCCGCCGTCGACAGCATATGAACCTCGTCGATAATATAGACTTTCATTTTTCCCTGTCCCGGCGCGAAGTTGATTTTATCGCGCAGGTCGCGGATATCGTCTACGCCGGTATTCGAAGCGGCGTCGATTTCGATAATATCGAGAAAGCGATCGTCTAACGCCGCACGGCAGTTTTCGCATTCGTCGCAGGGATGTTTTGCAGGATCGTCATGGGTGCAGTTGACCGCGCGTCCGATCATGCGCGCCATCGTCGTTTTCCCCGTTCCGCGTGGTCCGGAGAACAGGTAAGCATGCGATAACCGATTGGCTTTGATCGCGTTGCGCATGACGCGGACGATATGTTCCTGCCCGACGAAGTCTTCCCAACGCTGCGGGCGCCAGCGGCGGTATAACGCCTGAATTGCCATCGATGAACGTTCTCCTTTCTGTCGCTTTCCGGCGGGAAATTTTTTCCGTAAAAGCTCTTCTCCGTCGCTGTGATTATACCGTATTGCGGTCAGGGGATCCGGTAGGCCGATTGGATCTGGCCGGTGCTGTCCCTGAGGACGACTGTCTCGCCGCTCTGCCAGCGGGCTTCCGGTTGGTCCCAGTAGAGTTCGAACGGCGTCGTATGTCCCAAACGGGTATACAGTTCGATAAAAATGCCTTTGCGGATGAGCTGAATCGCGGGGAAGGTAAAGATGTTGTTTTCTGCGTCCTGAATTGTCCAGCCTTCAAGGCTGACGACTTCGTCGGCGTTGGACTGGATCCGGACGGTCTCGCTGTTCAGGTCGCCCATTCCGAATACGGATACGATCGAAACCAGCCGGTCCCTCGTTACCGGGACGAATCCTTCGGGTGTCGGCGTCGATTCGCCGACGAGGTCGGATACCGCGACGCCCGAGATCGCCTCGGTTGGAAGCGCGATCGCGGTCAGCCGGACGTTTGGTTCCAGTTCGATCGCGATGACATGCGTTGGGACGGCGCCGCCTGCGTCGGAGGCGTTCGGAGCGAGCGGGGCGATGATTTCGCCGACCGAAATCGGCGGCGGATCGCTCTGCGTCTTTTCCCACCAGTATAAAGCCGCCAGCGCGGCTGAAAAGCTGACGATGATATTGACGATCAGAATTAATAAAATTTTTAACGCAGACTTCATGAGATTATTTTAATCGATATCCGGAATGGTTTTTTTACAAGGCGGCGGACGATGACGCGTCAGCGGGTAAAATAGCTGTATATGAAATGGCTGATCGACGGGCATAACCTGATCCCCAAAATGGGACTGTCGCTCCGGGCGGAGACGGACGAAGCGTCTTTATCAGCGCGGCTGAACGAATACGCGCGGCTGACCGGGCGAACGATCGAGGTTTATTTCGATCGGGGGCGGAACGGGGCTGCGCATGAGGAAACGGTCGGGACGATCCGGGTCCATTTCGTGAGCGGGCGGACGAGCGCCGACGCGGCGCTGATTTACCGGGTATCGAAGATGAAGAAGAGCGATTCGATTACAGTCGTGACGTCGGATCGCAGCGTTCAGGTTCAGGTCAGGGGCTTCGGCGCGCGTGTTGTCTCGTCTGAGGCGTTTGCGGCCGAAGTTGAAGAGGCGTTCCGGAATCCGCCGAAGCGTCGGCCCCGACCTCAGGCGCAGCGCGACGAACCGCGGCTCAGCGAAAGCGAAATCGCGTTCTGGGCCGATATTTTCAGTTCCGGGCGACCAGAAAAATACTCAGAATAATTCGAAAAAGCGCCCAAAGGAGCGTCGGAATGAAATAGTATCCGGCTCGATGCTCAACCAGGTAGAGCATTGAGATGACGATCAGGCTGACCAGGAATTCGGCGATCGTCATGACGAGCGCCCCGATCATGTTCCCCGAACGGATGAGCAGGAAGTACCAGGAGAAAATCATCCCGGCGAGAACCAGGCTGTTGACCAGGACGTTTTTCCGCCGGTTGATCTGAACCGGGTCCAGCGCGACGATCGCGTTCGAAATCGCGAGCGTCAGAAGCGCGATGAGCGAGAACGCTTCGAGGTTCGTTTGCGACGGGAAGAAGCCGGGAAGCGCGAACGACCCGCGGTAGAGTCCGACGGCGTCCTCGCGGATCAGGCGCAGGATCAGAAATCCGAATCCAACCGCATACAGCGCGATAAAGCAGAAAAAGGTCAGAAAAGAGCGAAGGCGATTTTCTTTCATAGCGTATCCTGTCTCCTACAACGAAATCATTATACCTGAACTGAACAGAAGCGCCGCGTACAGCGCCAGGATCAGACGCGCGCCTCGCGAAGAGCGCCGGCGGTAATCGATATAGACGTTCCCAGCGATCCAGACTGCGAACGCCCCGAGCGCGAGGACGGCTGCGGCCGGCGAATCGAACGCGCCGGATCGAAGAATCGCGACGACGGGCGCGCCGGCGACGATCAGCGCGAGCGCGGCTCTCTCTTTCGGCGCGGCTCCTGCGGCGGCGCGGAGCGACCCGGCGAAAAGCGTGAAAACGGGCCAGTACCATGCGGCGGTAGCCAGCTGACCCGGATATAGAAAGGCGCTTCCAAGACCGGCAACACGGAAAGGGTTATCGGTCAGGTAAAAAATCGCGAGCGGCAGCGCCGTCAGCCAGACGAACGCGGGAAGAAACCGGACAGGTTTCGCTTCAGGCGCGGACGAGGGATCGGGAAGTTTCCGCCCGGCGGCGTATCCTGTGATCAGGAATGAGCCCGCGGCGATCGCGAGGACGAGCGAATCGGAAACGAAACGCGGGCGGGAGAATATTACCTGCGGATAAACAAAACATCCGGTCGAAGCGGCAAGGACGAACGCAGAGACTAAAACGCGCACGCCCGCTCCGGAATATTTCCCGCCCGATTTTGATCCGACGTCCTTCGGGAATTGCGCGCGCGGCAGCGCGCAGATCAAGGCGCCAGGCAGCGCGAGCTGGAACAGCAAGGCAAGCGTGGGCGCCAGCGGGAAGCGCGGCCGATCGGAACTGCGTCGCGCTGAATTCTCCGGGTCGAGCGCAGACAGAACTTTTTCCAGCGTCCGATTCTTCGCGCCGTGCGGCAGCTCCGGCCCTGCGATCGTCAGGGTAGATCCGTATATTTCGATCAGCTTGTCCCGCTCCTGCTGATCGATTTTCCCGTCCGGGAGCCAGACGACCGCCGCCGTATTTTCCAACGCGGACCGGAACGTCCGGATCTCGCCGGCGCTGAACCCGATCAGCTGGACAGCGACGTTGTCGTCCCGGACGAACGGCTGTGCAACGAGAAGGTTTACGGCGGCGGCTATGAGCTCGGACGCTGGCGTCCCGCCAGAATCCGTCGTTACCCAATCGCTGCGATCGCCCTGCGTATAGGCGTCCGATGTCAGGCAGACCCGGCCGGAGGCGGCGCAGCTTTCGGCGTCCGCGAGACGATCGTACCGTGAAAACTCGCGTTCGGAAAGCGTAAAAACCGCTGTTCGCTGATCCAGCGATTGGGCGGAGAGCGGCCGGATGAGGCGGCCGCTGACGTAACGCTGTTCCGTGATTTCAAGCGTGACGGTATGGATCAGCGTCTGGCCTCCGGCACGCTCGATCCATACCGTCGCCGCGGCAAGGATCAGACATAACGCAAACAGGAACCGGAAAGCGGTTCCCGATTGCTGCGAAGCTGGGTCGGCCGGCGTTTCGGAAGGGCTCAACGAAGCGTAATTGACTTGATAATTTCGTCTAAATCGCTGAGGCGCGGGGTCCAGCCGTCTTCCGGAAGCGCCGCCCAGTTATATTCGCGCGGAGCGGTCGCCGGCGCGGTCAGCGCGGAATGCTGAATCGGGAAGAGGACGCTGACGATATTGCGCCCGTCGACGGAAAGTCCCTGAAACGCATAGACGATGTTGTTATTGGTGACTCCGGCGGAGGCATCGTCGAACGCGGTCAGGAAGCGCAGCCCGTTGATTCCCTGCGGCGTTAACACGGTTGGCAGCGCGCTCATCAGCTGCGGCTTTTCCTGCAGCGGGAGGACGGGAACGTCGCCGGTGATGGCGGCAATTCCGTTCGTCGTCACCGAATTAATCAGCGCGGTCAAGTCGACGGCTTTCTGGTAAATTTCCGAATTGACGGCGCTGAGCCCGGAAACGGGAAAGACGGTCAGCTCCGGCGAAATCGGATTCGCGGTGCGAAGCTGATTAAAAACGACCGCCGCAGATTCCAGTTTCGCCGCGGTAAGCGGCTGGCCGTCGGGCGCGCGCTCGGCCGTCGGAACGGTCAGGCAGGTGAAATCCGTCAGGTTCCCGGGGGCGGTAAACGCGACCGTCACTGTACCGTTGCCGCATTCCGTCGCGCCGTTCTGCGCCGCGGCGGGGGACATGATCGCAAGCATACCTGCAAGTACCGATAAAAAGATGAAGAATTGTTTTTTCATCGCTGCTCCTGTTTTTCCTGTTAGCTTTGACCCTATTGTATCGCAGAATTTTCCCCGCGATCGTTATCGGAAAAGACGTCGCGGATCATGTAAAAGTTCCCATCCCTGAATCCGCGTTTCCGATAATAGCCGCGCGTTCCGACGGCGGCGATAACGGCGAGGTGGGGAAGGCGGTTTTCCGCCGCGATTTCGACGGCGCGCTCGATGAGCCGTTTCCCCAGCCCGATATGCTGCGCCGCGCCGTCGGCCTCTTCTCCGACGCCGAGACTCTGGCCGTAGATATGGATTTCGCGGATGATCGCCGCGTTCGCTAATTCGTCGATTCCAACGTCTGGCCGTTCCGCCTTGGGGAGCGAAAGTCGTAAATATCCGGCGAGCTTATCGTCGCTGGCAACGAATTGGAGGAAATGTTCCTCGGCGTAAGCAGCCTGATAAACTGTGTCCCGGAGCGTCAGCTCTTCTGGGCTGACCGGCTGTCCCCTGATCTCGCGGCAGCGGATGCATGCGCACGTCTGCCTGTTTTCCCGGACACGCCGCTGAATATCCATTCGCAGGCTGGTTCGCCTGTTCCCGGCGACGACGTGATGCGACGGGATATCGCGGATCACGCGGTTCACGCGGCAGTACGGCGGGATGGTTGGCTTGACGGCGGCGATCAGCTCGATCAGCGTTTCGGTATCGTACGGTCGGTAGCGGCCTTCGATCCATTCCTGGTACAGGCCGGCGTTTTTGACGAGCTGCGTCGGGTAGATCTTTATTTCGTCAGGACAGAATCCCAGTCCGCCGCGGTCCGCCGACCAGAGGCGGGCGAAATCTTTGGCGTCGGACTCCGGCGTTGCGCCGAGCAGGTTGGGCATCCAGTGCAGGACGATTTTGAACCCGGCCGCGCGGCAGAGCGCGACGGCGCTCAGCGCTTCCCGGACGGTATGCCCGCGGCGGTTCAGTTTTAAGATCCGATCGTCGAGGCTTTGAATTCCGAGCTGGATTTTGGTTGCGCCCAGGCGTCGGAGCTCTTTCAGTTCGGCAGGATCCAGCTCATCCGGCCGCGTCTCCACGACGAGGCCGACGTTTCGATGCGCCGCGGATTCGTTGAGGCGCTGAGCCGCGGCAAGGTCGGACGAATCGACTCCGTTCATCGCGTCGAAACAGCGCTGGATAAAGCGTTCGCGATATTCGATCGGATAGGAGGTCCAGGAGCCGCCAAGGATCAGCAGCTCGATCTTTTCGGTGGGATGACCGACCGCTTCATAGGCACGGAGGCGCGACCGGACCTGACGGTACGGATCAAATTCGTTCTGGAAGGCCCGCGCGGCGCCGGGTTCGTCGGGAAGATAGGACTTCGGCATCCGCGCGTCGTTGGGACAGAAGATACATTCCCCCGGGCATGGGAACGGCCGGGTCAGGACGGTAACCGTTGTCACTCCGCTCAGCGTCCGGCTCGGCTTCATCCGCAGCTTCAGGTAGAGCCCGGCGTCCTCGGCGAGTTCCCCGGCCGCGACGCGGGCGCGGTAAACGGTAATCAGCGACGATTTTGAGATATGGCCGCGGTCAGGGATCGGATGGCTGCGGATGGCTTTGAAAACGTCTTCCCCGGCGATCACGTCGTCCAGGATTTTTCCCGCGATCGCGAGCGTTTCCGGCGTTTCTTTTTTCGCGGCTTCCCAGCGGCTTACGTCGTCTGTGATCTGAGCGTGGTCGGAGTTGGACATCGGTATAATTCGAAGCCTTTTACCCGGCTCCGTTCCGGACGATCGTTTCGGCATAGATTCGTTCTAAGAGCCCGGCGCGTTCGTCCGCGGTCATCCAGTCATTCTGCGCCAGGTTGATAAACTTAATCGTAGCGACGTCAACGGAAAGGAGCCGGTTCTCATAGAAAACGTAGCGGTCGATCGTGGCTTCGGCGGTTTCGGGAAGGAAATACGCCTGATCGAAGAAGAGGTTCCCCAGTCCGTAATGAATAACGCGGTCCCGCGAAACGTCGAACGCCATCGGCATGTGCGATTGGCTGCCGCTGACGATAACCGCTCCGGCGTCGGCGAGCCGTCCGTATTCGGTGATCATCTGATCATTGGGCGCGACTTTGTAATATTCGATATGCTGAAGGGTGACGATCGGAAGGCGTCCCTGCGCCCGAAGCTCGCGGATCCGCTTTTCCATCAACGAATAATCGCAGTGCGCCGCACCGGGTCGGGTTTCAGAAGCGGCGGCGTAACCTTCTTCTTTCCCGTTGCAGCCGAGAAAAGCGAACCGGTTGCCGTTGTGGTCGATAAAAACCGGGCGCTGACCTTCGGAAAGCGTCCGTCCGCCGCCGTAGTATGGAAGCCCCGCCTTATCGTAAAGATCGAGCGTATAGTTAACCGCGTCATCGCCGAAATCCTGAAAATGGTCCCCTGAAATCTCGACGACGCTCGTTCCCAGTCCGATCAGCAGGTCCAGGTAGCGTTCCTTGGAACAGAATACCAGATTGGAAAGCTGCTGCGGCGTCTGCTGACAGACAGCGGCAAACGGGACTTCGTTATTAATATGAAGGATGTCGGCGGAACGCAGGTAATCGCCGGTATACACGGCGGGAAAATCGGGGCCGAACCCATCCATATAATTCGCGACAGCGCGGACGAGCGCAGTGACGCCGGTCAGCATGACGTCGCTCAGCTTCGAAGGATCATAGTTCGCGAACGGTATGTCATCCCACTGCTTCTCCGACAGCGATTCGCCCCCGCGCCGGAAAACGAGCGGCCAGCGATACGGATTAAACGATTTATCGATCGGGCGAACGCCGTCAATCGCGATAACTTTCAATCGTGGATCGAGACGATCGAACGGGAGGACGATCCAGCGGCCGGTCCGGACCGAGGCCGCGATCGCTTCCTCGATCGGAGAATAGCGAACGACGCGGGCCGGATCAACCTCGAGCGACAGCTCCGCGAGAAACGCTTTTTTATCTATATCGGTTTCGTCGAACGCCGCGATCAGGAGTCCGTCGGGAATCCGCTCCGGGTCAAGCGACGCGAGCGCGCTGCTTTCAACCGTGTCGGTTACCGTCGTGAACGGCGCGGCTAAGACGTAAAGAGTCTGGCTCGGTTCGATCGCAGCCGCCGGGTCGGCGGCCGTCAGGATCGGAACCAGTGTGATGAGAAGGATTGCGATCATCCGCAGTTTACTTGTCAAACATATCGAAATTTGCATACGCTTATTATAAATCTTTCGCTGCGAATCCTTCGTTGGTTATTGACAAAGATTCCCGACGGGTCAAAGCCGGCGGCAAAGTTTTTTTCTGACTCAGGCCCGATTCCCCGTCCGGTTTTCTTTATTTCATACGATCAAAAGAGCAATGAATCAAAATCAGATTGAGGCGACCCCCAAAAGTCTAACTTTTGGGGGTCGGTACACAGATTTATTGCTCTTTTTTTTATCGCTGAATTGACAATGCATTGA
Source organism: Anaerolineaceae bacterium oral taxon 439 (assembly GCA_001717545.1). Classification (NCBI taxonomy): domain Bacteria; kingdom Bacillati; phylum Chloroflexota; class Anaerolineae; order Anaerolineales; family Anaerolineaceae; species Anaerolineaceae bacterium oral taxon 439. Next base: position 2,024,697 of record CP017039.1, on the reverse strand, counting down.
TTTCAGCGGCTGATCGCTGCGCGGATTAATTATGGAAGCCGGACGCGGCGGCCCGCTTCGTGACCATATCGCGATAAATCCCGTCGGCCGACATGAGCTCGGTATGCGTGCCCCGTTCCGCGATTTTTCCGTCGTCGATGACCAGAATCTGGTCCGCGCCGGCGATCGTATGCAGCCTATGCGCGACGACCAGAAGCGTCTTTCCCCGGACCAGTTCGGAAATGGCAGCTTGAATATAGCTTTCGTTGTCCGCGTCGATGCTGGCTGTCGCCTCGTCCAGGATCACGATCGGCGCGTCCTTCAGGATACAGCGCGCGATCGAAATCCGCTGCTGCTCGCCGCCGGAAAGAGAAGCGCCGCCTTCCCCGATGACCGTGTTGAATCCGTCCGGGAGCGCCTGGATGAAATCGTAGCAGCGCGCTTTTTTCGCCGCTTCGATGACTTCGCGCTCTGTGGCGTCCGTGCGTCCCATGGCGATATTGTTGTAAACGGTGTCCTGAAACAGGTAGACCCGCTGAAAAACCATGCTGATATGATCCATGAGCGAAGCGAGGGTTACGTCTCGGATGTCCTTCCCGCGGACGAGGATCGAGCCTCTCTCGATATCCCAAAACCGCGGCAACAGGTTCGCGATCGTGGTTTTCCCGCTTCCCGAAGCTCCGACCAATGCGGTCATTGTATTCTTCGGCACGGTAAACGATATATTCCTTAAAACGTCCCGATCGTCGTATGCGAACGATACGTCGAGGAACTCGATCTCCGCTCGTTCTTCTCGGTTCGCTTCCTCGTCCTCCTCGATCAGGTCGGTTCCCTGATTCGCGAGTTCCGCTTCGGCAAAGACCGCTTCGATCCGATCTACACAACTGTTCATGACCGTCAGTCTCGCGACCTGACCGTAAAAGGCCTTGATCGGCGAGAACAGTTCAAACATGAACAGCAGCATACCGATAAAATACGAGAGCGTCAGCGTTCCGTCCTGATACAGCGCCCAGGACAGCGCGAGCATCGCCGCCGTCCCGACGCCATAGGTCAGGTTGATCGCTCGCACCCATGGCGAGAAGTCTTCTTCGAAGCTCAGGCTTTTTTCGCAGTTCTCTTCAAAGCTCGCCGTCAGTTCTTTGGATTTTTCGCCGAGGAGATTATATGTCTTGATAATTCCGATTCCTTCCGCGAAATCGAGAACCGCCTCCGTCAGCTTCTGCGAAGCCGCCTGCCGTTCGTCGGAATGCATCAGCGAATTCTTCTTCATCGCTTCGCCGATTGCGTAAATAACCAGCGATACGGCGAGGGCGAGCGCTCCGAGCCTCGGGTCGAAAATGAACATGAAGATGATGAAGATAGCCGCGGAGAACAGGTAGCTCATCAGGTCGGCCAACACCATCATCAGGTTTTCTTCGATGAAGAGCATGTCCGTCGAAAGGACGGAACTGATTCTGCCGATATTGCCTTCCGTAAAGAAACCCATCGGCATCTTTCGCAGGTGCGCTCCCAGTTTTTTCCGAAGGTCGGCAAAGATTTCAAACCCGGATGCGGATTGGAGCCTGTCCGCCAGGTTCTGGAAAATACATTCCAGCAGGATACACAGCGCCAGCGCCGCGCCCGCGGCTACGCAGCTTTTTCCCGTCATGCTCCCGGCGATAAAGGCGGAGATGATATAAAAAGCCAGAATAATCGGCGCTTTCGAGATAAACGCTTTCAGGAACGAGAAAACGGCGGCCAGGATAATCCGTTTCCGATATCCCTCGGCGAGCTTCAGAATTCGTCCTACTAGTCCAATCATTTTCGCACCTCCCATGCCGCGCTTTCTTCAGAAGCTTCCCATAAGCGTCGGTAAGGTTCGCAGCTCTCCAGAAGTTCTTCATGCTTTCCCTGTCCGACGATTCTTCCGTCCTTCATGACAACGATCTTATCGGCTTTTGTAACCGTGCGCAGCCGGTGCGCGATGACGAGAACGGTTTTCCCGCGGATGACTTCGGAAATCGCGGCGTTCATTTTTTCTTCGTTTTCCGGATCGATGAACGCGGTCGCTTCGTCAAGAACGATCACAGGCGCGTTTTTCAGGAGCGCCCTCGCCAGAGAAATCCGCTGGCGTTCGCCTCCCGAGAGCATTTTCCCACTGTCGCCGGCCGGGGTATCGAGGCCGGCCGGGAACCTTTCGAGAAACTCGTCGCACTGCGCGCGATGAGCCGCTTTGAGGACTTCTTCGCGGCTCGCCTCAGGACGCCCGATCCGGATATTTTCATATAAGCTGGTATTGAAGAGGAATTGTTCCTGCGCGACGTAGGAGATCTGGTTGTTGAGCGCTTCGATACTCATGTCCGTCAGCGCCTGACTTCCGAGCGTGATCCGTCCGCCGTCCAGATCGTAAAAATGCACCAGGAGCTTCGCGAGCGTTGATTTTCCGCTGCCCGATTCGCCTACGAGCGCGGTCATCTTCCCTTCCGGCAGCTCCAGATCGACGTCATGGATTACCTCCGTCTCGGTATAGGAAAAGCGAACCTTTTCAAACCGGATCTGATGATCCTTCCCTTCGAAATTCCGGCTGCTTTGCTGAAGCGGCGGATGTTCCATGAGCTTTTCCAACGCGTCGATTTTGTAACCGAGCTGCGGAATTTTGCCCGCGAAGCTCATCGCTTTCAGCAGCGGCATTCCGACTGCGAACGACATGCAGATCACAAGGATAAAGTCCGGAAGCGTGCTGATCCCCTTCAGGACGAAAAAGGCGCCGATCGGCAGCGTGAATAGCGCGACGCAGGGGATGATACTTGAGTAAAGCGCCATCCATGGCCAGCAGATCCGGTACCAATTCAACGTCATATCGCGATAGTAATGAATATCCCGTTCATAGCGTTCATAGCTTTCGCCGTCGCGGTTGAAAACTTTGACGACTTCCATGCCGTTGATATATTCGATGATAGTGTTGTTCATCTTTGCGCCAGCGGCGTAGTACGACCCCATTCGCGATATCCCGATCCTGAACATCATTCCCATGGCGAACATGCCGATCGGCAGCGAGGCGAGACAAAGCAGCGCGAGCTTCCAGTCTACAAAAAACATAGCGGCGAGCACGGCGATCGGAATGGCCAGATTTCCGATGCCTTCCGGGATCGCATGCGCCAGCAGCAGTTCGATAGTCTCGATATCGTCGGTGAAAACCTTCTTGATCCGTCCGTTCCCCAGCTCGCGGATATTGCCAAGCGGCTGGTTTTCCAATTTTTTCTGCAGCGCGACGCGAAGGTTTTTCAGCGTATGATATGCGCTCAGGTGGCTCAGGCTCAGGCCATGGATATATAAAACGGCGTTGCCCGTCAGGCAGATCATCGTGATCAGGACGCGGGACATGACGAATCCTGTCGACAGAGCGTTCCCTTTGACGAGCGGGTCGATGATCTGATATAAAACGAAATACGGGATGACGCTTAGAATCACGGCGATTGAAACCGAGATCGCGGCCCTTACCGTATACTTCATGTATTCGCCCATGTAAGGTTTAACTTTTTGGAACATAAAATCCTTTCTTGAAAATAAAATCAATGATCGCGGCTGCGTTCGTCGAGAATCGCTGACCGCGAGCCAGCCGGAACGCTCAGAAACCCAGGACGGCAGGCCAGTAAGTTCGCTATGTTTCAGGGCTTTCTCTCTGGGCAGTCCATGGATGACCGGTTCAAACATGGTCGACCAATACGCTGTGTTCAGCATGTGCATTTCTTCTTCGTCCAGCAGCGTAGAAGAAATTCCTTTTTGATATGCTTCCCGGACGAAAGTCATGGTACGGTCGGTGACGTGATCGGTAAAGTCATGGATAAAATTTGCATGATGGGTCCCTTCCGCACGGCAGAGCAGCAGGCGAAAGTCCTGATAATGATCGTAGAGCAGGTTGACAACGCGGGCCTGCGTTTCCGGGGCGATTTCCCAGACCTTTTTCATGTCATTTTTATCCAGCTGATCATAGTTGAAGGCTTCGACGGAATCCGCGTAGGAATAGATTAACGCAATTGTCGGTTCGACGAGCGCGTTGAATAAGGCGGCTTTATTGGGATAGCGGTTGTATAGCGCGCCGGTGGTCACGCCCGCTTTTGCGCAGATTTCCCGCAGGGAAACCGCTTCATACGGCTTCGAAAGAAATTCCTCCCGGGCGCATTGCAGAATGCGCGGGTCGATCGTTTTGTCGGGCGCTGCCATCAAGTCATCCTCCTTCCTTTGGGTGATAACTGCGTTATCGATAACGTTGTTATTATAAGCGGGTTGTGTTTGTCTGTCAATGGGGGGGGCTCCCATGATAAACGCGGGAAGAAAGGGCGCTGGTAATCTTATTTCTTTTTATTGTTCTCAGCGGATTTCGGCGAGTCGACTATAATTCAGAGCATGAAACGGCTCTGGGGTTTCTTCTGGATTCTGGTCCTGATCGAGGCAGTTTTTGGGATCGTGGGGATTTTCCGTGTTCCTTCCGCCGCCGGAAACGCCGCCGTTTTCGGCCTTTCCCCGGTTCGGCTTGCCCTGGCGGCAGGCTTCGTTGGGGTCTGCTTCATTTCGGTCTGGCGCCTGAAGAAAAGACGGTCGGATTTCGAGGCGCGCTGGTTCGGGCGTCTTGGCGCATGGCTGGGATGGCTCTGCGCGGCGGTCTGGACTTTTTTTCGCTCGCCGTATGCGCGCGGGGTTAACTTTGAGGCAATTTATATCCGGGTTTCCCCATGGCTGATCTTCCTGACGCTTTTCGCGATGGAATCGATCGTTTTTTCCGCGCTCGGACGGCGCGGCTCCCGATCTTCAGCGGCGGAAAAACAGCTTCGGCGCGCTTTCTATCCGGCGATTGCGTTCGGACTGTTGACGTTTATTTTTGTCGTCGGGCTGCGCCTGATCGCGCTGCGGACAGGGCTTGGATTGACGGTCCTGTCGGGAACGTTTTATCGGCAGGGTGTTTCGCTGTTGGACGGCCCGCTTTGGGCGGCGCTTTTGACGCTGGCGCTGGCGGGGATCATCTGGACGGAGGTTTCGCGCGGCGGTGGCCGGGCGGCGGAATGGGTCCGAAAGCATGACGCGGCCTGCGGCTGGGTCGTTTTCGCGCTGCTTTGGCTTGGCGCCGCGATCGCCTGGCGCGCCGTTCCGTTCGAGGGTCGGAGTTATTTCCTTCCGGCGCTCCGTCCGCCGAATTTCAATTATTACCCGTCGTCCGACGCTGAGAATTACGATTTACTGGCGCTGAATTTATTTACCGGAAATGGTTTTCGGAATGGGATGACGGTTGTCCGTCCGCTGTACGCTGCGTTTTTAGCCGTGCTGCATCAGTTCGCCGGGACCGATTATCTGGATTTAACAAATATGCAGATCGTTGTTCTGGCGCTGATCCCGGCAATGATATTCCGTTTGGGACGGCGGCTGCGGATGCCCTGGGGTGGGGCGTTGGCGGCAGTTTGGGTGATCGCCCGCGAGGCTTACGCGATCCGGCTGACCCCGTTGATCCAGGTATCGAACAGCCGTTTGCTGATGAGCGAGCTGCCGATGGCGTTGATTCTGCTTTGGATCGCTGAACTGACGGTCCGCTGGCTGGAGGATTGGGATCTGCATGGCGCAGTTCGCCTGTCAAGCGTCGTTTTGCTGGGAACGGCCTGCGGGATGGGGTTCCTTCTTCGGACGCAGTCGATCCTGATTGCGCCGATCCTGGGCCTGATTTTCGTTATCGCGGCGTTTCGGAGGGGCGGCTTGCCGAAGAGGAGGCGGGCGCGTGAGCTGGGGCGGATTGGAGCGTTCTTCGCCGTTATCGCCGCTGTTATCGTTCCCTGGATCGTTTATCAGGCGGCTTTCCCAAACCGGACGGTTCCCCCCGCCGCGAGCGAGGGCGCGTATCTGACGCGGCTTTACGCGCGCGCAGCCGGCGTTCCGGAGACGCAGGGGGAATCGGTCGTTCATCTCACGCTGACGCGTCCGGGCGTGGTCGGCGCGGAAATCTCGGGACATCTCGCGAATAACCTGTTGTCGACGATTCTCGTATTACCGCTGCGGACAGAAGCGGTTCGCGAGCCGGGACAATGGTTTTTCGATCCGACGAATTTCTGGTATCGGGAATCGTCCCGCGAGGTGTTGGCGAAAAACGGCTGGCAGTGGGGGTGGATTGCGGCTGTTTTTGCGCTGGGGATCGGCGGCGCGGTCCGACGGAGCGGCTATCGGGCGGTCGTCCCTGTCGGGATTTTCCTGGCTTACGCGCTGAGCTGCTCGGTGGCGATGACCTCCGGTTTTCGCTTTATTCTCCCGGTCGATTGGTTCGCATTGTTGATTTTCGCGTTTGGTGCGGAATCGACGTTTCGACTGATTTCAGCGGCTGCTTCCAGGACGGACAGCGTTGATCTGGTCCTTGATCGGACCCGCTGGATGTTCCATGCGGCCCGGCGGGAGCGGGCCGCTGCCGTCTGGGCCGTTGGGTTGGCGATTTTCATCGCCGGATTGCTGCCTGCGTTGGATTTCCCGGCGCTTCTTCCGAAGCGGCGCATGGAGCGGACTGAATTATCCCGGGAATGGACCGAAATTCATAGGGAAAAAGCGCTGTTCGATGAATTGGATTCATTCGAGGAGAAGCTTGGCGGCGAATTGGAGATCGTACGCGGCATGGCGGTTTATCCTCGCGTATATCTGGCCGGGGAGGGCGACGCAGACGGCGTTTCGTCGGCGAAGCGGGGCGCGGCTTATTCCCGTCTGGTCTGGATGGTTCTGACGGAGGATGAGCGCGTCTTGACCGCGGTGCTTCCCTTGGATTGTCGGAGTATAGTTGAGCCGGTTCCGGATCCGGCTGACGTGGTCCTGGTTGGAAAATCGTCTGGCGATTCTTTCGCTGTGCTGACAATCGATAGCGTCGGGGGTGAAACTCCGTTCCATTTTGAATCGTTGGACTTTTTTCTGGATTTGACGGAGGAAGGATGACGCCGCGGACGCTTCGTGAAGAGCTGCGCCGGATGAACCGGGAGCAGCTGACGGCGGTTGCTGAGAATTGGGGAATTTCCGATCCGGCCGGTAGGCTGACCGGAAGCGAAATTCGCGACCTGCTCGTACCGCGGATCCTGAATTCAGTTTCGCTTCGGGAAAAGCTCGATGAAGCGCCGGCAGGAACGGATCTGGCGCTGCGCGCGTTGATCGGGTCTGGCGGACGGTTCTCAGCGGTCAGGTTTGCCGCGATGTTTGGTTCGGTTCGCGCGATGGGACCGGACCGTTTTCTTCGCGACGCGCCCTGGCGCAGCCCGGAATCGGTCAGCGAGTGGCTGATCTATCATGGGTTTATTTTTCCCGGGTACGGCGAAGACGCGTCCGGGCTGGACGCGTTTTACGCGATGCCGACGGACCTGGTCCCGTTTTTCAACGCGCCGGCGCTTCCGACGCCGGACCCGGGCGCGAAACTGGTCGTTCGTCCCGCCTCTGACAGCGAAATCGCGGTTCAGCGCCTGGCTGCGGCGAATTTTTTCGACATGGTTTGTCTGGTTCTTGCCGGAGCGCGGATTCGAAAACCGACGGCAATGATCGCCGGAGCTTACGGTTCGGGGCGGGTCGCTTTAGCCGAGCGCGCGCTCCGGCGCGAAGGGATTATCGGACAGACCGACGCGGATGGCGAGACGATTCAAAACTTTCTAAGTCAGCATCCGGCGATCTGTCTGACGCGGCTCGTGCGGGCGTGGATCGGGGATCAGTCGGACCATGACGCGATTTTAGCTGAGAATTTCGTCCTCGATCCGATTTTTCACAGCGACGGCAAAGCTTTTCGAACCCGGATTTTTTCGATTCTGGATCGGCTCGACGCTTCGGTCTGGCTCGGGTTTCGCGGTTTCGTTACACTGCTGAGAGGGGCGGAGCTGAATTTTTTCAGGGATCCTCTCGATTCCGCCAGTCGCCTCATTCGCAGGCTTTCGCATAGCGATCCGGCAGGATGGGACGCGGTCGAGGGTGAGCTGATCAAATCGTATTTTCTTGGCCCGCTGTATAATTTCGGATTCATCGATCTTGCGGCTGCGGCGAACGGGTCGGAGGAACTGACCGCGTTTCGGGTGACGCCCTTCGGAAAACGGATGCTGGGTTGGCTTCGCGGGGAGCCGTTTCCGCCGAATCCCAGGTGGGTCGAACCTCCGTCGGTCGGGATCGACGGCCGTGTCCTCGTTGGTCCGAAGGTCTCCGCTCCGCTCCGGTATCATTTAGCCCGGTATTGCGACTGGGAGGATATCCGCGTGGATGGCTGGAAGCTGCGGCTGACGCCGGGGTCGCTCCGGCTGGCGAAGCGCAACGGATTGAAGCTTTCTGCGTTGTGCGCGGCGCTCCGGCGCGCGGCAGGGCCTGCGCTTCCGAGGACGGTTCTCAGCGCGATCGAGAGCTGGGACCGGAATGAAACTGAGGCGGCGATTTATTCGGCGGTTCTCGTCAGCGATCCGGATCCGGAGCGGATCAGCGCGCTCGTCGATTCGCGGGACTGCGCCCCCTGGATCGTCAGCCGGCTGAATCCGACAACGCTGGCGATCCGCGCGAGAGGCGTCGATCCGGTTCGGCGGAAGCTGGCGGAACTGGGCGTGCTGGCCGAAGTGACGCTCGATCGAAGCGAATAAAAACGCGAACGCAGTTCCGGCGTTCAGAAAGGAAAATGAATGAAACGGGAAGCCGATCAATCAGCCTCGAAGCAGGCGGTATGGGAATTAACCTCGACGGACCATGTCCTGGCCGGGAAAATCAGGGAGGCGCTGCGCAGCGTTGAAGACCCGGAGCTGGGATACAACGTCATTGAATTAGGATTGATCCGCAACGCGGCGCGAACAGAGAACAGCTTGAACGTGACGATGATTCTGACGACGCCGTTCTGTCCATACGCTGGAGAACTGGTCGAGGCGGTTCGAGCGACCGTGACCGAGGTCAGCGGGCTCCAGGTTTTCGTGGATTTGCGCTTTGATCCATGGGATCCGGCGATGATGGAGGATGGTATGGATTTTGATTGGGGACTTTACTGAAGGAGGACGTATGACGCATTGGCTCGATACCGCGATTTTTTATGAAATCTATCCGCAGAGCTTCAAAGATTCGGACGCCGACGGGATCGGTGATTTCCGGGGAATCGTTTCGCGGCTGGATTATATTCAGTCTTTGGGCTGCAACGCGATCTGGATGAATCCATGTTTCGAATCCCCGTTCAACGACGCGGGTTACGACGTTTCGAATTATTTCCGCGCCGCGCCGCGATATGGGACGAACGAGGACCTGAAGGCGCTCTTCTGCGCGGTTCATGACCGCGGAATGCGTATCCTGCTCGACCTTGTCCCGGGTCATACCTCGATTGCGCATCCCTGGTTCCAGGCGTCGATGCGCCCCGATCCGAATTCGTTCAGCGACCGGTATATCTGGACGAACGACGTATTCGATGGGATGACTGCCGTTGCCGACGCGCAGCTTTGCGGCTGGCTCCGCGGGATTTCGGATCGGTCCGGAGCGGCGGCAGTGAATTTCTTCTCGTCGCAGCCGGCGCTGAATTACGGCTACGCAAATCCGCAGGCTCCCTGGCAGCAGGCGGTCGACGCGCCCGGGCCGCGCGGGACGATTGAAGCGATGAAAGATGTCATGCGTTTCTGGCTGGATTTGGGCTGCGACGGGTTCCGCGTCGATATGGCTTTATCGCTCGTCAAAGGCGATCCGGACCGAACGGCGACGATCCGGCTCTGGCGCGAGTTCCGCGCCATGCTCGACGCGGAGTATCCGGACGCGGTCATGGTTTCGGAATGGGGGAATCCAAACGAGTCGCTGAAAGGCGGTTTTCATATGGATTTCCTGCTGCATTTTGGCGAGTCGCATTATACCGACCTGTTCCGTGCCGAAAATCCATGGTTCAGGGAGGACGGGAAGGGGGCGATCCGCCCGTTCGTCGAGACGTATCGGCGTTATGACGAAGAGGCTTCCCGGGAGGCGTTGATCTGTATCCCGTCCGGGAACCATGACATGACCCGAATCGCATATCACTTAAATGAGGCGGAACGGAAAGTCGCGTTTGCCTTCCTGCTGGGCATGCCGGGCGCTCCGTTTATCTACTACGGAGATGAGATTGGAATGCGGTACCTTCCGGGGCTGCGTTCAGTAGAGGGTGGATATAAGCGGACCGGATCGCGGTCGCCGATGCAGTGGGACAAAAGCGTTAACGCCGGTTTTTCGAGCGCGCCGAAGGAGGACCTGTATATCCAGATTGATCCGGACCCCGATCGTCCGACGGTCGCCGATCAGGAAAGGACCCCGGATTCATTCCTGAATTACGTGAAGAAGCTGATTCAGGTCCGGCAGGCGAATGAGCCGCTGCGGACGCACGGCGCGGTCGAGTTCATCCTCCCGGAAAGCGGCGAATATCCGTTGGGATTGCTGCGGACCGGAGAAGCCGGATCGATTTTGGTTGCGCTGAATCCAGTCGGCGAGTCGCGGACGCTCGCGTCGCCGCGGCCGCTCGGCGAGACGATTTTCAGCGTCGGCGACGTCCGGGTCGTAGGCGCGAACCGGATCGAGCTGGAAGGGACGAGCGCTGCGTACGTCCGCGTCCACTCCGGCTGAAAACAGGGATGGATGGCGTGGAAGCCGGAGATAAAACCGGCTTCCACGTAAAGCCCCCCGGGATCAATGCATCGAATATCCTTACGGGTACGCGCGACACCTATTCGACGCATTGACAAATAAACAGGTGGATTTTATTGTAATAAAATCCGTTTTGAGATACCCTCTTTCTTACTTTATTGGAAAAGGATTGAGCGGTGCGAATGATCAGCAGCGTGCTCTTGATGCGAGAACATATGCGATGTATGCGGTACTGCAGGCAGCGTGGGATCATCGCTGAGTCCGCCCCCGCGCAGGGTGGGGCTTTGTTTTTTACGCTGCTTTGTCAGCCTGATTCCTGCGTTTGTCAACTAACAATCTGAGTTGTTTCAGAAAACCGCTCCTTTGAATCATGCGTAAATCGGACGGGGTATGCTAAAATTGATAGCGTAAATAAATAGTTGTTGCCGATCGTTCGGGACAAATTACATTTTTTTCTGAAAGGTATAAAGCAAATGGGGAAAAGGATTTTATTTAATGATTTAACGCTGCGAGATGGGCATCAGAGTCTGTCAGCGACTCGAATGACGACCGAACAGTGCATGCGCGTTCTTCCGATTATCAAGGACGCCGGGTACAATAATTTCGAGCTTTGGGGGGGGGCGACGCTCGACGCAGCGATTCGTTTTACCAAAGACGATCCATGGGAACGTCTGGAAAAGTTCCGGGACTGCCTTGGCGGCGGCGAACGGATCCAATCGCTTCTCCGCGGCCAGAATCTCTTCGCTTATAATCCGTATCCGGACGATCTCCTGACGGCGTTTATCCGCCAATCGATTGAAAGCGGCTCCGGGAATATGCGTATTTTCGACGCGCTGAACGATATTCGTAACCTGCGCATGGCGATTCTGGCGACGAAAGCGTACGGCGGGAAGGTTGAAGCGGCGATGTCGTATACGACGAGCCCGGTTCATACAACCGGGTACTTCGTCGATTATGGGAAACGGCTTCTCGCCGAGGGCGTCGATCGAATCGCGATCAAAGATATGGCGGGCCTGCTGCATCCGAAGGACGCGGTCGTTTTACTCCCGGCGCTTCGAAAAGAAATCAGTATTCCGATCGTCCTCCATACGCATGCGACGACGGGCGTTTCTCTCGTCAACCTGGCGTTAGCGATTAAATATGGAATCGATCAGGTCGACACCTGCATCTCCCCGTTCGCGGGCGGCTCGTCGCATTCCCCTGTCGAGGTCATGGCCGTTATCGCCGAGCGCATGGGATATGACCATGGATTGGATAAAGAGGCGATCACGAAGGCGCAGGACGTTTTACGCGAAATCTTCGTCGAATTAAAGAATTCGACGCCGTCCTTCGCGAAAGGGTGGCATAAGCCGGTGCATTTCGAAGACGTGCCGGTCGAGAAAGTCGACCGATTCGTCGAAGCGATCATGAAAGAGCCGGTGGACCTGAAGACCGCGATCGACCTGAGCCGCGAGATTATGGCGGATCTCGATTATCCGAAGTATGACGATCGTATCTTCGAGTCGCAGATCCCGGGCGGAATGCTCTCCAACCTGCAGAACCAGCTGAAGGGAATGGGCGTTCCGGAAGAAAAATTTGACGAAGTCATGGCCGAGATTCCGGCGGTCCGCGCCGACGCCGGTTACGTCCCGCTCGTGACCCCGACCTCTCAGATCGTCGGCGTTCAGGCGGCTTACAACGTGCTGACCGGATCGCGGTACGCGTTTACGTCGAACGAATTCCAGATGATCTTAAAAGGCGAGTTCGGAAAGACGCCGGCTCCCTGTAATCCGAAGGTGGTTGAAGAAATCCTGGGCGATGACGTTGAAGTCATGAAATATCGCCCGGCGTCGTATTTGATGCCTGTCCTTGAAGACAGTTACGACTTGCCGTTTGTCCATTCGCGTAAGGATCTGCTGCTGCATCTCGTTTTCGGCGCGGCGGCGGATACGTTCCTACAGTCGCGGAAGTAAGCGGACCCTGTCAATCGTTCAATCCGGAAATCCAGGCGCTCGCCCGGGTTCCCGGATTTTTTATGCGAGGCGCGTCCTGACCATTTCGCTTTCTATTACAAGGAAGTTGTATTATAGTCGTTCTTATGAATAAATCAGGCTTGAAGCGGTATGCCGTTACGGGCCAAAATTCAGCGCGGTATTCTGATGACGCCTCCTGATCTGCGTCCGACGGAAGCAGCCGGGGGCGCATTCGGGTAAAATATATCTGCCCGACTGTGAGCGAAGAAAGGATTCTCCTGAAAAATGAATTCAATCAATCAAGCCCGAAACGATTTTTATCAAGCGCGGTCCAAAGCCGGGTGGGAGCGGTTATTCGGCTTATTGACGGGAAGGAATTATGACCTGGTCGATTATAACGAGGTTCGGAAGCGTCTCTCGAACGCGTATAACATCCCGGTTACCAAGGAGATTCCGATCGCCTCGATCGTCGGTACCGTTTCGCGGAATCAGGATTTTTCGCGGACGTTCCTGCCGAAGCTGGTTGAGGACGAATCGCGTTGGGTTAACGTCAAGTTAGCGAATGAATCGATGGAGGGGGTCCCGCCGATCGACGTATACCAGATCGGCGAAGTCTATTTTGTATTGGATGGGCATCATCGCGTTTCCGTCATGAAGAGTATTAAAGCCGATTATATTCAGGCGAACGTCCGCGTTATTAATACGGACGTCCCGCTGAAGCCGACGGATTCGCCGGACGAAATTATCGTTAAAACCGAGCGGCAGTCGTTCCTGGATCGGACGCGGATTAACGAGCTGATCCCGGACAACGCGATCAGGCTCACGCTGGCCGGCCAGTATCCGCAGCTGTATGAGCATATTCAGGTGCATAAATTTTTCATGGGGCTGGATTTCAAGCGCGATATTTCTGACGGCGAAGCGGTTGTGCATTGGTATAACGAGGTTTACCTGCCGATCGTTCGAACCATTCGGCAGATGGGCCTTCTGGACCAGTTCAGCGGCAAGACCGAGAGCGAGCTTTATCTCTGGCTCGAAAATAATAAGTCGGCGCTGAGCGAGGAGTACGGCGGAAAAATTCGCAATACGGCGCTGGCCTGGAAGCTGACCGACGATTTCGGAAAGGGGAAGCGCGGACTGCTGTTCCGGGCGTTTCGGCGTTTGTCGATGTTCTTCACGTCGGATTTATCCGATTGGGGCGTGAAGACGGGCGATTGGCGCAGGGAGATTTTAGGCGGCGCGGACGATTATATCGAGCGCGTCATGATTTCCGCCGTCGATATTGAAGCGGACCGTGCGTTTCTCGACTCGGCGATCCGTTTTTCGAAAATCTACGACGCGTGGATCGGGGTCGTTCATGTCGTCCCAAAATCGGAGGACGTAGATTCGCCGGAGATGAGCCGGTTCCGTGAAGAGGTTGACCGGATGCTGTCCGACGCCGGCGTCCGGGGAAAATTCGTCGTGCTGCAGGGCGGCCTGATCCGTAATCTGTCGGAGCGGGCGTTTTGGAGCGACCTGTCTTTTTTCAAGATGCGTCACCGACCGGAGACCGGGCGAAATAATTGGAACGATGTGATTATGCATATTCCCGGCATGATCTGTATTTCCCCGGATTGCCTTCCGCGCAGCGTGTATCGTATCGTGCTCGCGTTTTCCGCGACGAAAAAGGCGCGCGAGGCGATGTACTTTGCGGAGGCGCTCGCGCGGGTTTCGAACGCGGAAATTACGGTCGTCATCTCCGGTTCAGACCTGCCCAAGCGCGATTTGGCGTTGGCCGAGGCGACGCAGTTTTTCGCGGAAAAGCCGCTGGCGGTGAATTATCGGAACCGGGATATAGCGCCGGGGGACATGATTATCCAGACGGCGGACGAGGTCGGCGCGGATTTAATCCTGATGGGCGGGTATTCAAATTCGTTTGTTAAGCGCCTGTTTCAGTCGAGCACGGTTGAAGCTGTGCTGTCGAAGACGAATATTCCGGTTATTCTTTGTAAATAGCGATCCGGCAGGCAAAAAAGGACGCATTTCGAAAAGCGCGTCCTTTTTGCGCAAATGAAATTCCCGCTTAACCTTCGAGTGCGCGGCGCGCAAGCGCCATCGCGCCGCAGGCTCCGGCGCGGTTCCCGAGTACTGGAGGGGTGATGTATTCGTCAATTTTTTCGAGGATCGCCGGATGAATTACGTAACCGTTCAGCAGGCGCAAGACTTCGGCATGGATCTTCGGGAAGAGATGCTCCTGCTCCATGACGCCGCCGCCGAGGACGATTTTCTCGGGCGAGATCTGAAGAATCTGACTGACGCAGGCCTGGGCAACGTAATTCGAGAACGTATTCCAAAACGGATGATCATCGCCGAGTTCATATCCGGGTTTCCCGAATCGATCCTGAACCGACGGGCCGCAGCATAAGCCTTCCAGACAATTCTGATGAAAAGGACAATGACCGGCGTATGGATCCGATTCGTAATCCTGACGGATCAGGATATGACCGCCTTCGGGATGAACCAGCCCGTGAACGGGGGCGCCGTTGATAACGACGCCAGCGCCGACGCCGGTCCCGATCGTGTAATAAACGAGCGAGCGGACGCCGTACGGATTCCCCCAGATATATTCGGCGAGCGCCGCGCCGTTGACATCGGTATCAAAGCCGATTTTCAGGCCGAACGCATCCTCAAGGGCGCCGACGATATTCGTATTTTTCCAGCCCGGCTTCGGGGTGCTCGTGATATAGCCGTAGGTCGGAGAAGCTTCGTTCAGGTCGATTGGCCCGAAACAGCTGATCCCCAGCGCCGCTAACGGATATTTTTTCTGCTTTTCCTTGAAGAATTCGATCGTCCGTGCGATCGTTTCCTGAGGCATTGTCGTCGGGAACCGTTCTTCTTCGAAATAATTATCCGGATCGGCGATTACGGAACAGACAAATTTAGTCCCGCCAGCCTCGATTGCGCCGTAGTATTTCATAAGGGAGTCCTCCTTGATCGTTTCTGTAAGGATTATTATAGCTGAAATCAGCGCGCTCCGGTTCCTGATTTCAGGCGGCGTCCGGGTGTCCGGCTAAAAAGGGGAGCGTCGCGCCGCCGAACGGCATTGCAATCACCCCGGCGTTTTCCCCATATTTCCGGAGCAGCGCGTCGAAGGTCCCCTGGAGGTCTGAAACGGGCTGGAAATGCAGCCTGCGGACGAAGTCTTCGGGGAGGTCGGAATACAGATAAATATCGGCGATTTCGGCGACGAGCGCGATCGCGGCGGCTTTATGCCCGCCGAGGACAAAATGTTCGCGGATATGCGGGATCATGTCGGATAATTTTTCATGCCCCAGCATCCATTCCTCAAACGAGTCTTCGCCCAGGCCTTCGGCGGCGGAGGCGATCCAGAGGATCGAGCCGCCTTTCCTGACGGCGTGTTTGGCGTTATCGAGCGCTTTTTGCGCCTGATAGAGGTTGATATCTTTGGGGTAGCCGCCGGGCGAAACGACGACGATTTCGGCGCGGTCGGGGATTTCGATCCGGTACATGTCTTCCAGCAGACGGCATCCGGCCCGGTGCGCCGCGATCGGATGACCCGCGACGGCGTGGACGATGCGTTTCTTTTCGTCGAGGACGACGTTGACGATGAAGTCGACGTTGATAAAGTCGAGGACTTCGTCGATATCGCCGCGGACCGGATTGCCGTCGATTTTTCCGGCGGCGGCGTCCGGATGGACCATGTGGCTGTGGTTCGCCTGAATCGCGGCTTTTGTCGAAACTCCCGGCATGATCGCTTTCATGCCGCCGCTGAATCCGGCGAAATAATGGAACTCGATATTCCCAAGGCAGATTCGGCGGTCAGCGTCGACAACCGGTTTGAAAACTTCGAACGGCGTCCCGTGTTTGCCTGTTCCGAGCTTAACGAATTCGCCCGACGAATCGATACAACGGTATTTCCGGTAGACGTCGGATCCGACGAGCGCTTCTTTTTCGGCTTCGGTATGCGTACGGTGAATCCCCAACGCGAAAACGATCGTGACGTCGCCCGGCGCGATTCCGGCTTTTTCGAGTTCGGCGAGGACGGGCGGGAGGACGATTCTCGACGGCATCGGACGTGTGATATCGCTGGTAATAATCGCGATTTTTTCGCCGGGACGGACAATTTCGGATAGCCGAGGCGTTCCAATTGGCGCGGCGATCGCCCGGCGGACGGTTTCCTCCTGATCCGGGGGGACCTCGACCGCTTTGGCGGTCAATACTTTTCGCAGGCTGCGATCCGGGATTGAAAGTGAAACGGTTGATTTTGCGAAATTAAAAATCTGGTTCATATGGCTTCCCTGGTTTGGCGGTTCCTCATCAGCTTGGTTTTACTTTCCTTCCGTCATGGTGAAATGTCTTGCGGCGTTTGATATCGGATACGGAAACGACGGTTCTAATGCTCGCTTGTCGTGTGGCGGGCGACGAGCTCAGGCCGAAGCATGATCTGCGTTTCTCCCGGCCGTTCTTCGGATTCTATCATGCGGCTCAGCGTTTCAGCGGCGAGCGCGCCGATCCTGCGGCGCGGCTGTCGAACGGTTGTCAGCTGGATCTGCGGAAGAGATGCGAAATAAACGTCGTCAAATCCGACGACGCCGAAGCGGTCCGGAACCGGGCGATCCTTTTCGGAGAGATATTGGAGCGCGCCCAGCGCGATCAGGTCGTTTCCGCAGAAGAAACAATCCGCTTCGGAGCCGCCTCGATCGAGCTTTTCGACGGACCGGTACCCGCTTTCGATCGAATACGCCCCGAAAGAAATCCGTTCGTCGGGAAGCGGGACGTCGAGTTCGGCTAAGCGTTGGCGGAAGCCCTGAAGGCGATCCTGATTGGAGCGGGACGCGCGGGCGCCGCTGATAAACGCTGGATACCGATAGCCGCAGCCGGTTATCAGGTGATCCGCGGCGATCCGTCCGCCTTCGACGTTGTCGATTTCAACCCAGCTGAACCGGGGGTCCTGCGAATTGGAAATCATGACCTTCGGAAGCGGGAGTTCGGCGTAACGGTCGGTCAGGTCGGGCGATGGCTTGAAGATCAGCCCGTCGACCCGCTGATCGATCAGGAGCGAAAGCTGCTTTTCTTCGATAGACGCGTTCCAGTCCGTGCTGCAAAGGATCGAGTTATACCCCTGTCCATAAACGATTTCATTGACAGACGAGGCGATATCGGCGAAAAACGGGTTCGAGATATCGGGCAGAATCAGCCCGATAATCCGGGTTTTCTGCGTTTTCAGGCTGCGCGCGTGGAGATTCGGGGAATAGCCAAGGAGGTCAGCAACGCGCAGGATCTTCTCGCGCGTTGCCGGATGCACGCCGCTGCGCCGGTTCAGCGTCCGCGAGACGGTCGCGTATGAAACGCCGCATGCGCCGGCGATATCCTTAATCGTTACGTTTTCCATCGATAGCCGCCTGTCCTTCTGGCTTTCTCCCATATCCGGCTTCGAGAATGAATCAAAAACGGGCGCAACGGAATTGCTTTACGATCGGTTTCGCGATCGCTGCACGATGCGCCCGTTGTCGATTTGACGGAAAGGCCGCTTACCCTTTCAGCGCGATCGCTTTTTTCGCGTTTTCGATCAGGACTTTCGCAGTCAGGCCGTATTCCTCCTGAAGGAAATTCTGTGCGCCGACCTGTCCGAAGCGGTCCTGAACGCCGGTTCGGACGACCGGGGTCGGACGGTTCTCGCTCAGGAACCCGGCGACCGCCGCGCCTAATCCGCCGACGATATTTCCGTTTTCTCCGGTCACGATCGCGCCGGTCTTCTTCGCATATTCGAGCGTCAGCGCTTCGTCGAGCGGCTTGATCGTGAACATGTCGATGACGGCGGCGGAGATCCCCTCTTTTTCGAGCTCCTCCGCGGCTTTCAGCGCTTCGGCGACGAGCAGGCCGGCGACGATAAATGCGACGTCTTTTCCGTCTCGGAGGACGTTCCCTTTCCCGATCTCGAACGTTGAACCCGGTTCGTAAATAGCGGGAAGATTCTTCCGCGAAAGACGGATATAGGTAACGCCCGGCCGGTCTTTCGTCTGGCGCAGGATCGCGCCCGCCATCGCGGCGTCGGTCGTTTCGATCACGGTCGCGTTCGGGATCGCACGGTACAGGCAGATATCTTCGAACGGCATGTGCGTTCCGCCGTTATAAGCGGCGGTCACGCCCGGATCGGAGCCGATGACCCGCGCGTTCAGCTGCGCATAGGCGATTGAGATGAAGACCTGATCGAACATGCGTCGGGAGGCGAAGCAGCCGAACGTATGAATATACGGTTTCTTCCCGACCGCGGCGAGACCGCCGGCGAGCCCCGCCATGTTGGCTTCCTGGATCCCGACGTCGAACGCCTGATCCGGGAACTGGTTTTCGAGGCCGCCGGTCCCAACAGAGTTCATCAGGTCGGCGTCGAGATAGACGACGTCCTTATCCTCGGCGAGGAGCGCTTTCATCGTCGCCCCGAAGACGGCTTTTCCAGCGACTTTTTCTAATTCGCCCGTATAGATTATTTTATACATTGTGGATTATCCTTTCTTCTGAGCTTCGAGTTCGGAGATGACCGCGTCGGCAAGTTCCGGGGAACAGGTGATATGATGATTCAATTCGATATCAATGATCTTTTGAACGCCTGCGCCTTTTTCGGTATCCAGGATAATCGCGCCCGGCTTTTCGCCCTGCGCTGCCTGAACCTCGCGGACCGTCCGGGCGATCCGGTCGGGATCGTTCCCGGGGATGCGAACGGCGTGCCAGCCGAACGACTTGAATTTTTCGGTCGGGTCTTCGAGGTCAGCAATGGTTTCGGTCCGCCCGTCGAGCTGGCGCTTGTTGAAGTCGAGGAAGAGAATGAGGTTGCTGAGCTTCTTCTGCGCCGCGAAAAGCGCCATCTCCCAGACCTGGCCTTCCTGCGCTTCGCCGTCGCCGATAATGAGATAGACGCGCGCTTTTTTACCGGAATGTTTCAATCCGAGCGCCATTCCGGCGGCGGTCGACGCGCCCTGCCCGAGCGAACCGGTCGTCATGTCGATTCCGGGCGTCAGATTTTTATCGCAATGGCTCGGGAGCTTCGTTCCGTTCTGATTCAGCGTCAGCAGGACGTCGAGCGGAAAGTATCCTTTGAGAGCGAGGGTCGCGTAGAGCGCCGGACCGGCGTGTCCTTTCGACATGACCAGCCGATCGCGGTCCTCCCAGCTCGGATTCCCGGGATCGATGTTCATGATTTCGCCGTAGAGCGCGGCGAGGCAGTCGGTTATCGACAGCGACCCGCCCAGATGCCCGAAGCCGCGGGTCTTGAACTCGATCATCTGCTGGATGCGGATATCCCTTGCAAATGCTTGTAATTTCGTCATAATGCGTTGATCCTTTCTCTTTTTATCGAATCCGCCCGCTATCGATTGTACGTACCGGACGCGGCTATAAGTATAATCTGTCTTTTATTTCCCCGCCGCAAACGCCTTCTCCATCGCCATGATCAGCGGCAGCTTTTTTCCTGACATAAAGCGTACCATCGCGCCGCCGGCGGTCGAAACGTAGGTGATCCTGCTGAGGTCGATGAATTTCGAGGCGGAGCTGACGGTGTCGCCGCCGCCGATAACCGAATGACCTTCGGAAGCGGCGATCGCTTCCCAGATTCCCCGGGTCCCGGCGGCGAATCGCTCGTCCTCGTACAGTCCGGCGGGACCGTTCGCGAAAATCGTTCTCGCTCCTGCGAGGACGTTCGCGTAGAAAGCGACGGTTTTCGGACCGATATCGAGGAAGAGCGCGTCGCCGGGAAGGTCCGCGGCGTCGGTTTCGGCGCGCAATCCGTCTTTTTCGAAGGCGAGGTCGAGCGGAAGGGCGAATTTTTCCGGGTAGTCGAGGAGATAGTTTTTCGCTTCGTCGATAAAGCCGAGGAGATCTTTATCCCGGAGGAAGTTCGTTTCTTTTTCTCCGATCGGGATCCCCGCGGCGGCGAGAAAAACGATTCCGGTGACGCCGGTCGTCAGGATCGTATCGGCTGTCCCGTTTTCAAGGACCGGTTTCATCATTCCGAATGCGTCGGAAATTTTCGCGCCGCCAAGAACGAAGACAACCGGCTTGACGGCGTTGTGCAAAACGTTGAAGAGCTCGCCGTATTCGCGGAAAAGAAGCGGCCCGGCGGCCGTCGGAAGCAGCTCCTGAAACGCGACCATGCTGGCCGCGTTGCGATGCGCCGCGGAGAAGGCGTCGTTCACGTACAGGTCGAAGAGCGGCGCGAGGCGCCGGACCAGGCGGGTCTTTCCATACTGCCCGGCGGTCAGCCTGACGTCTTTCTCGAACGTTGAAACTTCCTCGGTCAGGTAGCGCAGGTTCCCCAGAATAACGATTTCGCTGGGCTGAAGCGCCTTGACGCGCGCGATCGCGGCCGGGCCGCAAACGTCGTCCAGATACTCGACCGGCCGGCCGAGGAGCGCTTCGATCCGCGCGGCATGCGCCGAGAGATCGGTCAGGTTCTGATAATCGAGCGTGTCGCCTTGATGCGCGATGATCGCGACTGCGGCGCCTCCGTCGATCAGCTCCCGAATCACCGGGATCGTCTTGACGATGCGGTCGTCGCTGACGATGGCCCCGGTTTGGGGATCGATCGGCGAGTTAATATCCGGACGGAGAAGAACTTTTTTCCCGTTCAGGTTGATCCCGTCAAGGGACCGCATTTTTATTTCCATTTTCCTAACCCTAAATTGGCGTTGGTCGCTGCCGTTCCGGACGCCCGATCCGGCTGCATCCCGCAGGCGGCGCGAATCGCGTCCATCGTTTCGGGGATCGTGACCGATTCCTGAGGAATGTTGATCGCGAACATGATATCGTCGCCGGATTCGACGATCGAATCTTCCCATAAACCGATTTCGTACATGTCGCCGCGCGGGTTCCCGAGGTCGCGGGCGTAGCGGAAGAACGAAGCGTTCCCGAGGAATCCGTCTTCAATCCGGACGACACGGATTCGGTCGTGGCCCCGGAACGTCTTCAGCGCCATCTCCCGGGTTATTTTCTGTTTCCCTTTCGCGAGGACGGTGATGATATGTCCATGGGTAACGGGGGTATGCACGAGGATTCCGGTCGCTTCGACGTGCGGCATGATCGTCATCAGGTCGACGGCCTGATGGCTTGGAGCTTTGTCGATCTGCAGCGCGTTGGTCAGTCCGCGATGATAATCGCCTGGATCGGCGACGCGACGGATAATCGTAATTGCGACTTTTTCAACGCCGTAATCGCGGTCGAGCGCGTCCACGGCGCGGATCAGACCGGTCGTGTTGCAGGAGGTTAATTTCAGGAACTGCTTCCCGACACCCTTCTCAAAGTTAGCGTAGCCATGGAAGAAGACGTCGGCGACACTGTTTTTTTCGCCGCCCTGGAAGACGGCTTTCTTTCCGTATTTCTCGTAAAGCTGCTTATTTTTCGCGCCGACGCCGGCGTTCGTCGCGTCGAGAATGATATCGCATTTCTGGATCAGGTCTTCGAGCGTCCCGCTGACGGGGATCCCGAGTTCGTCGAACCTGGCGCGATGATCCGAGACCGCGAGATACAGCTCGTACGGCATGCCTTTCTCTTTCAGCGCGCGGATCGCGAGGGTCGGGGCGACGTCGGCGACGCCGACGAGCTGCATGTCTTTCTGGAGCGCGACGCCGTCAGCCAGACGCTGACCGATTACGCCGTACCCGGCTACACCAACTTTTACCATGATGAATTTTCTCCTTATCTTTCTGTAAAGGCTTAGTTATATTTTAGCGGTTTTGCGGATATACTCGCGTGCGATCAGCGCGTATTCAAACGGGTTGGCTTTGGCGGGATCCTGTTCCGCTTCGACGACGACCCAGCCGCGATAGTCGGCCTTCGCCAGTTCCTCGAAGATGGGCAGGAAATTAACGTCGCCGTCGCCGGGAACGGTAAAGACGCCGGCGCGGACCGCGTCGAGGAAGCTCATCTTCTGAGCCTTGACGTTTTCCCAGACCTTTGAGCGCAGGTCCTTCAGATGGACATGTTTGGTGCGATGAATATACTTTTTCAGGATCGGGAGCGGATCGATCCCGGCGAAGCTGAGGTGACCCGAATCGAAAAGCAGGTAGACGAGCTCAGGATCGGTATGATCCATCAGGTAGTCGATTTCTTCCGCGGTCTGAACGCCGGTCCCCATGTGATGATGCACGGTCAGGAACATGCCTTTTTCCTTCGCCAGCTTTCCTAATTCGTTGAACCCGCGGCAGACGACTTCCCATTCTTCCGCGCTGTAGACCGGTTTATTTTCCAGGATCGGGACTGGCTTTCCCTGAATCGAGTTGCCCTGTTCCGAGATGCCGATGACTTTCGCGCCGAGATAATGAAGTTTGTCGCGGTGCTCGATGAACGCCGCGATCGTCTCCTCGTAAGGGCGGGAGGTAAAGAGCGTTGAGAACCAGGCGTTGCAGATTTGCAGCTTGCGGACGTCGAGTTTATGTTTCAGCGTTTCCCAGTCTTTCGGGTATTTATTCCCGATTTCGCAGCCTTCAAAGCCGGCGAGCGCCATTTCACTGACGCACTGTTCAAACGTGTTTTCCGCGCCCAGATCGGGCATGTCGTCATTCGTCCATCCGATAGGGGCGATTCCCAGGCGAACTTTTTCAGTCGATAACATTTTAATTTTCTCCGCGTTTTTATTCATTCCCGGCTCTAATAATCCCGGGCGAGCTTGATTTTCCTGCGCATGGCTTCATAAGCCGATTGAACGTTCGGATCGGTCGAAACCTCCGCCGTCCCAACGCGCCACCAGCTTTCGAAGCCGGGGGTCATCGTTCCCGGACGTACCTTGATATCGAAGAGGCAGGGGCCGGTCTGGGCCTCCGCGTCGTTCAGCGCGGCTTCGAGCTCCGCGCTCGTCGCGGCGCGGTAGGCTTTCAGTCCGTAGCCCTCGGCGATCCTGGCGAAATCGATCGGAAGCGGCCCGCCGTCGAGGCGGCCGGTCGTCTCGCTTCGCGCTTTGAAAACGGTCCCGAAGGTTTTTGTTCCCTGGCTGTTCTGGAGGTTCTCGATACAGCCCCATCCGGCGTTATCGAAGACCATGAAGTTGACTTTCAACCCTTCCTGCACGGCGGTATACAGCTCGCTGTGCGACATGATAAACGAGCCGTCTCCGAGAAACGCGTAAACTTCGCTTTCAGGTTGGGCCATTTTGACCCCGACGGCGGCGTTGACTTCATAGCCCATGCAGGAATAGCCGTACTCCATGTGGTAGGTGTCACGGTTCCCCGGGCGGAAGAGCCGCTGCATGTCGCCGGGGAGCGATCCGGCGGAGCCGACCGCGATATCGGCGGGTTTCATGTGTGAATTGATCAGGCCTAACGCGCGCGTCTGGCTCATCCCGGCGGCTGTATCCGGCTGCGCATAGAAATCGTCGACGATCGCGTTCCATTCGTCCCGCGCCGCCGCGATTTCGCCCTGATAGCCGGAACGGTACCCAATCGCGCTGAGCGACGCGGTCAGCGCTGTTAAAGCTTCGCGCGCGTCGGCGATGATCGCGTCCGCGTCCATCTTGAACGCGTCAAACGGGCAGACGTTGATCGAGAGCAGCCGCGCGTCAGGGTTCTTAAAGGCGGATTTCGACGCCGTCGTGAAATCGGTCAGCCGCGTCCCGACCGCGAGGATCAGGTCGGCGTCTTTCGCGAGGACGTTCGCGGCTTTCCCGCCGGTTACGCCGAGACCGCCGACGTTCAGCGGATGGTCCCAGGGTACGACGGATTTTCCGGCCTGCGTTTCCGCGATCGGAACGTTCAGCGCTTCGGCGAAGCGAATTAACGCGTCGCCGGCTTCAGCGTAGCGGACCCCGCCGCCACAGATCAGCAGCGGTTTTTTCGCGGATCGAATCAACGCGACGGCGCGGTCCAGCTGCGCCGCGGAAATCGGCCGCCGGTCGAGATACCAGACGCGCTTTTCAAAGAAGTATTCAGGGTAGTCGTACGCTTCGCCTTCGACGTCCTGCGGAAGCGCAACGCAGACAGCGCCGGTGTCGGCGGGGTCGGTCAGCACGCGCATCGCGTTAATCATGGCGGTCATGAGCTGTTCCGGACGTTCGACCCGATCCCAGTACTTGCAGACGGCGCGGAAGGCGTCGTTCGACGTCGTCGCGAACGAATTCGGATGTTCAACCTGTTGGAGGACAGGATCTGGCTGGCGCGTCGCGAAGGTATCGCCGGGGAGGACGAGGAGCGGGATCCGATTCGCGGTCGCGGTTCCGCAGGCGGTGACCATGTTCATCGCGCCGGGGCCGATCGACGACAGGCATGGGATAATTTTCCGGCGGTTGAGCTGTTTCGCGTATCCGATCGCAGCGTGCGCCATCCCCTGTTCGTTATGCCCTTGCAGGAAGCGGATCCCGTGCCCGCCCTGTTCGAGCGCCTGACCGACGCCGACGACGCAGCCATGCCCGAAGATCCCGAACATGGCGTCGACGAATTTTTCCTCTTTCCCGTCGAACGAGATGTACTGGCGGTCCAGGAAGCGGACGAGCGCCTGCGCCATGGTTAATCGAGTTCGTTGGGTCATTTTATTCCTCCGCTTTATCGGGCCAGATGATCGCGTCCGGAGCTTCGACCCACTTGAATTCGGGTACGAAGATCGGGGTAATATATGGCGCGCCGTCGAGATGTCGGATGATCCAGAGGTACCAGAGCGCATACCCCGGGTAGGTTACGTGCGAATGGGTCAATCCTTCGGTAATCAGGAGCGTATCGTCGCCGCGGAGCTTATAGGCGTCGTCGCCGAGCTCGGCGTACGCGCGCCCGCCCTCGGGCATCGTTTTATAGTAGTAAATTTCCGGCTGCGGATGATGATGCGGCGGGTAGCTGCTCCATTTTCCGGGGAAGCCGACGACTTCGCCGATGACGAAGTTGGAATGAGGTGCGTTCGTGTAGTTGAACGTCGTGCGAACGATTCGCGTAGACGTTTCTTTCATCGTTCCCGCGCCCCGATATTCATCGGGAGTTTCTTCCGGCGCGTAGAGGCGCGGCGGAAACGCGCGTTCGTTCTCGGTCGCGTTGTACGTGAGTTCGGTATCGTCGCGGCGCGAGGTAATCCTGACGGGTTCGCCGGCGGGAAGGCTCAGTACCCAGGGAGCGCTGTCAAAGCAGTTGGCCCGGTCGATCGTTTTCTCCTGGCCCGCGAATTCGAGCGTAACCGCCCCCTGGACCAGGAGGAGGACGCGCTCGAGCGGTTCGTTATTCTGATAGACTTGTCCGGTTTTCAGCCGGATAATTCCGAAATCCATCAGCATGTCCGGGCTTCCGCCGCGCCGTACGATTTCGTTGTACCCGTCCGAAAACGGGCGGGCGGGGATAAGGCTGCGATTCATTTTTGTTCCTCCGTTGTTTTCTTCATGCGCTTTTACAGCAACGAGCTATTCGATTTCGCTCAGGCGAACGGGACGGTTTTCGAGCGACGATTTTTTCGCGGCGATCGCGATCCGGATCGGGCGCAGTCCGTCGTCGATATTCACCGGTACCGGCTTGTCGTTTTCGATCGCGTCAATAAACTGGCAGAGCTCTTCCCGGAACGACTGCATGTATCGTTCGAGGAAGAAATACAGCGGTTTATCGCTGCTGACCGATTCGGCGGTGGCGACGCTGACGTTCGTTTCGCGGTCGTTTTCAGCGACGGCGGCGCCTTTCGTCCCGAAGTATTCGACGCGCTGGTCGTAACCGTACGCTGCCTTGCGGCAGTTATCGATGACGCCGATCGCGCCGTTGGCGAAGCGGAGCGTGATCACGGCCGTGTCGATATCGCCGGCGGCGCCGATCGCGGGGTCGACGGTGACGGCGGTCGCGGCGAAAACCTCCTCGACTTCTGAATTCGCGAGGAAATAGGCCATGTCGAAATCATGAATCGTCATATCGAGGAACATCCCGCCGGAATTTTTCGCGTACTCGGCGGACGGCGGTTCCGGATCGCGCGAGGTAATCCGCAGGACCTGAAGCTCGCCCAACGCGCCGGCTCGCGCCAGCTGGCTGATCCGGTTGAAGTTATGATCAAAACGGCGGTTAAAGCCGATCTGGAGCTTGATCCCGGCTTTTTCGGCAGCGGCTTTCGCCTCGAGGATGCGTTCGATTTTCAGGTCGACCGGCTTTTCGCAGAAGACATGCTTCCCGGCGTTGGCGGCTTCGATCGTGATTTGAGCATGTGTATTCGTCGGGGAACAGACGAGAACCGCGTCGATTTCGGGGTTTTTCAGGATTTCCTGATAGTCGGCGTAGAAATGCGGGATGCCGAAGTCGGCGGCGGCTTTCTCAGCGGCGGCGGCGAAGGTATCGGAAATGGCGACGACTTCTGCCTGCGGGATGCTGTTGGTTAAGGCGTTGGCGTGGACGCGTCCGATGCGTCCCGCGCCGATGATTCCGATCTTGATTTTCTTCATGAGAAAAATAGCTCCTTTAATTGGCTGATTTCGTTAACAGCGGCTTTGTAAACGTTTACAAGCAGGACAATTGTATCATTTTTCGCCGTTTCCGAGCGGAATTGATTGTCATTTTTTATCCGGCGGAATGTCACTGCGAGAGGGGTGGGGTAAATCGTTCCATGCGTGAGGCGGCCGCCGTCTGAAAAAAGCTCCCAAAGCCGGGAGCTTTTGCCTTTGCAGTTCAGCTTGTCCAGGGATCAGGCGGCGGAGACTTTACGGATCCGAACGGCCATGTATTCTTTCCCCGGCAGCTCGATTTTGAATTTTCCCTGATACCTTCCGGCCTTCTGAATCGTCATTTCCCATGTGCCGATTACTTCAACTTCATACGTATTCGAATCGTCAAAATAAAATTCCCGGAACGACGGGCGCATGAAGCTGTAATAAATCAGGTAATATTCCGGCGAAACGAGCGATTGGAGCGTATCCGGGACCGCGGTTGCGGCGTCCCAATCGCGTTGGATCGGCATGAGTCCCAGCCCGGGGGTGTCCGCCAGAATTTGATAAAGGAAGCGGAACCGTTCCGGGCTTTCGCCTTTCAGCGTTCCGCCATGCGACCACCAGAGAACGTTGTCACTGCTCATGAACGTTTCTCCGTGCCCGGCGTATCCACCGCGGCAGGCCGCTTCCCAGAACCGGCGGACCAGCTCCTTCCCGGAGATATTCCCCCATCCATGCTGGATATTGCCTTCGTAAGCGATTTCGTCGAGGACGATCGGCTTCCGATATTTCTCCCGCCATTCTCCGACGAGCTCCGCGGATTTATACAGGTCCTGACGTTGGATACTGCAGTGCGTAATCCACGGGCGCGAATGATCGTAGAACGGACGACAGTTATGGATCGAACGCAGGTGCTGATACGGGTCATGAGTACAGAGAATTTTCGCGATGCGTTCCCAGTCCGCGATCGATTTCTGGGGCATCAGGTCATATTCGTTCGCCAGCGACCACCAGACGTTCCGATAGGCGGAGAAGCGGGCGATAACGTATTTCCAGTAAAGATCGTCCTGTTCGGGGTTCATCAGGCTGAAGCCCCAGCGATCGTAGGGATGCATGACGATCAGGTCGGCTTCGATTTCCAGGTCCCGCAGCGCTTCGATCGATTTTTCGATATGACGGAAATGAGCCGGGTTGAACCGCGTGAAATCCCAGTCGTTCCCATCCGCCGCGCCGTTGTATTGCTGGAAATTGTCGCTGGTCAGGACCGAGCTGTCCATCGGCTTGCCAATATAGGGGTAGGAAGACGGTTCGTTCAGGTTGTAATCGTAATGCTTCGGGAAAATGCAGAACCGGATTTTATTGAACGCCGAATTCTTCAATGTTTCCAGCGTCTGTTTTTGAAGCGCTTCCGATTGGAGCTCCCAGACGTAGCAGGTCGTCCCGATCGGGTAATAAGGGGTCCCGTCCTCATAGGCGAAATGAAACGTGTTGGCGACATGGACCGGCCCGTGATTCTTTTCGGCGGGCGGCGCGACGGAAAAGGCTCCGCCAACCGTTTCCTCGGAGAAGGTCCCGAAGATCCTGAAAACGTGATCTTCCTCGAACCGCGGCATGAATCGGACTTTATAGACGCCGTCGCCGTCGTAAAATCCGTCGACTGTGCTCGTTTCGTTTTTGCTGGAAAATTCGCCCTGGATCGTATAATCCGTAAACGGATTCTTATCCGATTTCCCGCGGCAGCTTATTTCAAAGACACCCCATTTTTCAACCATTTTTGGATATTGTGGAATGCTCATTGCTGGTTCCTTTTATGACTTGATAGCGCCGGACATGCCTTCGACAAAATTCCGCTGGAAGATCAGGTAAACGGTCAGGACCGGAACAACCGACATCAGAACCCCGGCGCAGAGGAACCCGTAATCGGTTCCATGTTCGCCGACGAAGGTCATGAGCCCGACCGGCACGGTTTTCTTAGTGTTATCGTTGATAATAACGCTCGCTAAAAGGTATTCGTTCCAGGTCGCGAGAAAATCGGTTATGACGAGGGTAGCGACGGCGGGTTTGGCGATCGGCAGGATAATCCGCCATAACAACCGCCATTTGGAACAGCCGTCGAGCGTCGCGGCTTCGTCGATCTCTTTCGGTATTCCGCGGAAAAATCCGCGCAGGATCAGGATCCCGTAGGATATCCCGAATCCAACGTACACGTAAAATAAACCGAAATAGGTATTCAGCAGCTTCAATTTACTGAAGACGACGTTAATCGGAACCAACGCGGATTGCATCGGGAGCATCATTCCGACCAGAAAGAAGACGAATATAGCGGTCTTGTGCCTGACGTTTAATCGGGTCATCGCGAAAGCGGCTAACGCTTCGACGAAGATTCCGAGCGGAACTTTCAGGACGCAGATGATCAGTCCGTTGACCATGTATCTGCCTAAATTCCCTTTTGTAAACGCGTTGGCAAAGTTGACCCAGGCAAATTTTTTTGGCAGGCTGAAAAGTCCGAGACCGCTGAAAAAGTCCTGTTTGCTTTTGACGGCGGTCGCGAGGAGCGTATAAATTGGAATGATCCAGATAATCGCGATCAGGATCAGCGCGATATAAAACAGCGTCGTTTTCGTGATTTTTTTATTTAGTGCTGTCATGGTTCTCTCCGATCGGCCGTCTACGCTTCTTTAGCGGTGAAGCTGACGTAAGGGACGATAACGACGAGCATCATAATGACCATGATGCAGGAGATCGCGGTCCCCATCCCGACGTTGTTGTACCGGAATGATTGCGAATACATATATGTCGACATCATCTGAGTGGCGTTATTGGGACCGCCTCCGGTCAGGCCCTGCACCACGTCGAAAACTTTCATCGCGGAAACGATCAACGTCGCTAAAACGATAACGAACGTCTCGCGTAACAGCGGGACCGTCACCGAGAAGAAACGCCGGATACCCGAAGCGCCGTCGATCGTCGCGGCTTCCAGAACTTCGGTGGGAACAGATTGGAGTCCTGCGAGAAAAAGGATCATCGAACCGCCGATTCCGGCCCAAAGCGCGGCGGCAAAGATAGCGTAGAGGCTGGTATCCGGGTTGGAAAGCCAGCTCTGGCGGAATGGCGAGTTGATCAATTTGGCCAGCTGATTAATAAATCCAACGCTCGGCTCGTAAATCCAGCGCCAGATGATCGAGACGGTGATCGGCGCGATGACGCATGGAAAGTAAAAGAGGCCGCGGAAGAACGTCCGACCTTTGAACTTATGGTTCAGGATCAGCGCGAAGCCTAACGCAGCCGGCATCGTCAGACAGATCGTCAGGATGATCCAGATCAGGTTGTTTTTAAGCGACTGCTGGAAAATCGGATCGTTCGTAAATAGCGATATGTAATTTCCTAAGCCGACGAATTCCATTTCAGCGATTCCGTTCCATTTGTTCAGACTGATAAAAAAGGAATAGCCGATCGGAAAAACGATGACGGACAGGTAGATAATAGCGGCCGGAACCAGGAAAAGGTATGCGCCCCAATCTGTTTTTTTCTGTGTGTTCATGATGCTGTCCCGCTGTCTATTTTGATGGGTCAATCGGATTGCTCAGGCGCAGTCATGCCTCCGCGTCGCCACGCCTGAGCAGATTGATGAACCGGATTATTTATTCAGGTACGCTTCGATCGCTTCCTGAATTCTCGCGGCGCCTTCTTCCGGCGTCATTTCGCTATTTGCAATCCCGGCCTGAACGTTGAAAAGCGCGTCGGCGACTTCGGTCGGGAAGGCCTGATCCGTGATCGTGAAGGTTCCGTTTTCTTCGCCGAGCTTCAGGAGAACGGGAACGTTCGGCTGGCCCTCGGGCATGACGGGGTCGATTAACGGCAGCGGTTGGTTGAAGTAAGCGGCGTATCGATCGGCGTTTTCCTGGCTGTAATAGAAATCCATGAACCTGACGCAGGCTTCCAATTCTTCAGGGGTATTTTTTGCATTGAACTCTGTCATTTCAACAAAAGCTGAAAGGCGGTTCTTTTCGCCTGACGGGAAAGCGAAGACGCCGAACTGTTCCATTGGCTGTTCGTCCTGGATGATCATTCCATCGTACCATTGTCCCTGAATATCCATGGCCGCGTCACCGGTGTAAACTGCCATGCGCGTATCGTTTGGATTTGCCGTGATGAATCCGATCGGGAAGTAGCCTTTATCGACGAATTCCTTATATTTCGTTAAGGCCTGGATAACGGCGTCGTTGTTGTAGCTTTCTTCGAAAAGGTTCATTTTATCGTGGAGCTCAGCGCCGGCGTAATGTTCGATGAGGAGTTCGACGAAGCGCATGACATGCCAACCGTAAAGTCCGGCGGTCGAAATCGGAATGACGCCGTTCTCTTTCAGCGTCGCGCAGGCGGCTTCGAATTCTTCGAACGTCGTCGGAACGGCGATTCCGTATTTTTCGAAAATGTCTTTTCGATAGTAGACGCCGAGGATGTTATAGCTGGTCGGATAACCGGCGAGCTTGCCGTCATAGGTTGCGAGCGAAATCGCGGATGGGCTGAATTTCTCCTCCCAGCCGTTCGCGGCGGCGAAGTCGTTCAAATCATAGGTTAATCCGTTGTCCGCGTAAAACCCGCCCAGGCTCCCGCCCCAGTTGAACCACATGTTCGGGAGCGTTCCGGAGGACGCGGCGACTTTACAGGCGTCTTTAATGCCATCTGTATCAAAGAAAGATGGTATGACTTTGATATCCGGATTTGCGGCGTTGAAGGCTTCGACGATGGGCCCGACCGCCTCCTGGCGCGTGTTGAGCGTCCAAAAGGTTACTTCGGTTTGCGCGAGGGCTGAAATGGAAAGGGTGCAGAGGGCGGTAAGGACGGCTAAAAGGACGACAGTTTTTTTCATGATTTCTCCTGATATGAATTTCCGTAATGAAATATGGCGGACAAAATATCTGAAAGCGCGAATCGATTCGCGGTTCGATAGAATTCTGCGTTTTGCAATATACCTGAAGTTCGGACTCCTTTCTCTGCCCGCCAGATTTGAAACGTTGATCAGGAATCTGGCGAAAATGAACGAATTATGCCTGCGCAGTTTGATATGTATTTGTATAATCCGATTATAGGGAGTCTGGCTGAAATATTCAATCAATAATGAATAAATATTCGTACTCGTGCGGATAGTGAATATTATCATGAAGAGCGCATGATCTATGTCATTTTTCAGTAAGATCGTTTAGCAGCGTCCGCCGATTTCAGGAATTCCCGGGTTTGGATCGTGCATTCGCGCCTGGAGGGAATATTGAAACAGGGGTGGAATCAAAAAAAACCGCCGCATGGACTTAGCGACGGTCTGGATTTTTAATGGCCCGGCTTATATTCTCGTCAGCGAACGGTACCTGATTCGATGCGGCGTGTCCGCGGCGATTCCGAGCCGCGCCTTGCGATCGGCTTCATATTGCGTGTAGTTTCCGTCGAAATACAGAACCGAACTGTCGTCTTCAAACGCGAGGATATGCGTCGCGATCCGGTCGAGGAACCAGCGGTCATGCGAAATGACCAGCGCGCAGCCGGCGAAGTTTTCCAGCCCATCTTCGAGCGCGCGGATGGTATTGACGTCGAGGTCGTTCGTCGGTTCGTCGAGGAGGAGGACGTTCGCTTCCGCGGTCAGCGTCCGCGCCAGCTGGACGCGGTTCCGTTCTCCGCCGGAGAGCGTTCCGACTTTTTTCTGCTGATCGGCGCCATTAAAGTTGAAACGGGAGACATAGGCGCGCGAGTTGATTTTTCGGTTTCCGATGCTGATTTCGTCCGCGCCGCCGGAAATAACTTCCCAGATGTTTTTCTCCGGATCAAGGTTGTCGCGGCTCTGATTCATGTAGCCGAGTTTTACGCTTTCCCCGATTCGGATCGTTCCGCCGTCGGGCTTCTCTTCGCCGACGATCAACCGGAAAAGCGTCGTTTTCCCCGCGCCGTTGGGGCCGATGATTCCGATGACGCCGCCGGGCGGAAGGCTGAAGGTTACGTTATCTAAAATAATCCGGTCGCCGTAGACCTTTCGCACGCCGTTCATCTCGATCACCAGGTTCCCCAGACGCGGCCCCGGCGGGATAAACAGCTGCAGCTCCTCGGCGCGCTTGACGGTATCTTCGCTGAGAAGCTTTTCATAGGCGGCAATGCGCGCTTTGGATTTGCTGTGCTGCCCTTTCGGCGACATTCTGATCCATTCCAGCTCGCGCTCGAGCGTGCGCTGACGCTGCGACTCACCCTTTTCTTCGAGCGAAAGGCGCGATTTCTTCTGTTCCAGCCATGACGAATAGTTCCCCTGGTAGGGGATCCCCTGCCCGCGGTCGAGTTCGAGAATCCAGCCCGCGACATGATCAAGGAAGTAGCGGTCATGCGTCACGGCGATAACCGTTCCGGGGTACTGCTGGAGATGACGTTCGAGCCAGGCGACCGCTTCCGCGTCGAGATGATTCGTCGGTTCGTCGAGAAGGAGGATATCCGGTCGTTTCAATAACAGCCGGCATAACGCGACACGGCGTTTTTCGCCGCCGGAGAGGACGGAAACGTTCGTATCGCCGGACGGGCAGCGCAGCGCGTCCATCGCCATTTCCAGCCGGGCGTCGATATCCCAGGCGTCCAGCGCGTCGATTTTCTCCTGGATTCTGCCCTGCCGCGCGATCAGCTTATCCATTTCCGCGTCGCTCATCGGCTCGGCGAATTTCGCGCTGACCTCTTCAAATTCCCTGAGCAGGTCGATCGCTTCCTGAACGCCTTCTTCGACGACCTCGCGGACGGTTTTCCGGCTGTCGACGAGCGGTTCCTGTTCAAGGTAGCCGATCGTGAAGCCCGGAGAAAGGATCGTTTCGCCGATAAAGTCTTTATCGACGCCGGCGAGAATCTTTAACAGCGACGATTTCCCCGCGCCGTTCAGCCCGAGGACGCCGATTTTCGCGCCGTAAAAATAGGATAAGTAAATATCCTTTAAGACGTATTTCTGACCATAGATTTTCGAAACCCCGATCATCGAGTAAATAACTTTGTTCGGATCCTGCGCCATGCGGGTCGTTTATCCTCCGTCTTTCCTGATTTTCATGTCTGAATTTTTGAAATAAGCGATGACGTGATCGACGTGATCGCCCTGGATTTCGAGCGTTCCGTTTTTCTCGCTCCCGCCGGTTCCGAGCGCCTTCTTCAGCGCAGTCGCGTGTCGTCGGAGCTCATCCGTCGTTCCGGGAAAGTTGCGGATAGTTGTGACTTCTTTCCCGCCCCTGCCCTGTTTTTCACGGCGGACGCGGATAACGTCGTCTTTCCATTGCGGCGGATTCGCGCCGGACGATTTACAGGCGCACTCAGATACCGGCATGCCGCAATTCGGGCAGTGCCGCCCGGATTCGGTGCTGAAAACTGTGACGCTCTTGTTTGCCATGGTGACATGATTATAGCATTCGAGCGAGCGTTCTTCCCAACTTCCGCTAAAATGGAGCCATGACAAAAATCCAGCGCCGGCTCCTGATTCAGGTTTTCCTCTTCGCGGTCCTCTTCGTGTTTTCATGCGGTTCGATTTTTTCGATCGCCGCGGCTGCGGACCTGAATTCACGGCCGGATGAGCTGATTTTCGGTATAACGGTTGACGATTCCTGGTACGGCGAAGTTGCGATCGCTGAGATAACCGCCGCGATCCGCGCGATGCCCGTCCGGCCGGTGGTGCGAATCGTGATGACGGATGATCTTCCGGTCGCGGAATACGTCGAGCTTTTTTCAGCGATCTCTTCCGTCGCGACGGTCATGGCTCAGCCGGTTGATTCATTTTACATGCGCAATTATCCGGACGTCGAATCCTACCTGGAACGGTTCCGGGAATCGTTCGCGGTTCTTTCGCCGTACGTCGGAATCTGGGAAATCGGGAACGAGATCAACGGGGTCGACTGGATTCGTCAGGATCCGGCGCTTATCGTCGCGAAAACGCGGGCGGCGAACGATTTTATCAGGGCGCGCGGTGGAAAGACGGCGCTGACGGTCTATTACGCCGACCCAGCCGACCACGACCTGTTCGATTGGCTGGATCGTTACCTTCCGGTCCGACTTGCTGAAAATGTCGATTATGCGTTGGTCAGTTATTACGAAGACGATAACGGCGGGTACGCGCCGGATTGGGCTTCGGTCTTCGCCGGGATCGCGCGTTTTTTCCCGAACGCAAAAATCGGCGTCGGCGAATCCGGGAATACGGCGGCGGATAGGGCAGCCGTCGAAAGTAAAATTGCGATGGCGACCGCTTATTATGGGATGAGGCGCGCCGGCGATCGTTTTATCGGCGGTTATTTCTGGTGGAACTGGGTTCAGGACTGTATCCCGCATCCGGAGAATCCGGTCTTTAACGCGATCAATTCCGCGATTGCTGAAGCGATTGCCGCGGATTTACGGTAACGATGTCGTCGCCGGCATGAAAAAGCCGCCCGGATTCTCAGGCGGCTTGCGTTTTCAGGATCGGCCGTTTCCCGGCGATCTTACGGGATCATCCACGCGTAATTGGCGACAAGGGCGTTGAACGTGTCGCGGACGTCGCGCGGGAGCGCGGGGTCGGATTCTTTCCCGCTCGTCTCGAAGACGCGCCCCAGGAGCCGGACTTTATAACGGAGCGCGTCGCGATCCAGGACGAGGAAGCCGTTGTTGGCGCTGTCTTCGAAATCGGCTTCGGTTGCGAACAGCGTCAGCTTATCCTTATACGGCGCGCTGGCCCATGGGCAGAACGTTTCGCAGTTGCCGCACTCGTTGCACATGTAATCGACGTGAATGATCTGCGGCATGTCGATTCCGGGGACCGCGACCGCGACATTCGCGCGGTTCGGGCAGACTTCGGTACAGATTTCACAGATCGTCGAACAGGACAGACAGCGGTTCTGTTCATGAACTTTCACCGACGGGTGATTCAGGATTCCGCGTTTCGGATAGATATTCGAAAGCTGATCCGGAACTGGCCTGAACCTTTGTTCGCGGATCCCTGAAATCGCGTTGGAAACGACGATCGCGTCGGCTTCGGCCTGTACGATTGTCGCCGGGCCGGTTCTTCCGTCGCCGCAGAGATAAACGCCTTCGACCGACGTTTCATAAGCGGGGCTCAGGGTTGGAATGCCTCGGTCGTTCAGCGCGATTCCGTTCGCTTCGTAAAACTTCGCCGGAACCTTCTCGCCGATAGCGGCGATGACGCTGTCGCAGGGGATCGCGACGGTTTTCCCCGTGTCGACGAAGCCGCGCCGTCCGGACGCGTCCGGTTCGCCGAGCTCCATCTGGCGGCAGAGGAGTTCTCCGTTTTCCCATTTGACCGGTGACAGGAGCTCCTTGAAGGCTACGCCGTCTTCGAGCGCGTAGCGAAGCTCTTCTTCGTCGGCGGGCATGTACCGCATCGTTCGGCGATAGACGAGCGAGACCTCCTCGACGCCAGCGGTCCGCTTCGCCGCCCGGGCGGTATCCATGGCGGTATTGCCGCCGCCGATCACGACGACTTTCTTCCCAAGATCGATCTGGGCGTTCGTCCGGTTGAATTCTTCGAGGAATTCGATCGCGTTCCGGACGGCGATCCCCTCGACTTGAATATGGCTGAGCGCCGACGCCCCGAGGGCGAGGACGACCGCGTCGAAGCCTTCGGCTTTCAACGCCGCTACGTCGGTAATTTCCCGCCCGGTTTCGATCCTGACGCCCAGTTTCTCGATGAAGGCGACGTCTTTCTGAATGACGTCCGCGCCGATTCGGAAGTTCGGGATAACGTGATGCACGATACCGCCGAGGACGTCGGTTTTTTCGTACAGCGTGACCGCGGCGCCGGCGCGCGCGAGATAGAACGCGGCCGCGATTCCGCCCGGTCCGCCGCCGACGACGGCGACGCGTTTATTTGAAGTTCCGGTCGGCTTCAGTTCAGCGAGGACCTCTTTGAACGCCTTTTCCGCGGAGTTCAGTTTTGTCGCGCGGATTTCGACCGGCGATTCGTATACGGTGCGAACGCAATTACTCATGCAGGGATGCGCGCAGATTGTCCCGGTAATAAATGGGAGCGCGTTGCGCTCCAGGATCACACGGAGCGAATCGGCGAATTTTCCTTCGCCGTTGAGGCGGATATACGTTGGAATGTCCTGATGAATCGGACAGCCCTCCTGACAGCCGGCAACATAACAATCGATCAGCGGGACTTTCTTTCCGTTCTTCCGGGCGGGGGGCATCTTGATCGATTTTCGATAGTTCCCGTCCGCTGGAACGGCCGCAGCTAACGTGTTCAGCGCGTTGACGTTGATTTTTGTGAACGGCGACCTGACGGCGGCGGAAGAGAGCTCGGCGAGCTGGATCGCGCGCTGGTATCCGCCGGGCTTCAGCATCGTCGTTGCGATCGTCACCGGCCAAATTCCGCACTCGACGACTTTCTCGATATTGAACCGGTCGATCCCGCCGGAGTAGGAGATCCGGAGGCTTCCGGCGAATTCGGTCGACAGCTTCGCGGCTAACGAAATCGAAAGCGCGTAGAGCGCCCGGCCGGACATGTACATTTCGTTCCCGGGCAATTCGCCGGCCTTGATTTCGACCGGGAAGGTGTTCGTGATTTTGACGCCGAATTGAAGATCCTTCGCTGCGCATCTTTCGATCAGCCGGCGCATCATCGGGATCGCGTCGGCCCACTGCAGGTCATGCTCGAAATGATGCGTTCCGAACTGAATATAATCGTAGCCCATTTTATCGAGCGTTTTCCTCGCGAATTCATACCCGAGCAGCGTCGGGTTGCATTTGATAAACGTATGCAGCCCTTTTTCCTCGATCAGGTAGGTCGCGATGCGTTCGATTTCGACCGGCGGGCAGCCATGCAGCGTCGACAGCGTCGCCGAGTTGCAGATTTTCGCGGGGATCGCGCGAATATCCGCTTCCGTAACTTTTTTCAGGCGCGGGAGGAATTTTATCGCCGTGTCGATCGCGGTTTGGAACGCGTCGCTGCCTGACGCGTCCATCATCGTATCGATGAACGTATTAATTTTTTCGGATTGAATCCCGGCGAGGTCGTAGCCGACGCTCATATTAAACTGGAAGCCGTTGGGGGAGCCCAGATCGAGTTCAATCGCGAGCAGGTGAAGCAGGACCCAGGCGTTGATATATTCGCGCATCGCGTTGGGAACGGTCAGCTCCGTCGACCATTCGACATTGTACCCTTCGTCATGGGCGTTGATGCAAGGCTTGCTGACCGGGAGGTCTTCGCCGTCGATAATCTGAACGGTTTTGACTTCGAAAAAGCGGCTGCCGGCGACGTATGCGGCGACGATGTTCTGCGACAGCTGCGTATGCGGTCCGGCGGCCGGCCCCAGCGGCGTTTCAAGCGTTCGTCCGAAAATCGTCAGCGCCGGCTTTTCAGATGCCTTGAAGAAGCGGTGCTGTCCGAAAACGGTTTTTCGGGTTTCATATTCGGTAAAAACCCAATCCAATAATTGTGCAAACGGCATGCACGTCATTCGATCACTCATAATTACTCTCCTTCTTGTTATTACTCCGCACGGGGACCATTCGAAACGGAGGCTTTTCAATATAACTGGCTAACCTTCCTGTGGTTACTGTATTTAGTTTAACCTTTTTGAGATTGTTTGACAATCCGACTGTTCGTCAAAAATCACGAGTTTTATGCGCCGAATGTAATATATTTACAGACCGGCGCGGGCGCTTCCTGGTCCTTGCCGTTTCGGAACGCCGGAATTCGGAATGCGCTCTGTCGGAAAGACGAATGTCACCATACAAATATGACAGCTTTCTTCTTGAAATGTACGTATATTTATGATAGCATATGGGATGAAGGATTTTACTTGAAAAGGGAGAAAAGAATGGGAAAAACGGTAGCAGTTCTTGGCAGCAGTGGGGGGAATTTATATTCCCAGGGCGGAAACGACCCGAAGCGGATGTTTTCCGAGATCTTTACACAGACGAGATCGGCTGGTATGGATATTGCCTGTGTTTTGTTTATCAGTACGGACAAAAGCATGGATGGTATCGCGATGGACGCGAAGGCGAGGCTGTATACGCTGAGCGGGGAGGCGGTCGAGCCCGGCGAAGAGAAAACGCTGGCGGAGGTTAATCAGGACGCGAAACGGCTCGACTCGGAGCTGGCGGCGAAGATCGACGCCGGCGAGATCGATGGGCTGATCGTGATGAGCTGTGACCCGGCCGGCGTCAATCAGGAGGCGATCGCCGCCGCGGCCCGGAAACAGCTCCCCGTCGTCGGGACCGGCGGGACGTCGATAGCCAACGCGCAGAAGTTGGGCGCGCGGGTCATATCCGCGTCCGGTACGACCGGGACGACGAACCGGACGCGGGCGGTCGCGTTCGTTTCCGCGCTGGCGAGCGAATGGAACTTGAAGTACATGCCGATTATCGGGGCTGCGGCGGCTTCCGCGGCGGGGGACAATATCTGGAAACGGATTAATTTCCGCGGGATGATGATGGCTTCGCTTCCCGGATTTATTGCGATGGCGCTCTGTCTCGCGCTGAGCAAGGTCCCGTTTTTAGCGCCGCTCGAAAACGCGTTTAATATTCTGATCGGCGCGCTGCCGGTCCTGATCGCCGCGATCGCCGCGAAGCAGGTTTCGGGGCTGGACGAGGTTGGGATCGTCGCCGGGATCGTCGCCGGAACGCTGTCGGTCGAGGGGGGAATTATCGGTGGGCTTGCGAGCGGAATCCTTGCGGGCGTCTTTTCTTACTATATTATCCTGCAATGTCTCCGCTGGAAATTCCCCGGGACGACCGCGAATATCGCCGCCGGCGGGCTTGGCGGGCTGGCGGCCGGGCTGATCGGGATGTACCTGATTGCGCCTGTGGCTTTATGGCTTGGGAACGGAATCAAGACGGTTATCGAGTCGGCGCTGGCGTTTAACCCGATGATCGCGGGGGCGCTGGCGGGGCTGCTGATCTGGCCGGCGATTATCGGCGGCGTTTATCATGCCGCAATTTTACCGATCGTTCTTCTGGAGATGGAAGCGACGGGATACAGCTTCCTTGGGGCGATCGATATGACCGGGCTTGTCATGGTTTCGGCTGGGATCACGCTGGCGAATATGATCGCGCCGAAGGGGAAAGGCGATCGGGCGGTCGCGCTGACCGGCTTCCTGATTAACATGGGCTTTGGGACGTTTGTCGAGGCGGCGTATCCGTTCATGTTTTCCAGCAGGAAGGTATTCGCTTCTGCGCTGATCGCGGCGACGGTCTCGGGCGCGCTGGTCGGGCTTTTCGACGTTAAGGGTATTGCGTATGTCCCGTCGATTCTGGCGCCGACGATGGCGAACGAGGGGAAAGGGCTTTATTTCGCGCTGGCGATGCTGGCGGCGCTGCTGATTGCCTGCGTCCTGACGATTTTGGTAAATGAACTATCGGATAAAAAGCCGGCGGGATCGTAAAACGTCCGGCGGATCAGGAACTCAGAGAAAATTTTCGGAGGAATAGGATCATGATAACGAACGATATGCAGTTGAGAATGAAAAAAGGAATCGCGAAGGTTCATGCCGCGCTGGAGCTCGGCGGCGGGCATACGATCTTGAGTACGGGGATTACCGGCGACGACAGCCGGCTGGCAAAGGCGGTTTGCGACGTCGGCGTAAAGATGGTCGAGCCGAATCATCCGGCGGTCGCTTTAGCGCGCGGGCATAAGGGCGTGACGACGATGCATGCCGCCGAGCGGATCCGCTACGAAATTACGGTCGCGCAGATGGCAGAGGTTACGCGCGGCGTTCGAGCCGTCGTTCCGGACGACGTCTATATTACGGTCGGGATTCCCGGCGGTTTTACCGAAATCGTCCCGATGCCGCTGCGGGATGAGGATTTTACGATGATGGCGCTTGCCGGCGCCGACGGGCTGCATACGCATAAATCCTCGCTCAGGGACCTTGAATCGATCGTTGAAACGGCGCATCGCTACGGGCTTCTGGTCGACGCTTATATCGGGATGACGACCGATCTGCATACGTTTGGACTTCCGGCCGACACGCCGGAAGACGTTTACCGAACCGCCAGGGAGATGGAAAGTATCGGTACTGATATGATTGGTCTGATGACCGGAATGAGCTACGAGGGGGTACAGGCCGGCGAGATTCATCCGATGATTAAAGAAAGGCTGAACGCGTTGGTCGATGCCGTCCAGGTCCCGACGCTTGCCGAGGGCGGGATCAATACCACGAACTTCAAAGCATTTAAGGATACGAAGGTGAATATTCTCGTGATTGGAACGTCGATCGATAAGATGGTTGAAAAGGCTGCGCAGGAGGCGGTCCGCTCGTTCCTGAAGTATTAGTTCCGGCGAACTTCGGACAGAACAGGTTATAATGAATGAGGGCTTCCGAGTTCTTTGCTTCGATCTGGCGAGGGCGAGAACGAACGCAGGAGAGAAGCCCGCGTTCTTTTTTTACCGGGACGCTTCTGTAATTCTGGAGTGAGGACTGAGGTATGGCGATCGATAAAAATGACTTTATTTATATGAAAATATATAACGATATTTACGAAAAAATAAAGTCGAATGTGCTGAAGCCCGGCGGAAGGATCCAGCCGGAAAACGTTTTAAAGGAGCAGTATAACGTCAGCCGCGATTCGATCCGCAAGGCGCTCCAGAAGCTCGAAAACGACGGGCTGATTTCCCGGCGGGCGGGCGCGGGAACTTACGTAACGTCGAAGATCGCCGATTATTCGTTGGCGAATCAGGAAAGCTTCACGGAGCAGATGAAGAAAATCGGGAAGATCCCGTCTTCGGAAATCCTTTCGATCGAAATTC
The DNA here is from genome assembly GCA_001717545.1 of Anaerolineaceae bacterium oral taxon 439. Lineage (NCBI taxonomy): Bacteria > Bacillati > Chloroflexota > Anaerolineae > Anaerolineales > Anaerolineaceae > Anaerolineaceae bacterium oral taxon 439. Next base: position 1,983,089 of record CP017039.1, on the reverse strand, counting down.
TTTCCGATTATGAGGCGGAGATCGGCGAGATGCTCGATCTCGTCCCGGGCGAGAAACTTTATCGGGTTTGCCGTGTCCGGAAGGCGGATGGCGATCCGATGGCGCTTGAAATCGTCTACGTCTCGCAGAAGCTCGTTCCTAATTTGCATACGCTTCTTTATGAAGATACTTCGCTCTATAAGCTTTACGAAGATTATTACAACCTGAAGATGAAGGACATGGAAGTTCATATCGAGGCGGAGCTTGCCGATAAGGACGTTCAGAAAAAGCTCAGGCTGAAAGAGAATACGCCGATCCTGAAGATCAGCGGCGTCATGCAGCTCGAAGACCAGCGGCCGCATTATTATTTCGTCTGCTACCATATTGGTCATAAGTATAGTTTTTCCGTTCGACTTCCGAGGAAAAGAGCTTCCTGACCCCGTTTTTTTGAATCGATCCGGGCTTTGCAAGGCTGCGACAAAAGGCAGGATTCGGGAAACATCCTGGGAAAACGACTTTATTGCTCTGTTTCAGGGATATGTGTTAGAATTTGCGCTTAGGTTAGGTTTGTATAACTCGCTCGGCAGTAAGTTTGTAAGTAAAGTTTTTTATATTGAAATAAGGAGATTATGATGAGTATGGATTCCCAAAGTTCGGTCGATCCTAAGAAGATGCGCACGAAGGACCTGATTTTCGCGGGGGCGTTCGGCGCGATTTACCTCGTTCTCATGTTGATCGTTGTCATGGTTGGCGGGGCGATTCCGATTTTATACCTGCTTTCGCCTCTGCTGGTCGGAATTGTCTGCGCGACGGTGTACATGCTGTGCGTAATGCGCGTTCGGAAATTCGGCGCGGCGCTGATTATCGGCGTGCTGTTCGCGCTGATCGCCGCTTCGTCTTATATTCCGGGGTTCTGTTTCGCGATTGGCGCCGCGCTGTTGGCGGAGCTGATGCTCAAGTTGGGAGATTATCGTTCGCGGAAAATGTACGTGCTTTCCTTCGTTTTCTTCAATCTGAATATGGCGGGTCCATTTCTGATGCTTGCGTTTGAGCATGAGCGCTTCATAGCTATCGCGGAACAGTTTTCCGGAGCCGAGCACGCCGCGGCTTTGAATTCAATCGCTCCGACCGGGTATTTCTGGTTCGTGTCGCTTGGTTTAGCGATCATCGGCGGGCTGATCGGCGGATTGCTGTCTACGAAATTAATCCGGAAGCATTTCGAAAAAGCTGGAATCGTATAAATGGATTTTGAAATCTATGGCGACGATTCCGGCGCTGTATTGAAGCTCGACCCGCGGGTCAAAATCCTGATCTTTTTTGCGGGGAGCGCGGTTGTATTGAATAGCTTCCGGTTGACTCCTCAGTATCTTTATGGCGCATTTTTATGCGCCATTTTAGCGCTTTGCGGGAAGAAAATGGATGGTCTGAAGTTTTTTTGTCTTTGGACCTTCCTGATTTTCTTTCGGATTTGCGTTACTTCTTCGGGAAAGGGTCATCCCATTTTTGTTTCGCTGGCCACGGGTGTCGTTGCGCTGATCCTGTTCAGCATGCCGATTCTTCTGTCGCTGTCGCTGCTGCTTCGGACGACGCGGATTAATCATCTGCTGTCCGCGCTGCAGGCGATGCATATGCCGGCGTTCGTGATTATCCCTTTCGCGGTCCTGCTCCGGTTTATTCCGACGGTTCAGGATGAGTGGAACGGGATCCGCAAGGCGATGGCTTTCCGGAATATTTCGCTGGAGCCGGGCGCGATTGTCCGGGCGCCGATGAAGACGGTTGAATATATCCTGATCCCGCTGCTGTTCAGCTGCGTCGCGGTCATCGAGGAAATGACGGCGACGGCGTTGGCGCGCGGATTGGACAGCGAGAAAAAACGAACATCTTACGAAACCGTGCGCATGACGGCGGCGGATTATATCGTTATCGCGCTGCTGATTGGGATCGTTATTTTCGCGATGATTTTCGGAAAGGACGGACCGTTCTTATGATCCGATTTGAGAACGTCAGCTTTCATTACGGTGGGGAAACCGGAACCGGCGAGGGCGTCGACGCGATCGATCTGGAGATCGGCGACGGCGAAGTTGTCGTGCTTTGCGGCGAGAGCGGCTGCGGAAAGACGACGATAACGCGCCTGGCGAACGGCCTCGCGCCGCATTATTACGAAGGGACGATGAGCGGGCGCGTGATGATCGACGATATTTGCGTGAATGAAACGCCGCTGTCGTCGATTGCCGCGTTTGTCGGCAGTATTTTCCAAAATCCGAAGAGCCAGTTTTTTAATATAGAAACCGAAAGCGAGATGGCGTTCGGTTGTGAAAACCTGGAGATGGAGCCCGGGGAGATTCGCCGAAGGATCCAGGCCGCCGTCCGGGAAATGCAGCTGGAGCCGTTGATGCGGCGGAATATTTTCGAGCTTTCCGGCGGCGAGAAACAGCAGATTGCCTGCGGATCGGTTTATACCGCGGATCCGAAGATTTACGTCATGGATGAGCCGTCTTCGAATCTGGATAAAAAAGCGATTCACCGGCTTCATGACCTGATGATGAAAATGAAGGCGTCCGGGAAAACGATGATCATCTCGGAACACCGGCTTTATTATCTGATGGATATTGCGGACCGCTTCGTTTATATCCGGAACGGGCGGATCGTCCGGAGCATTCCGATCGAGGAAATGCGCGCGTTTACCGACGCGGAGCTGGGCGAACTTGGGCTGCGTTGTACTGATTTACGAAGAATTCAGCTTTCGTCCGGCCTCGAAGCGTTTAAAACGGTGACGGAAAAGGATTGGGCGGGGAATAAGCCGGCGCTGGAAGGCATCGATCTGAGCTGCGCCCGTGGGAATGCCCGGATTCTGGATATCGATCGGCTTGCGCTGCCGACGAACAGTATTGTCGCCGTTATCGGCGACAACGGCAGCGGGAAGAGCACGTTGGCGGAGACGCTTTGCGGCGTGATCCCGAGCGACGGGAGCGTTTCGTATAACGGCGTCTTCCTGTCGCGGAAGGACCGGGCCAGGAAAAGTTTTATGGTCATGCAGGACGTCAACAGGCAGCTGTTTTCCGAGAGCGTCGCGGCCGAATTAACGCTGAATACCGACGCGACGGATGGAAAGGTCGACGAAATCCTGAACGGGTTGGGGCTGTCTGAACTGAAATCGCGTCATCCGGCTTCGCTTTCCGGCGGCCAGAAGCAGCGGGTCGCGATTGCGACCGCGCTTTGCGCCGGGAAGGATATTCTCTTCTACGATGAACCGACGAGCGGTCTGGATCGCCTGGGGATGGAACGGTTTGGCCGATTGCTCAGGGAGCTTCGGGAGCAGGTCAATTTATCGATTATTATCACGCATGATCCGGAGCTGATTCTTTCCTGCTGTACGCATGTCCTGCATCTCGCTGACGGACGCGTCCAATCGCTGTATCCGTTGAACGACGAGGGCGTCAGGCGGCTCCGCTTTTATTTTCTTTCGCGGAATGGCGACAGCTCGAGCCGGCGCCGCGAAAAGACGACGGCGATCGGAAAAATCGTCAGCTATATGGGGACGAATAAGCGGACGACGATTTTTGCCGGGCTGCTGATGCTGCTGGGGACGATCGCGAGCGTCATCCCATACCTGCTGATTTACCGGTTGATTTCCGCGCTGCTGACAGGGACGCCGCTGACGCTGCGCGCGTCAGTTCCGTTGATCCTGGCGGTTTTGGGCTGTGAAATCCTGTATGCGTCGACGTATACCTATGGCTTGCAGCTTTCTCATCGCGCCGCGTTCCGGACGCTTGAAAATATCCGGCTCTACCTGAAAGACCGGATGGAGGAGAAGCCCTTCGGCCAGATCCTTGATATCGGAACCGGAGCGATTAAGAAGCTGTTTACCGACGATATCGAGGCGATCGAACTCATCCTGGCGCATATGATTCCGGAAGGGTTCGCGAATCTGATCGTTGTCGCCGTCGTGCTGCTGGTCATGACGGCGATCGATTGGCAGCTGATGCTGCTGACCTGCCTGGCCGTGGGCTTGGGAATCAGCGTTTCGGCCCAGATGTTCGCGATTGGCGTGGAGAAAATGGGGAGTTATTTCGCCGCGACGAAACGGCTGAATAACACGATTATCGAATTTGTCAATGGAATGGAGGTCATCCGCGTATTCAATCGTCAGGGGGAATCCGGCGAAAAGTATGAGAGCCGGGTTAAGAGTTACCGGGATTTCGCGTTAGGCTGGTATCGGGTCTGTTGGCCGTGGATGGCGCTGTACGGGAGCCTTTTTTCGACGATAACGCTTTATTCTCTCCCGTTCGGACTTCTCATGATTCTGCTGGGGGCGCTGAGCGCGGCGGATTACATCCTGATTTTATGCCTGAGCTTCGGGATCAGTCCGCTCCTGATCCGGATGATGTCGTTTATTGGCGCAATCCCGAACGTCAACATGAAGCTCCAGGCGCTCGAAAAGGCGATGGATTATCCGGCGCTGAAAACGGGCGCGGGCGCGTTCGAATCGGACCGGCATGACGTGGAGTTTAAAAATGTGACGTTCGCGTATAAGGACGCCGAAGTTCTGAAGTGCGTTTCGTTTGTCGCTGCGGAAGGGCGGCTGACCGCGCTGGTCGGCGCTTCCGGAAGCGGGAAGAGTACGGCTGCGAAGCTGCTTGCGCATTACTATGACGTCAGCGAGGGCGGGATATCGATCGGCGGGCAGGATATCCGCACGCTCCAAAGCGAAGCGCTCAACGCGCAGATCGCTTACCTGTCGCAGGATATTTTCCTCTTTAATAAAACGATTCTCGAAAATATTCGGATCGGACGGCCGGATGCGACGGATGACGAGGTGATGGAAGCGGCGCGGAAGGCACAATGCGAAGAGTTCATCTCAGAGCTCGAGAATGGCTATGAAACGGTCGCCGGCGAGGCGGGGAATAAGCTCTCCGGCGGGCAGAAACAGCGGATCGCGTTCGCGCGGGCGATTCTTAAAGACGCGCCGATTATTATTCTGGACGAGGCGACCGCGTTCGTCGATCCGGAAAACGAACGGAAAATCGCGGAAGCGATCCGCGAGATTATTCGTGGGAAAACGGTTATCGTCATTGCGCATAAGCTTCGATCGATCATGAACGCGGATCAGATTCTCGTTCTCGAAAACGGACGAATCCGCGCGGCGGGGAAGCATGACGATCTGCTCAAGTCAGACCCGGTTTATGCGAATTTATGGACCCTGTCCGAAAGCGCGTCCGGTTGGGTTCTTAAGGAGCGGGAGGTAAGAGGATGATGATTTCCATGGTTCGCAGGATACTCAGCTTTTCGGGAAAATACGCGGGCCGGATCCGCGCGGCTTACCCGATCGCGTTCCTTAAGTCGGTCTTCATGAATGCGCCGATCATGGTCGCTGTCGCGTTGCTGCCGGCGGTGGTCGGCGGGACGGTGACGCTGCGGATGACGCTGATCGCGGCGTTAACGCTGTCAGGCTGCCTCCTGGCGCAGTCGCTTCTTCAGTATTTTACGGATCGGCTTCAGTCCGGGGCCGGATACGAAGTTTTCAGCGATAAACGGATCGAATTCGGGAATCACCTGCGCCGGCTTCCGATGGGGTATTTCAGCGCCGGGAATATTGGACGGATCAGTACCATTCTGTCGCAGGACATGGTCTTTATCGAGGAGCAGGGCATGATGACGATCGCGGGTATCGTCGGCGATATCTTTTCACAGGTGATCCTGACCGCTTTCCTCTTTACGATTGACGTCCGGGTCGGCCTGGCGGCGTTGGCGACCGTGCTGATCGCCGTTGCTGTCGGGCGAGTCCTGACGAAGGTTGCGTTCGAAAAATCGACCGGGCGGCAGGCGGCGATCGAAGACCTGACTTCGGCCGTGCTGGAATATACGGAGGGCTTCGGCGTTATCCGGAGCTACGGTATGACCGGGCGCGGCGCGAAGGATATCGAGGCGAGCTTCCGAGGGATCCGGGACGCGAACCTGGCGTTCGAAGCGTCGTACGTCCCGTACGAACGCGCGCTTCAAATTCTGTACGCGATGGGGATGACCGCGATTCTGGCGCTCAGTATTTACCTGACGCAGCGCGGAACGCTGCCGGCGGCGAGTTTTATCGGCGTTCTTCTCTTTTTATTTAGCTTTTTTGCCCCGCTGAAACACCTGTACAATCAGGCGACGCTGATGACGATCATGACCAACAGTCTGGATCGGATCGAGGAGGTTTTTGCCGAGAAGGAGATCGACGACGACGGCGCGGCTGAATTCTCTCCCGGCTCAGGACATGATGCGTCAGACATGGCGCATGAGATCGAATTCCGCGGCGTTTCGTTCGCGTATGAGAACGAGGCTGTCTTGAAAGATATTTCTTTTACCGCGGACAAGGGGCAGCTCATCGCGCTCATCGGCAGCTCCGGAAGCGGAAAGACGACGATCGCGAACCTGCTGGCGCGATTCTGGGATATCTCAGAGGGCGAGATTCTTGTTCGCGGAAAGAATATCCAATCGATTCCCATGGCGTCGCTGATGGGAATGCTCAGCATGGTATTCCAGAAGGTCTATCTTTTCGAGGATACGGTTTACAACAATATCGCAATGGGCCGTCCGGGCGCGACGCAGGCAGAGGTTATTGAGGCGGCGAGGAAGGCGCGCTGTTACGATTTTATTATGGAGCTTCCCTACGGCTTCGAGACGGTCATCGGCGCGGGCGGCGCGAGTCTTTCCGGCGGCGAAGCGCAGCGCATCTCGATTGCGCGCTGTATCCTCAAGGACGCGCCGATTATTATTCTGGACGAGGCGACGGCGAGTATCGACGCGGACAACGAGGCGTTTATTCAGCAGGCGCTGACGGAGCTCTGCCGTGAAAAGACGACAGTCGTCATCGCGCACCGGCTGAATACGGTCCGGAACGCGGATCGCCTTCTCGTTCTGGACCGTGGCGAGCTGCGCGAGGCAGGGACGCATGAGGAGCTGCTCGCGCTGGACGGGATTTATAGCCGAATGGCGCTCGCGGGTATGGATTTGCCGGGCTGGAACGAGAGGTGACGGATGCGGGATCAGGTTTATAAGCTGTTTGGCCTTTTGTGTTTGATTTTGTCCGTTTTCCTGATTATTTTCGGGCTTTACCTGACGGACGATTTCGCTGGCTCGGGAGTTCGGGCTCTGACGACGGCGGGCGGCGTGGCGCTGCTTTGCGTTGGGACGTTTTTTTATAAGCTGATGAAAAAAGAGTCGTGAGCGATCCGCTGCGTTCTGAAACATTTCCTCGACTGCACCGATCAAGGAAATGTTTTGTATTTAACCCGGCGCGTTCGAATCGACGATTCGCTCCGGTTTGACCTTGGCTGCGCTCCAGCTTTGTGAAACGGTTGATGCCTGAATAAATTCCTGTTTGGAAATATTTCTGAATCATGATGAAAACAACTTGAAACAGATGAAACTATTTTGGGCTTCTGTAAGTTTATGACGAAAATCATGGCGAAGATGTGACTTGCTTATGACGCTGAACCTGTGAGAAATTCGATTCTTTCATGATATAAAGGGGGTACGTTAGCTTTCTTTAAGAATCGGTTCTCGGGCTGAGAAGGGTTTTCAATGCAGTTTTTTTCTTTGAACAATCGAAAAGCATTCGTAACCGGTGGGACGCGCGGTTTAGGAAAAAGCATGGCGGAAGGGCTGATGGAAGCCGGCGCCGAGGTTGTCATCGCCGGGCGCGGGGAATCGGTTGAAGAGGTTGCGGCTGAGTTCCGGGAGCGCGGTTTCCGCTGTCAGGGCGTGCGGATGGACCTGTCGGATCGGATCGATCGCGAGCGCGGTTTTTTTGAAGCGTTAACGCTTTTGGGCGGGCGGATCGATATTCTTGTCAATTCCGCCGGAATGCAGCGCAGGCATCCCAGCGAAGCGTTTCCGATCGAAGACTGGGATCAGATGCTTGAAGTGAACCTGACCGCCCCATTTCATCTTTGCCAGCTGGCGGGGCGTGAGATGCTGAAGGTCGGGTATGGGAAGATCATCAATTTATCGTCGATGAACGCTTTTTTCGGCGGCTCGACGATTCCGGCGTACGCGGCCGGGAAAGGCGGGATCAACCAGCTGACGAAGACGCTGTGCAACGATTGGGCATGCCGGGGAATCAACGTCAACGCGATCGCTCCGGGATACATGGCGACGGAGATGAACGCGGCGCTGATGGATCCGGCGAATCCGCGTTTCGAGGAGATTACGAAGCGGATCCCGGCGAAACGATGGGGCGCGCCGGAGGACATGAAGGGGCTCTGCGTCTTCCTGGCGTCCGATGCATCGTCGTATATCAATGGGGCGGTTATTCCGATTGACGGGGGGTATTTAGCGAAGTCTTAACGTTGGAGGACAGACGGTTCAAAAAGGGGGAATCGTCTTATTCAGAACAAGGAGATAAAAGATGAAGAAAGTTGTTCGTATTTTATTGATCACCGCGATGTTGGTCGGGCTGTTCGCGGTCCGTTCGGTCAGCGCTCAGGAGGCGGTAACGGGGAAGAAAATGGCGCTGGTTGTCAAGTTTCTGGGGAATCCGATGTTCATGCACCTGAAGGAGGTCATGGAGGAGGCGGTCGTGGATTCCGGAAACACGCTGGATACGTACGACGCCGCGAACGACGCGCAGAAGGAGGCGAACTTGTTCGCCGACCTGATTACGAATCAATATGACGCGATTTTTATCGCGGCGGTTGATTATGTCGCTTCCGCGCCGCTGATCGATCAGGCGAACGAGGCCGGGATCCCGATCGCGGTCGTCGACAGCGCGGTTATCGGGTTCGAAAACGCGACGTTCAGCGTCATGTCGGATAACGTCAAAGCGGGCGAGATCGCGATGGAAGCGTTGGCGAAGTACATGGACTATAAAGGCAAGATGATTATCTTCGAGAACCGGATGTCCTACGCGGTTTCGCAGCGGTCCATCGGACGCGATAACGTTCTTCGGAAATATCGCGATATCGAGGTCGTCAATACGATGAACTCGCCGTCATCAATCGATCAGGCGATGTTCGCGATGGACAATTTCCTTCAGGCGGACCCGGATATTGCCGGCGCGTGGGGGGGGAATGACCTCTGCGCACAGGGGTTCGTCGCGGCGGCGAAGAGCGCCGGAAAAGAGGCTGGCGATATCGGGATCGTCGGGATCGACGGATCGGTCGACAGTATCGCGTTGATCAAGGAGGGTTGGCAGACGGCGACGTCGGCGCAGTCTTTCGGAAAGATCGGCCGCGCTTCGGTTGAAATGATGCTGAAGGTGCTCGCCGGCGAAGAGCTGGAGGAACGCGATATTCTGATCCCTGTTGAATTGGTCGACGCTGAAAACGTTGAAGACTACGTCTTCGACTGACGGATGCGTTTTTGCCGGGGTATTCGCCGCCGCTTGCGAGCGGAGCCCCGGCTTTTCTTTATTGTTCCTTAAAAAGAAAATTTATCTGATCTAAGAATCGTTTTTGGTTCCGATTCAGCGTAAAGGCAGCGATATGGCAGGTGGCGATGTTTTAGAAATGATAAATATCGATAAGAGGTTCGGCGGGATTCACGCGCTGCGCGGGTTTAATTTCAGCTGTGCTGCGGGCGAGGTTCATGTCCTCATGGGAGAGAACGGCGCCGGGAAATCGACGCTCCTGAATATTCTTGGCGGAATCTATCAGTCGGACGGCGGCGAAATCCGAATCAACGGGAAAGCGGTTCAGATTACGAATCCGATCGTGGCCCGCGATAACGGGATCGCGATCATTCATCAGGAATTAAGCGTCTGTAAGAATATGACGGTGGCTGAAAATGTTTTCCGCGGGGCGTTCCCGGTTAAACCGCCGTTTTCGTTTGTCGATTATCCCAGGATGATTCAGGATACTCAGGACCTGATCGACGCGGCCCGGCTGAATCTCGATCCGGAGGCGAAGGTTGGCCGCTTATCGATCGCGCAGCAGCAGATGGTCGAGATCGCCAGCGCGATTTCGAAGAATGCGAATATTGTCGTCATGGACGAGCCGACCGCGTCGTTGACCCGACACGAGGTTGAGTCGCTTTTCGAGATTATCGAGAATCTGATTCAGGAGAACCGAACGGTGATCTACGTGTCGCACCGCATGGAAGAGACGTTCCGGATTGGGGATCGGGTAACGGTCATGCGCGATGGGACGTACGTCGGAACGAAACGCACGGACGAAACGACGACGGACGAGCTGGTCGCGATGATGGTTGGGCGCGATATTCGGGACGCGTATGGGACGCGGACGTTTACCGGAACGAAGGAAAAGGCGCTCGAGGTTCGGAACTTCTCGAACGCGAAGCTGAAAAACGTCAGTTTCGATTTATATAAGGGCGAGATATTAGGCTTCTCCGGTCTGGTCGGCGCGGGAAGGACCGAGCTGGCGCGGGCGATTTTTGGTCTCGACCCGCGGACGGAGGGGACGATTAAGGTCGAAGGGAAAAGGGCAGTGATTAACACTCCTGCCGACGCGATCCGTTACCGGATCGGGCTGGTCCCGGAGGACCGAAAGGGGGCGGGGCTGGTTCTGAACCAGTCGATCTCCTTCAACCTGACGATCGGCGTCCTGAAAAGCTTTATTCACGGAATCCGCGTCGATTCGAATCAGGAAAACGCTATCGTCGATCGGTACCGGAATATCCTGAGTATTAAGTCCTCCGGTCCGGATCAGAAATGCAAAGAGCTTTCCGGCGGGAACCAGCAGAAAGTCGTGTTGTCGAAATGGATGGCGATCGATCCGGAAATCCTGATACTTGACGAACCGACGCGCGGGATTGACGTCGGCGCGAAGAAAGAGATTTATGACCTGATCAACCGTTTATCGGCGCAGGGTTTGGCGATTCTCTTTATCTCCTCAGATTTACCGGAGATTATTCACCTGTCGCATCGCGTGATGATTATGTGCGACGGCGAAATCGTGAAGGAGATCGACGCGGAGCAGGAAGAGCTGACGCAAATCAAAATCATGAACTATGCAATTGGGAGAGACGAGGATGGCGGCAACGGATGAAAGAATGACGGAAAGGACGGCAGCCCCGCGCCGTCGGACGAATCCGATCGTAAAAACGGTTCGGAATTATTTGGGCCCGATCCTGATTCTGCTGATTTTATTTATTATTCTGTCGAGTAATTCACCGAATTTTCTGACGCTGGGGAATATTACCAATATATTACAGCAGGTCAGTATTTACGGTCTGCTGTCGATCGGGTTGACGTATATTATCTTGATCGGCAACGTCGATCTTTCGATCGGGTCAACGGTCGCGTTTTCGGGCTGTCTGAGCGTGACGCTGCTGTCGGTATTGAATCTGAACCTTTATCTGGCGATTTTCCTGACGTTGCTCGCCTGCATGCTGATCGGATTATTTAATGGGAGCTGTCTTGCGTATACGAAGCTGCCGCCGTTTATCGTGACGCTGGCGACGCAGATGATCGTTCGCGGACTGGCGTATATTATTACTGACGGTTATCCGGTCGCTTCGACGAGTAAGGCGTTTAACGAAATCGGGAGCGGGCGATGGACGATTTCCGTTCATGACGGCTTGAAGATTCAGATTCCTTATTCGGTTGCGTTCCTGTTCTTAGCGTTCCTGGTCTTTGGGATCGTCCTGAGTAAGACGCGGTTCGGTCGCTATATTTACGCCGTCGGCGGGAATCAGGAAGCCGCGATCCATTCCGGAATTAACGTCAGGAAGGTTCGAATTATTGTCTATGTTATCGCCGGCGCGCTGGCTGGCTGCGGCGGGATTATTTTAGCGGCGCGGATGGGTTCCGGCCAGCCGGCCAACGTCGGGATCGGATATGAAGGCGAGGCGATTGCGGCGTCGGTTCTCGGCGGGGTCAGCTTCGGCGGCGGGATCGGTACGATCGGCTGTACGATTATCGGGACGCTGATTATGGGCGTGATTAATAACGGCTTGAACATGCTTCGGTTCGAATATTTCTACCAGCTGATCGTGAAGGGGGCGATTATCCTGTTCTCGGTTTACTTTGATTCGGTCAAGGATCAGCTTCCGGAGTGGCGGGCGAAGATTTTCGGTAGAAAGCGGTAGCTTCGGCGACAGCGCGATCGAAGGATGGGATCCCTGCCGTTGCGCCGATGGCCTCGATTGCGCGCGATGCGGTGATGTTGCCGATTTCGACGCTTTCGAACGGCGAAAACCCGTTCATCCGCGCGCTCAGGAATCCGGCGAAAAAAGCGTCGCCCGCGCCGGTCGTGTCGACGACGTTCCCGGATTTCCGGGGCGGAACGATCCGTTCCTCCGAGAAATCGGTTACATAAGCGCCTTTATTCCCGAGCTTGATCCCCAGTATTTTAACGCCGGTATCGCGAAAGATCTCGGCGGCTTTGTATGGGTTTTGCGTATCCGTAAAGACTTCGATTTCCGCTAAGCTGGGAAAGAAAATATCGGTAGCTTCGAGCGCAGGCCGAAACGCGTCAAGCCGACGCGGGTCGTATTTCTGTCCATGCAGCGCGGCGTCCATGGCCGTCGTTTTCCCCAGCTTTTTCGCGCGGGCAAAGAGTTTCGCGATTCCGCCCTGATCGAGCGACGGAAACGTCAGCGCGCTTCCGAAGTAAACGCAATCCGCGTCGCGCAGCCATTTTTCCAGGACCATTTCTTCAGAATAATTCGCATAGATTCGATTCTCGAAGAGGAAATGGCGTTCGCCCGAGCGGTCTAAAAGAACGAAGGAGGTCGAGGTTGGGTAGTCTTTGTCGGTGACCAGCCCTGATCCGTCGACGCCTTCCGTCCGGCAGCGTTCGCGCAGGAATTCGGCCGATGCGTCGCGGCCAACGCGTCCGACGATCGCGGCCTGATTCCCCAGCCGGGTTACGCCGATCGCGACGTTCAGCGCGTCTCCGCCGGCGCTGACGTTCAGTCCGCTGATAGACGCGCCGTTGATCGACAGGATATCCGCGGGAACGCCCGACAGGATATAGTCGCATACGGCCATTCCAAAGCATAAAAATTTCATTTTTCCCTCTTTTCTCACGGGATGATATCCGGGCCTGCCACGGGACGTTTTGATCGGCGTCTGCCTCGGATCCGGAAAAAGGCAGTTCATGCGGCGCTGTACCGCCGGCGGTAAAAAGAGAGGCGAGGGAAGAGCCCTCGCCTCCGGTCCAAGCGTTTTGCCGCCGGCTATTTAAGAAGATTCGGCAGGTTGAAGTTCGCAATAATCGGGGCAAACGTCGACGCGACGAGCGACATAACCGTGATCAGCGTGTTGATCGACGGGCCGGCGGTATCCTTGAACGGATCGCCGACGGTGTCGCCGATGACGCCGGATTTATGGGCCTCGGAACCCTTCCCGCCGCATTCGCCGGTCTCGATGAATTTCTTCGCGTTATCCCAGAGACCGCCGGAATTCGACATGAAGAGGGCGAAGATAACGCCGACGATAATCGCGCCGCCGAGGAACCCGGTCAGGCCGGTCGGGCCGAGAACGAACCCGACGATCAACGGGAGCACGATCGCGATAATCGCGGGCCAGATCAGCGACGTCAGCGCGCCTTGGGCGGCCAGACTGATACAGCGATTGTAATTCGGTTTGACCTTCCCTTCGAGGATGCCCGGCTCGGCACGGAATTGCGCGCGGATTTCTTCGATCATTTTAAACGCGCCGCCGGTAACGGAGAGCATCAGCAGCGCCGAGAACAACGGCGGGCAGATACCGCCGATAAAGAGCCCGGCGAGGATAAGCGGATCGACGATGGATAAGACGCTGCGGTCGAAGCCGCCGCCCATCGCCTGGTTAATTTCGCTGATGAACGCTGCGAAGAGCGCCAGAACGGTCAGCGCGGCCGCGGCGATCGAGAAACCTTTGGTGATGGCTTTCGCCGTGTTCCCGGCGGAGTCCAGGATGTCGCAGCGGTCGATAACTTCCTGATCCATCGAGGACATTTCCGCGATACCGCGGGCGTTATCCACAATCGGGCCATAAGCGTCGGCGGAAACGATCATGCCGGAAACGGCAAGCATCCCGACCGAAGCGATCCCAACGCCGTAAATTCCGGCGTCAAAGTTGATATTGCCGCCGGCGGCGAAGAAGGCAACGATCATCGCGACGACGATTCCGACGATCGACGGAACGATCGAAACGAGACCGTAGGAGATCCCGGCGATAATCGTAATCGCGGGCCCCGATTTCGAGTATTCAGCGGTCAATTTGACCGGCGCGTATTCGTCCGAAGTAAAGAATTCGGTCGTCTGTCCGATAATAACGCCGACGGCAGTCCCGACAACGATCGCCCAGATAAAGCCGTTCGCGATTCCCGGCGTCAGCAGGATCGCAATCGCCATCAGGACCGCGAAAATGGCGCAGGTTAAAATGGTACCCAGATTGAGCGCTTTGCTCGGTTTCCCATTTTCTTCAACTTTGACGAAGTAAGAACCGATAATGGAAGCGAGAATCCCCAGTCCGCAGAGGAGCAGCGGCAGCGTCGTGTAAAATTCGTCCCTCATCGCGGCGCCGAGAAGCATCGCGGCGACGGAAGCGGCGACGTAGCTGTCGAAAATATCGCCGCCCATGCCGGCGACATCGCCGACGTTATCGCCGACGTTATCCGCAACGACGGCGGGGTTGCGCGGATCGTCTTCCGGAATCCCGACTTCGACTTTTCCGACAAGATCGGCGGCAATATCAGCTGTTTTCGTATAGATACCACCGCCAGCTTTTGCGAGCAGCGCGAACGAAGACGCGCCGAGTGAATACGCGAGAACGAGCTGCGCGTCTTTGGTAATCAGGTAAATAATGCTCATGCCGATTGTCGCGATCCCGACGACCGCGAAACCCATCACTGCGCCGCCGCGGAACGCGACGTTGAACGATTTATTCAGGTCTGTTTGAGCGGCGACGGCGCTGCGGACGTTCGCGCGGACGGCGATTTCCATGCCCATGTAGCCGGCGGCAGCAGAGCAGATCGCGCCGATCAGGTAGCAGATCGCGGTTTCAAGCCCGCGGCCGTGCTCGATGCTGTAAACGACGAAGAGGAAGACCGCCATGATCGCCGCAACGATAATCAGCGCGGTGTACAGCTTTTTCAGGTACGCCTGAGCGCCTTCATGGATCCAGCGGGCGACTTCGCGGGACCGATCCGTCCCGTCGTCCTGTTTGCTGACCCAATAGAACAGGTATGAACCGAGACCTAACGATCCAATACCGCAGATCAAACTAAAAACTAACCATGCAACCGTATTACTCATTTGATACTCCTGCAGTTATGATGAATTTTGAGCGTTTGCTCTGTGTAAAATTTTGCTCGAGAACCGGCTCAGCTTGAATAACGTCCCGGTTTTCTCAAGCTATCCGCTACCAGTACATATTATAACATAATCCGCGGGCTTTCCTTCTCGCTTTTTTCTGGTTTTTTTACCGATGACTGAATCTCGACTGTCCGCGTCGCAGCCGCTTTCTGAAACGCCCGGTCATGTTCAACGAAGATCATTGTCGGTCCGAAGCGCAGGATCAGCTGCTCGATCTGCATCCGCGAATAAATATCGACATAATTGAGGGGTTCGTCCCAGACGTACAGGTGCGCCCGTTCGCAGAGGCTTTTCGCGATCAGGACTTTCTTTTTCTGTCCGAGCGAATACGTCGCGATATCGGTTTCATATTGAGCCCGGCCGAAATCCAGCTTGCTCAGCAGCGAATTGAACAGGATTTTGTCGAGAGCGTGATGGGTCGTGAATTCGTTCAGCGATCCGGATAAGCCGGTCGGATCCTGGGGAACGTAAGAAATGATCAGTCCCGAGGCGAGACGGAGCGTTCCGCTGTAAGAGATATCCTGCCCCAACAGCAATTTTAACAAACTGCTTTTCCCGCTGCCGTTCTTTCCGGCCAGCGCCAGACGTGCGCCCTGGTCGATCTCGAACGAAACCGGCCCGCAGACAGGTTTCTCATCAGAATAAATCGTTATGTTTGAAAATTGCGCCAGCGTTTGCGCATGGTGCGGAAGCGGGGTGATTTTCAGGTCATCCGCCCTTTCGACGTTTTTCAACAGCGCTGATTTTTCTTCGATCGCTTTCTCCTGCCGCGCGCTGATCGCGGTTGACCGCTTCATCATTTTGGCGGCTTTATGACCGATGTAGCCGCGATCGACCGGGCCGTTCCCGGTTTTCATCGATTCGACGCGATCCGACCAGGCCGCGGTTCGCCGCGCCGCTTCGTGTAACCGACGGATTTCTTTACGGAGCTGTTCGTTTTGCGCCGTTTCGTAAGCCTGCCGGTCTTCAAAAGCCTTCATCCAGGTCGAAAAATTCCCGTTTTGAACGTCGATCGACGTTTTATTCAACGACAGGATATGATCCACGCAGTCGTCCAGGAAGGCGCGGTCATGCGAGACGAGGATAAATCCTTTCTTCCGTTTCAAATATGCGGCGACAGTTTTGCGCGCGTTAAGATCGAGATGATCCGTCGGTTCGTCGATCAATTGAAACCGGCCTTCATTTAAGAAGAATGCCGCCAAAAGGACTTTTGTCTGCTCGCCGTTTGAAAGCGTATCGAAGCGCCGGTTAAGAATATCCGCGTCGACCTCCAGATAAGCGAGCTCACGCAGAAGCTCCCATTCCCGCGCTGTCGGGCTGATATTGGCCATAATTTCGAGGACGGGGCGTTTTTTATCCGGAACCGGGCAGGGAAAATAATCGAATTTTACCGAGCTGATGATTTGCCCGTTGTATTTGTATTTATCGAGAAGTAAATTCAGTAATGTTGTTTTGCCCCGACCGTTCCTGCCGACAAGGCCGAGTTTCCAATCCGTATCGATCCGGAAGCTGCAATTCTCAAAAATATTTCGGTATATTCCAGGGTACGCGAAAGTCAGATTTTCAACTTTAATCATTGCCATAATATTACGTTCCATATCAAAAAAGAAAAGAGCCGCAAGAAAACAAACATCTTTCGGCTCTTTAACAAGGACGGGTTTAAACACCATTTATGGCGGAAAACATTCAGGAGCGGAGGGGTTCGCTTTCTTGCAGAGGCGCGGCGGGACTCTGAAAAAATGTCAGACCTGCCGAAAGACCTCGTTATTTACAAGAAAAGCCATTCATCCGTTTCACCTCATTGATTTATGATTTCACATTTTACCATATGCGGCCCGGCTGGCAGTGTTTTATTTTCCGCGGGATGTCCCGCTGATCATGCGGAAATATTGCGCTGATTTTGATTCAAGCGGCTGTGGGAACATGCGTAAATTGTTTTAACGGCGCGTTCGATCTGAAAATTCTGAGCTATTAGCTCGGAGTTTTCAGAAATGGCTATGCTAAAGTTAAAAAATCTTATGCGGGGTGGATGACCCTGAAAAGCGAACCGCCGCCGAACAACTCCGGTCGGTCCAAAATATGTCCACAAAGTAAAGTCGAAGAAAGAGAGGCACGATGAAAAATTTTTTTCTCAGTCTTATCGTTCTGATTGCCGCTGTGATCTTTCCCTCCCTGAACGCCGCGGCTGACGATTCCGGTTCCTCCGGCAGCGAAGGGCTGGATTACGTCCTGTCACAGCTCGATCCAGCTTACGCGAAGGCGCTCGAAGAGCTTCGCGGCGGCGACCCGATCGCGAACGGAACCCAGAGCGAAACCGTCCGCACGGTTCAAACAATGTTCAACGAGTTTGGTTTTAATTTACCGCTGACCGGCGGATTTTACAACCAGTCAATGGGCGCGCTTCAAACGCTGGAGGCGACGTTTGGGGCAAAGAAAACAGATTTGCTTGACGCCGATACGCTGGAGCGGCTGATGGCATATCTGCTTTATTACCGGGCCGCGGTTAACGAAACTTCGGAAGGTAAAGAATTCCCGAATACGCCGGGCTTCGCAGAACTGGAGCGGAACATGGTCCAGGAAATCGCTTCCAACGATCATCGGTACCTGATCGGCTGCGCTTATGAAATGGCTGGATCCTACTGGGAGGCGTATCAGGCTTTCAAAAATGCTGACACGGACGACGCGCGGACGAGAATGGACAGCTGCGAACAGTCCTGGCCCGCGAACGGAGAAATTTACCGCGATCCGAACTTCTACGGGACCAACGCCGTCCTTCATATCAAAATCGGAAAAAGCGATTCGCTTGGCGTCATGGTCAAGATCTTCCGCGGGGAGGATAACGTTTCGTCGCTTTTCCTCGGGAAAGGCGATACCGTAACCGCTTATCTCGCCGGGGGATCGAAGTATCAGATCAAGCTCGGAGCCGGCGAAAAGTGGTTCGGAGTAAAAGACGCGTTCGGAGAAATCGGAAATTACGAAGTTATGACGTATGATGACGGTTCTGACAAAATCCTGCTGGATGCCGGATATATCTACACGCTGAACATTAATACAACGACGCCGGTTCCAGGCGATCCGGTGGATTCGGACGACATTCCATACAAGACTTTTTAGTTGGAATACGATGAAATCGGAAAATTCGAAATAAAAAAAGGAAGAAGGATCAGCATGAAAAAAAGTTTAATCATTGTCTTTTCGTTTTTGGTTGTTATGCTCGCTGCCGGTTCGGTCTTTG
Source organism: Anaerolineaceae bacterium oral taxon 439 (assembly GCA_001717545.1). Classification (NCBI taxonomy): domain Bacteria; kingdom Bacillati; phylum Chloroflexota; class Anaerolineae; order Anaerolineales; family Anaerolineaceae; species Anaerolineaceae bacterium oral taxon 439. The sequence continues at coordinate 1,964,632 of CP017039.1, read as the reverse complement.
CTGATGAAGGGGGAACGATTTTCCCGTGGCAGCGCGATCAGTATACGATAGAGGTGACGCACCTGATCATCCATCCCGTTTTGCCGGAGGCTTTCATGAAGCCGGATCATCTTGTCGTTATGGTCCTGATGGAAAGTCTTGACGGGGAAATTTCCAAAGATCTCATCAACAAGAAAAAAGGAGATTTTATATTTTCTGTTCAGGATCAGAATCAGGTTGTTGAATATAAACCCTATCTGGCGATTACGCATATTGATCCTAAAGGTGATTCTTTCTCGATTGAAGACGCCCTTGCCATAGACACCGTTGCCATATTCGGATACGTTTACGACCTGGAAGATCGGGGCGTCGAAGCGTTGGAAAATGCAAAATTGCTGATCCCGACGGAGAAAAAAGGCGAAAGAATTTCGGTCAGAATGAATCTGCTGGAACCGATAGAGAATGTCGACGTCACCGGGGCGTTGGAAAAATCGAAGGAAGACAAAGAAGAGGCCGAAACGGAATAGATTCCGGCGGAAGACGAGATTTGCAATAAATCAGGCAGAAATACAGGAGGATAACATGGGTGTGCTCGCAATTGTGCCGGTTTTTATCGGATGGCTTGTCTGGCAGAAAACAGGAAATATCATATTCGGGGCGTTAGCCGGCGTGATCCTGGAAGGAATCCTCGCCGCCTTTTTTGGAAAATCGAAGGAATGATGCCATGAAAAAACGACTCGCAGTATGGTTATGCTGCTTCCTTGCAGCGTCGATATTCGTTTCAAACGTTTCCGCCGAGGGAACAGCCATTACTGAATTCAATTGGGGCTACTGGGGATATTTTGAGATAACCATTGATCCAGCCGCCGCAGATGACATGAAAATGGCTCGGGTTATCATCTTCGGCGATGAAGATGAGAAGATCGATCTCAGCAATTTCGATCCGGCAACCCTTTCCCTCGAAGCCGTTTGCGACGGAAAGACGATCCAA